>JAWLDI010000007.1:0-38481 GCA_041686715.1 Pelovirga sp.
GGGCGCACATGGTAGCGGCGCTGGTAATGGCGGTAATCGGCCCTCAGAACCTCGCCTCCCCACAGGGTTCCGTCATCGCCATAACCGGTGCCATCCCAACAGAAAGCCAGCATCTCAGCGTCAAGCCCGATACCACAGGCAACCATGGCCGACAGGGCATGGGCGTGGTGATGCTGCACCTGTTGCACTGGAATCTTTTGTTGCAGCGCCCAGCGTGATGACAGATATTCCGGATGCTTGTCGCACAGAATCAGATCCGGCTCAACATCATACAAACGTTTGAAGGTGGCGATGGTGCCCTGAAAGTAGGCTTCTGCGGCGACACCGTCGAGATCACCAATGTGCGGGCTCAATATCGCCTGATCAGCGAACCCCAGGGCAATGGTATTTTTTAGTCCGGCACCCACGGCAAGTACCCGCTGTTGCAGTGTTGCCGGCAACTTGATCGCTGCCGGGGCATAGCCACGGGCGCGCCGCAACATCAGGGTATGACCACCAGTCTGGGTAACAACACTGTCATCACAACCATTGACGATCTCGCGATTGACGTCAAGAACGGCGTCGACCACTCCACTCAGGCGTTCGTACAAGGTGACGACATCGGTGATGACGGGTTCATCAGCAATATTGGCGCTGGTGGCAACTAAAGGACAATCAAGATACTGAAACAACAGCAGATGCAGCGGTGAGTAGGGGAGGAACAGGCCGACCCGATCAAGCTCTCCATGGATAGCAAAGGGTAACCGCCCCCGGTCCGGCACCAAAACCACCGGCCGCTGGGGACTGGTCAACAGGGTTTGACTGTGTTCGTCGAGGTGGCAGTATTTTTCCGCCATGGTCGCATCCCGCACCATGACCGCAAAGGGTTTATGCGGGCGCTGCTTACGTTGGCGCAGCAATTCAACAACATGATTGTTTCCGGCATCACAGACAATATGAAATCCGCCGAGCCCCTTGATGGCAACAATCTGTCCCTGTGCTATGCGCTTTGCCACCTCTTGCAGTGGCTGTGTCGTAACCACCGGCTGGCGAGCGGCCGTGCTCAGGAACAGTTGCGGTCCACACACCGGGCAGGCAGTGGCCTCGGCATGAAAGCGCCGGTCTGCCGGATTATCGTACTCCTTCCGACAGTCATCACACAGGGGAAACAGAGACATGGACGTCGCCGCACGATCGTAGGGCAGGTCACGAATGATGGTGTAACGGGGCCCGCAATTGGTACAATTATTCAGCGGATACTGGTAACGACGATCGTGGCGATCGGTCAGTTCGCGTTGACAATCATCACAGACACTGATATCAACCGGCACCATGGTTTCGGTTGGACAGTCGTCGGTCGAGGTGAGAATGCGGAAATCCTGCGGCGGTTCAATAACGTCTGTTTCTTCTATGAGTATCGAATCGATCTGCGCCAACGGTGGTGCTTCATCACTTAATTGCCGGTAAAAACGTTTGACATCTGCAGCGCTACCGCTGACCTGGATAACGACTCCGGCGGGGGTATTGGCTACGTGACCACACAGATTGTTGGTGCGGGCAATACGATAAACAAAGGGGCGAAACCCCACCCCCTGCACGGTTCCTTTAACCAGCACCCGGTAACTATCGACAGAGGCTGAAAAAACCTGATCTGGCTGCATGGCTGAAATCAAGGGGTGGGATAAGAGGACAAAAAGGACTCAATTCGTTCGGCAGCGGCCGCCAGCAATTTGGGCAGACCCTGTTCCACTGCCGGCGACAGGGTCATTTCCATGTTGATATTGTCATACTGGATGCCCAGCAGTTCCACATCGGGGGGCCGGTCACCGATCAATTCGGCGGCCTCGAGCAAATCCTTGAGATTGACCTGATGAGGGGAAATACGCTGGGTAACAATCGGGTCAATATCGTCTCCGGCAATCAGCGCTACGGTTCCCGGCGCTTCATTGATGTTAATGGCATCAAGCAACAAGAGCTTGTCCGCCCAGGCAACGTGCCCGAGCAGATCAAGCCCCAGGGTACCACCATCGACAATCTGAAAATTCTCCTGATCCGGATAGCGTTCCTGCAGGGTATAAACTGCACGCAATCCGGCAGCATCGTCGTTCATCAACAGGTTGCCCAGGCCCAGCACCAGAAAATTGCTCATACCGGAGCAACATTCCATAGGGGTCGACAGAGAGGCATCAATCACGCCGATCCGGTTTCCAGCCGGAGAAGATAGAACTGATCTCACCCGACTTGGTTTTGAAGTCGAACAGGATAACACTGTAAATGTGGTTAATCACGAAACCGGCAATCATAAACATGATCATAAAGTGTACCCAGCGCACCCATTGATTGCTCATCAGTCCGAACAGCCAGCCGCTCAGGGCATACATGGTTCCGTTCGGATCGGCCTGTGACCAGAGAGCGAAACCGCTGAGAATCTGGAATAAAAACAGCGCGAACAGGAAAATATAAGCCACCACGGCAACCGGATTATGACCGATGACATGAGGCGTATCCTTGCTGAAAAAGGTATAAAATTTAATATAAGCCCAGAATGTTTCGCGATCATTTCTGTTAAAAGGATTGGGGATCCCTCGCCAACTGGCAAAACGGTTACTCAACACAAACAGCGCCAGAATTCGAGCAAGAACACCACCAGCGAAGATCACCCCGGTGACGTAGTGAATATGGCGCATGTGCCCCATGATATAAGGATGCTGGTCGGCAGCCATGAACGGGTTATGAATAAAATAGCCGGTAATCGACAGAATCAGAATACAGAAGAAATTGACCCAGTGGATGATCCGGATCTGTCCTTCCCAGACATAGAGGTAGCGACGGACAGCGCATTCCATGGGCTGTTCAGTGCTAGCCACAGTTGTTCCCGAGATCTCTGCCATAACGACGCCTCTCTAGAGAATTTTTGCTTTGGATACGAGTTTGCCGCCCTCATCATATAGATGCACCGCGCAGGCCATGCACGGGTCGAAAGAGTGCATGGTACGCAGAATCTCCAGCGGCCGCTCCGGATCGGCGATCGGTGTGCCGATCAGCGACTCTTCATACTGGCCACGAACCCCGGCGGGATCACGCGGGCTGGCATTCCAGGTGGTTGGTACCACCGCCTGATAGTTCCTGATATTTTTATTGTCGATGACAACCCAATGACCAAGGGCGCCGCGCGGGGCTTCATGGAAACCGTAGCCACGGGCATTGGCGGGCCAGGTTGAGGGATCCCATTTTTCATTGTTATGGATAGCGTAATCACCGGTTTTGATGTTGGCAACCAGAGCATCAAGCCAGTCGCTCATCTTGTTGACCATGATCAGGGTCTCAACCGCCCGAGCAGCGGTTCGGCCAAGGGTTGAAAACAGCACCTCCGGTCCGACCCCGAGCTTACCGAGAACCAGGTCGACGGTATCAGTCACCTCCTTGTGCCCTGACGCATAGGCGACCAGCATGCGTGACAGGGGGCCGACTTCCATCGGCTTGTCGTCATAACGTGGTGATTTGACCCAGGAGTATTTGTTGTCGGTATCCAGAAACTCATAGGGTGGTTTGGGGCCGGTGTATTTCCAGTTGGTTTCGCCCTCGTAAGGGTGTTTGCCAACAGCGTCCCCACCGGAATATTCATACCAGGAATGGGTAACGTATTCGGTGATTTTCTGCTGATCCACCGGCATGACATTGGTCAGGTCACCATTCATGATAACCCCTGCAGGCATCCAGAAATCGTTGGGATAGCCGCTCCGCCCTTCAGGGAAGTCGCCGTAGGAAAGATAGTTTTTGTGGCCACCGCCGATACCGGCCCAATCCAGATAGAAGGGCGCAACAGCGAGGACATCGGGAATATAAACCTGCTCGACGAACTCTTTGGCCATAACAATATACTGGCGGATCTGGGCAATCTTGTCGGCATTGATGGCGTTCTGGCTGTTAGGGTCGACAGGAATCGACATGCCGCCGACCAGGAATGTCTGCGGGTGCGGATTCTTGGAGCCGAGAATCGCCTGAATCTTGATAATCTCCTTCTGTATATGTAGAGCTTCGAGATAATGAGCCACCGCCATCAGGTTGGCTTCAGCCGGCAGCTTCATGGCCGCGTGTCCCCAGTAACCGTTGGTGAAGGGGCCGAGCTTGCCGGTTTTGACAAACGCACCAACACGGTTCTGTACCCCCTGAAAATAGTTCTCACTGGAATACTTCCAGGGCGAAATACTCTGTTGCAGAGCCGCGGTTTTTTTCGGATCAGCCGACAGCGCTGAGACCACATCGACCCAGTCGAGGGCATGAAGGTGGTAAAAATGAATCATGTGATCCTGGATATTCTGGATCCCCATGATAAGGTTACGGATCATTTCGGCATTGAAGGGAACCTGAATGTTCAGAGCATCCTCCACGGCCCGAATCGATGCGAGGGAGTGCACCGTAGTGCAGACACCGCAAAAGCGCTGGGTATAATACCAGGCATCCCGCGGATCACGGTCTTTAAGAATGGTTTCCACCCCGCGAAACATGGTAGCACTCGACCAGGCATCGGTAATGACGCCGTTTTCAATGGTGGCTTCTATCCGCAAATGCCCTTCAATACGGGTAATCGGATCAACGACTATCTTGTTTGCCATCGCTTATCTCCCTTTATTCTTCAGCGTCAGTGGTCTCTTTGATAATTTCACGGGTTTCTGCCTTGGCCTCTTTAACCTGTTTCCAGTTGCGGGTCATGGTGACCGCCCCGTGGGTGGCAAACACGGCGGCTGAAGCAGCAACAATAGTACCGCCGATTTTCAGCGCCGACGACTCAACACCAAAACCGGGCACATTCGGCAGACGACCATACATGGGCATCATGGTGTCGAAAAAGCCCGGCTCGCTGCAGCCGACACAACCGTGCCCGGCCATAACCGGCCAACTCACGCCTTCATTCCAGCGCAACGTCGGACAATTGTGGAAACTGGCCGGCCCCTTACAGCCCATCTTGTAGAGACACCAGCCTTCGCGATGGCCGTGATCGCCCCAGTTCTCGACATACTGACCGGCATCAAAATGGCTGCGCCGTTCGCAGTTGTCGTGAATCCGCTTGCCATAGGCAAAAAGCGGGCGACCAAAACGATCCATGGCCGGGGCACTGCCAAAGGTCAGATAATGCACGATGGTCCCAGTGAGGTTATCAACGTTCATCGGACAACCAGGCAGATTGATAACCGTTTTTCCGGGCAGCAATTCACTGACCCCGACCGCTCCCGTAGGATTGGGGTAGGCAGCCGGCAGACCGCCGTAAGACGAACAGCTGCCGACAGCAATGATCAAACCGGCATCTGTGCCAATCTTTTTCACAATATCAACAGCCGTCTCCCCGGCCACGGTACAGTAAACACCATCTGCACCAGTCGGGATCGAACCCTCAATAATACAAATATATTTGCCCTTGAATTTCTCTGCTGTAGCATGCTTGCTTGCCTCGGCCTGGTGACCTGCTGCCGCCATGATCGTTTCGTGATAATCAAGGGAGAGATGATCGAGAATCAGTTCACCAACCGAAGGACGGTTGGCCCGCAGTAGCGACTCAGTATCGCCGGTACAGGACTGAAACTCCATCCAGATCACCGGTGGCCGATCATCACCTTCAATGGCTGCGGCAATCCTTGGAGTCATAGCTGCGGGCACAGCCAGCAACGCTCCCATTGCGGAACAGTACTTGAGAAAGCTCCTCCGTGATATACTGTGAGCCGCCAACATCTCCTTGAAGTCACTCATAGGTCATACCTCCGCACAATGCGATAGAAAATAACAGTCTACTCGATTAAAACAGGATTCTATCAAATGTCAATTGATTTTTACTTGACATATCAGGGTGTTTGGCTCGATTGTACAGTAACTTATCGAAAAACTTCAGGAGCTTACGGATTCTTTTGCGGGAAATATTTTTTCCCGCCGGATGGCATAACACCATACAACGGGAGCCTTATGCTTTTTCTTCAACGTTATTCAGGCCTGTGGCTGGTTGCAGCGGTGACTGTCGTTGTCGGCATGACCACCTTACTGCTCACCTCCTGCCGACAGCAGAAGATCCCCCTGATCGAACAGCACTGTGGCACCTGCCACAGTGCTGCTGTGGTCTATCAGTCGCGCCGCACTGAAGAAGGATGGCGTCAGGTCATGCACGGCATGAAAATCCGCGGGATGGAAATTACTCCGGAAGAGGAAGAGCAGGTCTACACGGTTTTATTCCGGGAGTTGCTGCTTGAATAGTTCAGGTACGCTGATAAAAAACTATTTTTCGGCCAGCCAGTAAAAACTGAAGCCCGGTATGACCAGGGTATGATTCACCATATCAGGCTGTCCACCGGTATAGAGATCTACCAGCCGTTCATAATTAATCCGCCCCCAGGTTTCAAGCTCCTCCAGATGCAGTGAATGCGGCTGTCTGTCAAAGTTGGCCACCACCAGAACCGAATCGCGTCGGCTGATCCAGTTATAGCGCTCAAACACAAACAGGTGAGGGCTCTCCACCTCGATCAGTTCACGGTTGTTGAAGTCTGCAAAGACACTGATTTCACTGCGGACCGCAATCATCCTTTTGAGGGCATTGAAGATCCGGTACTCGATAGTACCGGGCTGGTTACGGCGGGCCGCCTTGTCCCAGTCAATGGTGGGTCGATGCATCCAGCGCGTGTCCGTCGCTTTGTTAGGATCGCTCAGATAGCTGTCATCATTGACCGTACCGATCTCATCTCCGTAGTAAAGCAGCGGAATGCCGCCAAAAGACATGATCATGGAATGCAGCAGCAGGATAATGCTGACCGCATCATAACAGGCGTCATCGTCACCGGCTTCAAGGGCATACTCTAACCCTACCAGGGAGGCCAGGGAGCCTGAAATACGACTGTCCCCGGTACGATGGTTCTGGCCGAAAGGACGCCCCCGGGCGTGAGAACTGTCATATTGTCCGGTAAAATAATCGACCAGGTACTGACGATGATAGGCCGGTTCATAACCGGCCAGCTCTATATCACGGTCATCAAAGCCGAGGCCGATATCATCATGACAGCGCACATAGTTAAGCCAGGTAGCGCGTTCGAGCTTGACCGGCAGACTCTTGATACCCTGATTGAGCAGCCTGGCATTTTTGGTCGCCACCGCGTCCCAGAGTAATGCCATGAAGGTGGCATTATAGGCAATTTCACATTCTTTGGCGATGACCGCATCCTCACCAAAATACTTGATGACCTCGACCGGCGCGACAATCGCCTCGGCAATAAAAAGAACACCCGGCGCCGTGACCTGGGCACAGTCTTTCATCAGTTGTAGAATCAGGTGGGCTTCGCGCTCGTTCTGACAGGTACTGCCGATCTTTTTCCACAGAAAAGCCACGGCATCAAGGCGCAGAATGTCTGCTCCCTGGTTGGCCCAGTAGAGAACAACATCGAGCATTTCAATAAATACCGCCGGATTACTGTAGTTCAAATCCCACTGATAATTGTTGAAAACCGTCATCACCCAGCGTTCCATGGTCTCATCCCAGGTGAAATTACCGGGAGCGGTCTCGGGAAAAATCTCCGGCATGCTCTGTTCAAACATGTCGGGGACATTACGATTGGGATAGGTAAAATAAAAATTACGAAAGTAGTCTTCACCGGCGCGCGCCCGTCTGACCCACTCATGTTCGTCAGAGGTATGATTCAGAACCACATCAAGGGTCAGGAGAATATCGCGGCTACGGGCACTTTCTGCCAGCTGCTGTAGATCCTCCAGGGTACCAACGCGCGGATCGATGGCACGAAAATCACTGATCGCGTAACCACCGTCACTATGCCCTTCAGGACACTGCATTACCGGCATGATATGAATCAGATTGATTCCCAACTCCTGAAAATAGGAGAGATTTTCTGTCACTCCCTGTAAATTCCCGGCAAACCCCTCGCTGTAAAGAGCCATGCCGACCCATTTCTGATGCAGAAACCAGCTGAAATCACGCTCCCGCTCAATATCGACGTCGCGTAATTGCTGCGGTCGCCGGATATACTGACGGGCCATCGTCTCGACCAGTCGCTGGGCCTGGTCGGCAAAGTCAGGCCGATCACCGTAGAGACGGTAGAACAGGGAATGAATAGCGTAAAAGTTGGCTCCCAGGCGGGTGTAAAAGTGGCGCAGATCTTCTTCGTAGATCTCCTCGTTGAGGCGATTGAGGATATCATTCAGCAGGGCATGGGAAACCTGTTCGTACATGAATCAGCCTGTCGTGGTCAGGGTGTTGTAGAGGGTTCTGTCGGCAGGAATTGCTCCGCGCATACCGATGATGTCGGCAGCAAGTTGCTGGGCCATGGTGATATTGTCCTCGATCGCTCGACCATTCAGCAGCCCCTGCAGATAGACAGCAGCAAAAGCATCTCCCGCTCCGACCGTATCGATATGTCGTTTGACAGGTGGAGCGGCTACAGGGATGATCTCACCCGAACGGGTCCGGACAAGGGCGCCATCGGCACCACGGGTGACGATCAACTGTTCCAGCGAGGATTGCGACATCAACTCGGCCATGGCAACATCGGTATCCGGATTGTCAAAACCAAGAACAGCCAACTCGTCAGCGTTCATCTTGGCCCAACGCGCCCCGGCAATAACACGGAGCACGTCGTTTCTGTTCCACCAGGGGGCACGCAGGTTAACGTCCACAAAGAGGGCACACCCTTTGCGGTCGGTCAGATCGTCAAAGGCGCAGCGCGACTGCTGATGGCGCAGAGCCAGGGTACCATGGTAAAGAATAAAATCGTCGCAGCTCTCAGGAAGCAGCGCACTACGGATATGATCGTAAGCCACGTTTTCACTGATGTGGTAGGAGGGCTGACCGTCACTAATCTGCACCTCGACCATACCAGTCGCGTGCTCCGAGTCGACCTGAACGCCATCCGTCCTCATGCCCCAGTCATTCATGGCGGCAAGAATCTGTTGGCCCAGCTCATCCTTGCCGATGGCGGAAACAAAACAGGGGTGCGCTCCGAGGGCTTCAAGGTGCCAGGCCACATTAAAGGGAGCACCACCCAGAACCTGTTCGCCGGTCGGAAAACAGTCGAATAAAACTTCGCCAAAAACCACAACCTGTTGATAATTCATACTGCTCCACTCATCAAATAAGACTTGTAAGCCGGCTGGAAATAGCAGACCCCCTCTAGAATCCCAGCACTGTAATTGCCGTTCATTGTGAGCAGACCTCCCTTGGCAATATAAAGAGAGCCGATCTGATGATGCTGCTGCGCCCAGGTCAGCGCCGCCTCTTTGATGTCTGCTGCCGCATTGGCAACCAGGATGGAGGGAATATCACTGTTTATCACCTGCAGGTCATTACCGCTGTCACCGGCAAAAAGAACGTCTTGATCATCAACAGCCAGCTGCTGCTGTAAAAACCTGATGGCCCGGCGCTTGTCGGCACGCTCAGGCAGAACATCCAGCAGGCCGACATCTTCAATTTCATCGATACTCCAGATCAGGTTCGCCGGTATCTCCTCAAGCTGCAACTGATGACTGATCCGCCCCATAATCTCGTTCGCATCAAGCGTCAAGGGAACATAATAACTGACTTTAAAGGTATTCTGTTTCGACTCTTCCTGCAATACCGGTCCGGTTATTTTGCCGACCAGCGACCTGATCCGTTTACCGGCGCCGCTCGGCCAGTCTGCCTGCAAATGAAGATTCCAGCTTGGCAGTGTTCTCCAGTTGCCCCCGTCAGGCTGATAAATAGTCGAACCGACATCGGTAATTGCATAATGGGGGCGGGGCAGTTCATAGTGCTCAAGCGCATCCAGCACCAGCTGACGATCACGACCGGTCACATACACCAGACATACCTGCGGATGGCGACACAGCCGGGCAAACAGCTGGCGTGCCTGCTGATCTTCCGGTGCCGTGCCGTTGGGGATCAGGGTCCGATCCAGATCGGTACACAACAGCAAGCGGGTGTTATTCTGTTCCATCGTCCTGCTCTTTGGGGTCGCGGCAAGCACCGAAAAAGTCGTAATAGTCAATTGCTTCAAGAATTCCGGCGGCCAGCGGCTGACGCGCAAAATAGATTCTTTCGGTATCCACCAGGCCGGACAGCTCTTCGTGATGGCGATTGGCCACAACCACCGCCAGGGTGTTACCGGACAGCATATCTTCATCGGCACCGGCGCCCCCGGCAGCCAGAACCCTTTCCAGGTCAATCCCGCGACGGTCGGCCACGTAGCGCAAAGCCAGCCCCTTGGAGGCGCGCGCCGGCAGAATGTCGAGATACTGGCCAAAACTCATAATGACATTGGCGGCCAGTCCTTCCTGGTGCAGAAGCCGCTGAATCTCATCAACATTTGCAAGCTCCGGGTCGATGTAATAACTGACTTTGAAACGACTCTGCTCAATCTTCGGCTGCCGCTTCAAACCGGGATAGTCGGTCAGCAGCTCACGCACCTTGTGCGGGGACCACTGAAAATCGATGTATTTGGCCCAGACCAGATCTCCTTCCAGCTCCGGTGCGTAGTAGATGTCGGTACCACCACTGGTAATCAGGATGTCAGGCTCAGGAATCCCGTGTTTATTCATCAGGGCCAGGGCCGAATCAAGGCGCCGCCCGGTGGCAATGATAAATGCCGTACTTTTGCGCTGCCGACGCAACCGCGACATAAGCTCTTTAAGGGACGATGGATCACCGATCAGGTTCTGATCAAGCCCGCTCACCAGAGCGCGATCACTGTAAAGGGCATCCCTGCGACTTAAAGGTTCACGTTCCAGTGGTTCATAGCGCTTGATCACCGGAATCACCATCCGCAGATAGCGCTCGGCATGGGCCTGCCACGAATAGTACTCACGAACCCCTTTTAGCCCATGCTGCGAAAAAGACTGCCAGAGGTCTTCATCTTCAAGTAATTGCCGCAACCTGTCAGCCATCTCCTGCGGATCCAGGGGATCGATCAGAAAACCATTATCACAGTTGCCGATAATATCCTGCGGGCCTCCGTCTCTGGTGGCGACGATCGGCAGGCCGGAAGCCGCCGCTTCAATCAGGGTCAGCCCAAAAGGCTCGGTCAGGGCCGGGTTGACAAAAACCCCCTTTAACGCCGCAACAATACGATAAAAAAACGGCACATCATCACGCTGGTGCATCTTCGGGATGGCTACCTTGCCATAGAGATCATAACGGTCAACCGTTGCCAGCAATTCGTAGAAAACATCGCGGGCGCCCTCATCCAGATCATCGATATCCTCACGATTACCGGCAATAATCACCAGGTTGGCAAGAGCCTGCAGGGACTTGCTCTCCCCATAGGCTTCTACCAGCTTGGTAATGTTCTTGCGCTTATCCGGCCTGGACAGGGCAAAAATAATCGGTCGCCGGGGCTCTTTCAAATGGCGGGTCAACAATCTGAATTGCGGCAGGTCACATTCATTACCACAGGGAGCGGTAAATATTTCCAGATTCGTTCCCGGGGGCACTACCCGCATCTGGTTCGGCTGGTAATAATCGTAGAGTTCGTACTGTTCCTCGATTTCCTGCCGGGTACTGGTAATCACCCGCTCCGCCGTCGCCAGGGTCAATTCTTCGGCCTCGATACGTCTGGCCATATTATAGCGTTCTTCGATGTCATCGCGGCTGAGCCCGGCCGCGAGCAGGCGTCTGCGCTTGACCCGTCCGAGGGAGTGGCCGGTATGAATCAGGGGAATGCCGGTTAACTGAGACAGGCGGCTGCCCACCCAGCCCGCATCTGCATAATGACTGTGGAATATATCGGGCCAACGATCCTGATCACGAAAGTAATCGTAGAGCTGATCAACAAAGGTGTGCAGATGGTCCCACAACTGCTCTTTCGGCAGGTACTCGTCAGGCCCGGCAGTCACCCGGACAATCTGTAGCTTGTCGGAAACCTTTTCAAGCGGCTCAGCGTAATCAGCGTCAACAGCCGGATCAACCACCCGGCGGGTGATCAGATCAACCCGGTCAACATCGTCCCGCTCGGCCAGGGCCTGGGCCAGTTCCAGCACATACAGGGTCTGGCCGCCGGTATCAGCGTCACGACCCAGCTCCAGGTTGTGTCCGCGGATCAAACCATGGACACTGATCAGTGCCAGGTAGAGGGGCTTTTCGGAATCTGTCATCGTGGTTTCCTTTTCTCACAGGGACAGCAACCGTATCGTTAACAGCTGAAGTAACGCTGCTAAAAACCGGGCTCGGAGGCATTTCCGGCCGGACTTCAGCGCGTCTCTGGTAAAGCTGGAGGACTTTGCCGTATTCAGATAGACTGCCAAACCCTGCCGCGTGCGTCAAGTTGCTACGTCCATGTAAAAGGAGTATAAGGTTCCGATAAGACGGCGGGAATCACCGTTTTATCAGAGATGTTCAGCACTCCACAGAACAGGAGCTCTTATGAGTTCAACCATCCGCTTCGGGATTTCCATCAACAGTGACTTGCTGCAGAAATTTGATCGTCTCATCGCCGAAAAGGGGTATGCAAACCGCAGTGAAGCGGTACGCGACCTGATGCGTGACGCCCTGGTTGAGCGGGAATGGTCACAGGAGGAGGGTGAGACCGTCGGCACGGTGACCCTGGTGTACGACCACCATACTCGTGACCTGGCTGACAAGCTCACCGAACACCAGCACAGTCATCACCAGGCCATCGTTTCTGTTCTCCATGTTCATCTTGATACCCACAACTGCCTGGAAGTTGCCGTGGTTCGGGGCAGTGCTGCAGAGGTCAGAAAACTCGCCGATGAACTGATCGGCACCAAGGGAGTCAAACACGGCAAACTGGTAACCACCACGACCGGTTCAAACCTGACCTGAAAAAGGTGCGACAATCGGCTACCGTGCTGCCGCCCGCGATGAAGAACAAGTAACACGGCTCGAGCAAAATTCCGCAGAGGTGTTATTATTTGATCTGGGCTGATAGCGGCCTTAAGGTTGCTTGACCTGTATCAGTTCGGCACGGTATCCATAAGGCAAGTGTTGAATAATTGTTTTCAACTTGATAAGGAAAGGAGCGCACCATGGCGAAAATTCTGATTATTCATTACAGCATGTATGGCCACATTTATAAAATGGCACAAGCGGTAGCAGAAGGAGTTGGTGAAGTCGAAGGGTGCGATGTTGTCATCAAGCGGGTACCCGAAACCCTGCCAGACGACGTGTTGGAAAAGATGGGGGCGGTGGAAGCGCAGCAATCGATGGCCCATGTTCCGATCGCAACAGTGGATGACCTGGCAGAAGCTGACGGCATTATTTTCGGTACACCGACCCGTTTCGGCAACATGTGCGGGCAGATGCGCCAGTTCCTCGATGCTACCGGCGCGCTGTGGTTCAACGGGTCCCTGATCGGCAGGGTCGGCAGCGTCTTTGTCAGTTCGGCTACCCAGCACGGCGGCCAGGAATCGACGACCCTGAACTTCCACACCAACCTGTTGCATCACGGCATGGTCGTGGTCGGGTTGCCGTACTCTTTTGCCGGACAGATGGACAACAGCGAAATTACCGGTTGTTCTCCCTACGGTGCATCAACCATTACCGGCAGCCAGGGAGAGCGGATGCCGAGTGACAACGAGCTGGCCGGGGCCCGTTTCCAGGGTGCCCATGTAGCGCGGATTGCTAAAAAACTCAAAGGTTGATGAAGGATTGCAACGACCGCGATAAAACAATAACCAAAACCACATCAGGCTCTAACCTGCTTCTAACCAGCAATTTGTACTCCTGAAGCACTATTCTTCAGGAGTACAAATTATGGAGCTGCTGTTTTTTTTGTCGGTTGCCGTCATTTTCTGTGCCTTTGGTGTGCTGAGTTATCGCCACACCAGAAAACAGGCCAAGAAACTGACAGACGATATCCGCCGTAACCAACCATAAGGGCACGTATCTCTCGCCCCCTGTCTTGTCACGCACGCTCCCACTTTGCCTCAATCGTGACCTGCCAGATGGTCAGTACCTTTGTCCCTATCTTGCTTGCTAAATCCGTTTGTGCTTCCTTCCAATGACCGTCATCTTTGCCGTCTTCAGGCCCAATGAGGGTATGCCCAAAATTGTTTTTTTGCCTCGGTAAGTGCCTTTGAATCAGTTTGAAATGGTTCGTCCCGTACTGTTGAATTGTTGAATTCATCAACAATTTCCTGTGTCCACGTAAGTTCATTTTCTAAACGATATATTTCAATAGAAACCGTTTGTCCACCACTCGAAACGGATTGAGACAACGATGATTGGACTAGTTTTGGTTCGTCGTTCACATTCAATTATGTCCTTACTCTTATATCCGCAACGTCCGGGATCGGGCCAAGCTAACATCTTAGCCGCACAGAAAAAAATCGATTCGCTCTTGGCGTGGCAATTCCCCCTCCAACATGTGTTTCGCCGACAGTACAATTTTTGAGCTGTTTTTTGCCTCAAAAAATCGGGCTATAAGGTGATTTTCAGGCAGAAAAACAGACATTTTATCCGTATTTAAATGACTTAGCTTGGTCCGACCCCAAATCCACACCACCGACCAGCGCAACCGGCGTGCAGTCGATTCAGAGCCGAACTGGCAGGTCCTCACAAAACAATCATCCCTTTCTGATCTTTTCCTAATAATTCAACACTAAAAAGTCTTAAAAAACTCCAGTCAGACTGCAGGTTATAATAAAGGAGAGCGACTCATGAACGTGAAAGAAATCAAAAAGCTGGCAGCACAAAAAGGGATCGCGGCAGCACGATTGAGAAAAAAGGAGCTGATCCGGGCCATCCAGGCGGCGGAACAGAATCCTGTCTGCTTTATGACTGATCAGGCAGGTAACTGCGGAGAAACGTCCTGCCTGTGGCGCTCTGACTGTCGTTAGAAACACCGCCTGCTGACAGAAATAAAAATAAAAACATTGAACATATCACTGCCGGGAGGGAATCGATGAGGAGCCAACAACAGACCGCACTGCCATTGAGGCACCAGGATCATTATCTGAATGCCGATCAGCTCGATTATTTTCAGCGTACCTTGACAGACTGGCGTCAACGTCTGCAGGTCGAGTACCACGAGTCACGACAGCGCATTCGCCATCAGGATGAGCAGGGTGGTGACATTATCGACCAGAGCACCAAGGAAAGCAGGGCAACCATGGAATTGATCAACTCCAGGCGGAAACGTCATCTTCTTGAGCAGGTTGAGGCGGCGCTGCAGCGAATGAGCAATGGCAGCTACGGTTACTGCCTCCTTACCGACGAAGAAATCGGATTTGAACGGCTGCGCTCTTATCCCATTGCAACCCTGTCGTTAGAGTCACAGGAACTCCTGGAACGGCGGCGCCATTGGAATCTGTAATGAGGAAAAATACCCACTGTTCACCCTCCGGCCTGCTGCTTGACGAACCTGATGAGCAGGAGGTGAGCCCGTCACTGGTTCATCGTCTTGACCGGCAGAGGGTTTTTGATCTTCTTGAGTTTGCAGAAAAATCCGGGGTCAAGCTGATCTCCAAAACGATTCCACAGCTGACATTGGCAACCGTGCTTGACGCCTATGACAACGAGTTTCAGCTGAGCTGGCTGCTATCGGCTCCCGTGAATGTGATTCACCGGGGGCATCACCGCATTGCCTGTCCCGCCCCTGATGATCCGGAGCGCTCCCTGGCGCTGGTCTGTGCAGAAGCTCTTCTGCATGCCGGCAGCAACAGAATCCGGGGAAGGATCAAGGCGTTACTGCAATGAACGGTCAAGGTCAGTCCATCCAGGACCCCGTATGGCGGAAATGTTGAACATGCTGATGACAGTAATTTACAAATTCATTGATCAGGGGGCTGCGATATTTTTGTCGATGTATCAACAGATGAAAGATACGGCTCAAATCCAGGAATGGTACCGACAAAGATACGAGAACGCCCTCTTCCAGCTCACGCTGTACCGCCATCCGTGACAAGCAACTGATCGTCTTCCCCTGCTGAACAATTCGTTTGATTGCTTCTGAATTGTTCAGCTCCATTGCAACGGAAATCCCTGCTACTTTTTTATCCAGGCTTGAGACCAACAATTCTCGTGTCCATGAGCCTGGTTCACGCAGAATCCATTGCGCTTCTTTTAAATCGTACATGGTCAAATCCTGCTTAGCTGCCAGGGGATGGTTGCGGGCACAAAAAATTGTCATTTCATCCTCAAACAGGTAATGCTTCTCAATTTCTGGGTTGTCGCAGGTTCCGGCGACAAGCCCGATGTCAAGAGTGAACTGTTCCAACTGATCAACAACTTTTCTCTTGTTACTGGAGGTAATTTTCACTTTTACATCTGGATGCTTGTTGGTAAATCCGGGCAAAATAGTCGGGATGAAATATGTCGCCAGAGTTGAACTGGCTCCCAACCACAACGTGCCGCCGGCATAGTCTGGATCGAAGAGGCCATGAACTTCCTGGGCTTCAGCCATGATTCGCCGGGCCATTGGAACCAGCTCTTTGCCGCGGTTGTTAAGAATAATTTTTTTTCCCCACCGTTCGAACAACCGGCAACGGAAGATTTTTTCCAGATCGGCAATCGCCATGCTCACAGCGGGCTGTGAAAGGCCAAGCTGCAGCGCTGCGCCCTTCATACTTGTAGCGTCAACGACAGCAATAAAAATCTGCAGTTGTTTCAACGTGAAATCCATTAAGGTACCCCGAAGGACATCGTAAATAAATTTATCTTATATAAGTTTAAAAAACAGTCAATAACCCTTATAAAAGAAGCATGGCAGATAAACAATGTATCATTTTGTCTACAAGTTACCGGTGACTACATGCTGACTAAACTTCAGCGCGCTGCTACTCCATTAGCCATCGCCCAAACGGTGACCTGGGCTTCATTGTACTATTCTTTCCCGGCACTGCTTCCCGCATGGCAGGGGGCATTCGGGTGGTCAAAAGCTGAATTGTCCGGGGCGTTCACTGCTGCCTTGATGATCTCTGCCTTTGCCGCACCCCTGATTGGCAACCTGATAGATCGTGGTTACGGTCTTGTCGTGCTCGCTGGGGGGACCGCACTTGGTGGAATACTGCTTATGCTGTTGCCGGAAGTCGAAAAGATCTGGCAGTTTTACGCCCTGTGGATGGGCATCGGCCTGGCCATGTCTGCCGGTCTATATGATGCCTGCTTCACCGTCATCACCAGGGTCATTGGCAGTCAGGCGCGCGATGTCATTACCATAGTGACCCTCTTTGCAGGTTTCGCGGGAACCTTGGCCTTTCCCACTGCGCATCTTTTGGCTGACGCCTATGGCTGGCAGGTTGCATTGAGAGTATTCTCTTTGATTGTTCTCTTTGTCAGCGTACCGCTCACTGTCTTCGGGCTAACATGCCTTCGACCGTTCGCCGAAACCAGCGAAGCTTGCATGCGCGGCATGTCAAAAAAAGCCCTGCGCCAGGGCACGTTCTGGATGCTTGGTATTGCTTTCGGCGCAATTGGCCTTGCCCACGGCGCGATATTAACCCATTTGTTATTCATTCTCAGGGAAGGTGGATCACCAGCCTGGCTTGCTGTAATGACTGTGTCGATGATTGGTCCCATGCAGGTACTCGGGCGAGTGGCCATGATGGTAGCGGCACACCGAATCAAAACCTTTGGAATAGCGATTGGATGCTACACCTTCATGATACTGGGGATGGCTGCGCTACTTGCAAGTCAGCTCAATCCCTGGATGGCGCTCCTTTTTGTTGCCTTTCATGGCGCCGGGTATGGTATTGCCAGCATAGTGCGGCCGGTTGTAACTGCAGAGTTTTTGGGAAGGCAAAACTTCGGTACAGTTTTCGGGATGCTCGCAATTCCCTTTATGATGGGGTTTGCAATTGGCCCGACCGCAGCTGCAGTAACCTGGGAACTTGCAGGCTATAATACAGTAATTATCGGCGTTGGCATCGTCCTGGCAGGTGGTCTCGCAGCAATCACCATCGCTCACCGGCTGGCTGCTAAGCGCAAAATACCACCGATATCATCCGCATCGAATAAACCGTAAACTTCCCGGGCTTCAGCACTGCATTCTTCATGCTCTTGGCAACAACGATAACAGAAAAGCGCTACCGCTTTTTCGCAGTAAAACTCGCGAAACACGCCTCAATCGCCAAATAAGAATTACTTATATATAAATCAGAAACAATCAATGATTCTTATGAAAAATAAATACTTTTCTCAAGAATCAGTAACAGTTTCAAAGTTTAATTGCCTACAACATATGAATGCATCAACGCCATGGATTTGAAATCACAAACAAGGAGAAAAACAATGAAAAACACGAAAAAAGAACAGTTTAGATGCGTTGCCCTGGCAATAAGTATGTTTTTACTTGTGTTTGCCAGCTCGTCCTATTCCTCAACCTGTGAAAACCCGGAAACACTGACATTTGCGATGGTGCCGACAGAAGAAACAATTTCAGAGCTCCAACTTTACAAGCCTGTTACCGACCGACTGGCCCGACTCACCGGAAAAAAGATTTCTTTTTTTATGCCCACTTCCTACGCGTCCGTCGTTGAGGGCTTGCTGAGTAAATATGTTGATGTTGCCGTACTTGGTCCCTACAGCTATGTCATTGCCAATGAGAAAGATTCCAGCGTGGAAGTATTTGCGACCTATGCTAAACAAAAAGGACACATGCAAGAAGAAGGTCCCGGGTATCGGGCCGCTCTTATTTCGAAAAAAGGTTCAAAGTTCAATACGATCGAGAGCCTTAAAGGGGCGACAGTTGGGCTGGTAGATCCCGGCAGTACATCGGGCAATCTCATGCCCCGCGTTGTCTTTTCCAGAGACGTAAGCGTCGATTTTGACGAGTATTTCGGGCGCGTCGCCTACACCGGGAGCCATGAGCTATCAACAATCGCGGTAAATGAAGGGCGTGTTGATGCCGCTTTTGTCGCAACACACCGCTTCGACAATGTTGTCAATCGCGGCGACATCGCGCTGGATGATGTCAACATCCTGTGGCAATCAAAACCGATTCCCCAAGATCCATTCGTATTTCGCGGAAACCTGTGTGATGAAGTCAAGGATGAGATTCGGGCCACCTTCTTGGCACTAAACGACGAGCCGGAAGCACAGACTTTTCTTGAAAATGTGAAATCAAACCGGTTCGTTGCCATGTCGTCTGAAGATTATGACATCATTCGTGACCTTAAAAAAGCCAAAGAAGCTCAGTAACCCTCCCTCTTTATATCACCGGAGCACCAGAACGAACCGCTTATCAGGGTGCTCCGGTGATAAGATCACTACTGTCCCCAGGATGAACACTCCATGCCTATTCTTTCTGTCCAAGAGCTTCAAACCCGTTACACTGATAACGGACCCGACATTCTCAAAGGCATCACCTTCGAGGTCGAAAAAGATGATTTCTTCGCCATTATCGGGCCAAGCGGTGCCGGCAAATCAACGTTGATACGCTGCATTAATCGGCTGGTAGAACCGACTTCCGGAACAATTATTTTTATTGAACGTGAAATTACTAAATTGTCCAAATCCCAATTACGCCGGGCCCGTCGTGATATTGGAATGATTTTCCAGGAATTCAATCTGATCAACCGCATGGGTGTTATGGACAATGTTTTATCCGGCCGCCTTGGCTATACCGGCAACCTTCGTACTCTGTTCCGTTCTTTTCGCCGCAGCGATATCGATCAGGCGCTATTTCTACTTGAAAAGGTCGAACTTTCTGATCACGTTCATAAACGTGTCGATGAGCTTTCGGGCGGTCAACGACAACGGGTCGGAATCGCTCGTGCCCTGATGCAAAACCCTAAAATGCTGCTGCTGGATGAACCAACTTCTGCTCTTGATCCAAAAATTTCCCGCGACATCATGCGTCTGGTTAAGAATATGGCAGAAGAATTCGGGGTGCCCTGTCTATGCAACATTCATGACGTCGCTTTAGCTACTGAATTTTGCAATAAGATCATCGGACTCAAAGAGGGCGTGACCATGTTTTCCGGACCGACAGAACAACTGGACAGAAATAAACTCAACGCAATTTACGCCATGGAAGAGTTGTAGGAACAGGATGCCAATGGAATTACACCACCAGATTCAGCAACAGGCCGAACAAGTCATTTTCCTGCGCAAACGTCGCAAAATTATCTTAGGTAGCGGAACACTGATCTTTCTTCTGATATCCGCCTGGTGCATCAACGCCACCGTGATTCAAGATACGGATTGGCAAAGAATGGGCAGCTTTGCCGATATGCTCAGATCCATCGGCCGCTATATTGGCATTGATTTTTCCCTATTTTCTCAGTTACTCGAACCCGCCCTTGAGACACTGCTGATAGCTTTTTTGGGAACATCGATCGGGGTTCTTTTCTGCCTTCCGGTAATCTGGTTCGGTGCACGTAACATAACACCCGTCGGCAACGCTTCCTACCTGGTGGCGCGTTTGATGATGACCATTAGTCGGTCGGTTCATGAAATTGTCTGGGCCCTGTTTTTTGTTGCAGTGGTCGGCCTTGGTGCCATGGGCGGGATTTTTGCCGTGGCCTTTCGTTCAGTCGGGTTTATTGCCAAGATGTCTGCCGAGGCGATAGAAAATATCGACTCGCGACCGGTTGAGGCCATTCAGGCAACCGGCGCCGGTACTTTCCAGGTCCTGCGCTTTGCCATTCTGCCCCAGGTCTTGCCGCAAATCATCAGCGTGATTATGTTTGAATGGGAGATTAACATCCGGCGCTCCGCCGTATTGGGTCTGGTTGGGGCGGGCGGGCTTGGGCTGGTATTTTTCCGCCAGATGAATACCTTCAATTATCACGGTGTCACCTCCGTCATTATCATGATTCTAGGCATCATTCTGCTCGGAGAAATGGCCTCCCATGCAATCCGCAGACGGCTCTTGTAGCCGCAGCAAACAAACAAACAGGATATCCTACAAATGAGTTATGCACATACGGCAACCCGGAACCCCGCAATAGTCAAATTGAATCGCATGCGCTATCGGCGCTCCGTCGGTTCTTTTGCTGCATGGCTGGTGGTGCTTAGTCTCTTTTTCTTCAGCATTCATTATCTCAACGTTCCGCTCGAACGAATACTCGGTATTTTCGGGCGTATCGGTGACGTTATTTCCAACCGCTATTATCCTCCGGACATCAATTACATTCTCGACAGAACCTATTTTTCATATGTAATAGGAACCATACAGATGGCTTTTCTTGGGGCCATGATTGGCATTCTGTTAAGCATTCCCCTGGCCTGGTTTGCCTCATGGAACATGACCCCGAGTCGACGCTTTATCTACCCTCCAGCCCGTTTTATCAGCATGGGATGTCGTGCTATCCATGAAACAATATGGACCATTTTACTGGTTTCAATTCTCGGTTTTGGCATGTTTCCTGGTGTCGTGGCACTGATTTTTTTCAGTGTTGGCTTCGCTGTCAAATTAATGGCCGAAGAAATTGAAGCCATCGACATGGGGCCGGTCGAAGCCATGTATGCTACCGGCGCCAATTTATTTCAAGTCATGGTCTTTGGCGTTCTGCCCCAGATTCGTGTCGCCTTGACCGGTATCACAATTTATACCTGGGATGTCGCCTTTCGTGCCGCAACAGTCGTTGGTTTTTTTGGGGCGGGCGGCATGGGATGGTATCTCAAGCGTAATGTGCTGCAAATCGAAAGTCAGCGGGTTGCCGCTATCATGTTATCGATCGTCGTCCTGGTTCTGTTATCTGAAACTGTTTCCGCCTGGGCTAGAAAAGCGGTGATGAAAATGCAATAGCAGGAAGGTCCATCCCTTTGGCAAAACAACCAGACAAATGACTGTTTACCTCACCGATAAACCCTTAATCTTCGGAACCCATCATGGTTCGGACATATCGTTCAGGGGAAAAAATGAAACCAAACATTACATTAAACGGCTTAACCTACAGCCACCCTCACCGGCCGGTCGCAGTCGTCTGTATAGACGGTGGAGACCCGTCTTACATAAACCATTGCCTCCAGGCCGACATCATACCCAATATCAAAAAATTCATGAATACTGGATTTGCAGCAATCGCCCAAGGCAGTATGCCGAGCTTTACCTGCCCTAACAACATGTCGATAGCTACGGGTTGTGAACCCGAATGCCATGGCATTTCCGGAAATTATTATCTCGATCGTCGCAGTTTAAAGCCGGTGGTGATGACTGGACCGGAATTACTCCGTACCAGAACGGTCATGGCCGAATTCTCCCGTCACGGGGCGACAGTCGTTTCGATCACTGCAAAAGACAAATTACGCCGTCAATTGCAGAAAGACATGCTGCTGGACAATGGTTCAGTCAGCTTTTCAGCCCAGTTTGCCGATCAGTGCAGTCAGCAGGAGAACGGCATAGAGAACATCCTTGATTTTGTCGGTAAACCCCAGCCTGACATGTATTCAGCCGATCTTTCATTGTTCGTTTTAGATGCCGGAATCCGCCTGCTGGAAGAACGCCGCCCGGAAATTCTCTATTTATCCCTGACTGACTATATACAACATGCCTACGCGCCCGATGATCCTGAAGCGGAGCAGTTTTATCGCGATCTGGATACCCGTTTTGGTCGTTTACAGGAAATGGGCGCTATTGTCGCCCTGACCGCCGATCACGGCATGAACGACAAGGCCGATGAGAATGGGCAACCCAAGGTGATCTGGTTGCAGGATGTTCTCGACCAGGCCCTCGGTGAAGGGTGTTGCACCGTCATCTGTCCCATTACGGATGCCTTTGTCGGACATCACGGTGCTCTGGGTGGTTTTGTCCGCGTTTACTGCCATGACAGGACAACTCCTGAGGCGGTGATCGAGGTTATCCACAATCGACCGGGAATTGCCAGAGTATGGTCAGCACAGAAAGTGGCGAATGAAATGGAACAACCCCTGGATCGGGAGGGCGATGTGGCGGTGATGGGAGATAAAGGCACGGTCATCGGCGGACGTCGTATTGATCACGACCTGACTACCCTTAAAGGAACACGATTACGCAGTCACGGCAGTATCTGGGAAGCCGATGTGCCTTTTATCATCAGCGCACCCTTGAATGCGGACTATCGCCGCAAAGCCGGTGCAGGGCGGTTGCGCAGTCATCAGATTTTTGACTTTGCCATCAATGGAATACAACAGGAGAAGTTAAACTGATGATCAAGGAAGCAAAAGCAGCTGTCTATACGGCTCCAGGAACACCCTTTGTGATCAATTCCTATCCATTGCGTTCGGTTAAAAATGATGAAATTTTGGTGCAGGTTTCCATGGCAAGCATCTGTCGTTCCGACATTCACTCCTATCAGGGGCACCGGCCTAACCCCTGCCCCGGAATACTCGGTCATGAAATTGTCGGGGTTGTCAGGGAACTTGGACAACATATTAAGTTTGATCTGCGCGGAGACCCCCTCGCTCTCGGGGATCGTATTACCTGGATGGAATATTACCAGCAGGAACCTTCCTATTATGCTGACGTTCTCAATCTGCCACAGAAATCACCGGGGGTGCGGAAATACGGCCATGATCTGGTGGAAAAAGATCCTCACTTTAATGGCGGGTTTGGTGAATACTGTTACGTCATGCCGGGAACTGGAGTTCTAAAAATTCCGGATGAGCTCAGTGATGCAGAAGCGGCACCATTGAACTGCGGTGTTGCGACCATGGCCAGTGTGATCGAAGCCGCAGCCATTGCACTGGGAGATACTGTTGTTATTCAAGGACTGGGTCTGCTGGGTCTCTACGGTTGTGCCATTGCCAAGTCTCGTGGGGCACGCAAAGTAATCGGCATTGACGTTGTTCCGGACCGTCGGGCACTGGCCCGGAAATTCGGAGCTGATCTGGTCATCGACTTAACCGCAATGGATGAAAAAACCCTGATTGATACAGTGCGCTCCGAATGCCGACCTGACGGCGCCGATGTTATCATTGAAGTCAGCGGCAACCCTGGCGCCGTTGCTTCAGCCATCCCTATGCTACGCTGTGGCGGTCGTTATATTCTTGCCGGTCTGGTCAACCCGGAGTCCTGTTTTTCCCTGGACGGCAATGATCTGATCCGCAAACTGATTACCATCAAAGGGGTTCACAATTATCATCCTCGCCATCTGGTTCAGGCGCTGGACTTTGTCATGAGTCACCGTCAACTGTACCCATTTGCCGAACTGGTGGATGCTGTCTTTTCCCTTGAACAGATCAACGATGCTTTTACCCAGGCATCCGCCCGCCAGGTCTTACGCGCGGCTATCATACCCGGAAATACTGGAGGTATTCATCATGAAAACTAAAGCTCCTTCTCTGAACTTTATTCCCCGCGGTCTTTTTATAGGAGGGCAATGGCAACAAAGCCAATCCGGTCAGGAGATCTCAACCATCAATCCATCTACCGGCGAGAAACTGGGTTGCGTCCCGTTAGCCAATGCCGGCGAGGTTGATCTGGCAGTAACAGCAGCGGCCGGCGCGGCACCCGACTGGGGTCGCATCCCAACAAGGGAAAGAGCCGTATTGCTGAATACCCTGGCGAATCGACTTGCCGAACACCGACAAGAACTGGGGCTGATGGACTGCCTTGATGGTGGCAATGCGCTGAGTGGAATGATTGCCGATGTTGACTGGGCGGTTGATTCATTGCGTTATTTCGCCGGGTTAATTGGTGAACTTAAAGGTGAAACCTTTTCCCGTCAGGAGCGCCACCTGAACCTTACCTGGCGACAACCTTACGGTGTTGTCGCCAAGATCAACCCGTTCAATCACCCGTTTCGTTTCTGTGCCGAAAAGGCAGCAGCACCACTGGCCGCCGGCAATACGGTTGTCATCAAAGGCTCAGAGCAAGCTCCGCTTTCAAGTCTTCGTTTTGCCGAGATATGTCAGGATGTTCTTCCCCCGGGTGTTATCAATGTTATCACCGGTGACGCCTCAACCGGACAGGCCCTGGTGAGTCATCCCCTGGTAAGGCGAATAGGCGTGGTCGGCTCGGTTGAAACCGGTAAGGCGGTACTCAAAGAGGCGGCGGCAGACATCAAACATGTCAGCCTGGAGCTTGGCGGTAAAAATCCGATCATTATCTTCCCGGATGCTGACCCAATTGAAGCTGCCAAACTGGCGATCAAGGGAATGAATATGAACCGCCAGGGGCAATCGTGCAGTTCTACCTCAAGGGTTTTTGTTCACGAGAGTCTCCACCAGGCAGTACGAGAAGAACTGGTCAAGTTGAGTTCCGAGTTGCCGGTTGGACTGCCCTGGCTTGCGGGAATTGAGGTTGGCCCTGTAGTTTCAGAAAAACAGTACCAGAGGGTATGTAATTACATCGATTCGGGGCTCAAAGAAGGGGGCGAGCTTCTTACCGGGGGTGTACGACCGACTGAACTTGAACTGACCAATGGATTTTTTATTCGTCCAGCGATTTTTGACGGTATTACCATGGATATGCGCATCGCCCGTGAAGAAATTTTCGGGCCGGTGATGTCGATCATTACCTGGAATGATCAATCAACAATGCTTAAACAGGTTAATCAACTCGATTTCGGCCTGACGGCCATGATTGTTACGGAATCCTGGCGCACCGCGATGGCCACCGCAGAACAGGTTGAGGCGGGGTATGTCTGGATTAACAGCAGTGGTCGCTACCTGGGAGCTCCTTACGGCGGCTGGAAACACAGCGGCTTAGGGCAGGAAGAATGTCTTGATGAATTACTCAGTTACACAAGAACGAAAAACATCAACATGGCATGGTAAAAAGTTCAAAACCTCGGCAACACACAACGAACACTCACACAATAGTCATCTTTTCCCAGTCATTTTCTAATAGTTCAAGACTAAAAGATCCAGGGATTATCGGTTATTCGACAGGTTTTTAATAAAAGGAGAGGCCACTGTGAACATGAAGAAAATCAGATCGAAACCTGCGGTCAGACCCCTTGTCTGTGGCGAACTGACTGACGTTAGCAGAACCGGAGCACTCCGTGGCCCTGGTCTGCACAGAAGCTCTTCTGCATGCCGGCAGCAGCAGAATCCATGGAAGCGTCAAGGCGTTATGGGAATGAACGGATATCTTAAACATGGTGGAGAATCCAATGACCCAACCTGTTAACCCTTATCTGCTCCTGACACCGGGTCCACTATCGACCACGGCAACCGTCAAGGAGGTGATGCTCCGCGACTGGTGCACCTGGGACCGCGACTATAACAACATTGTTCAGCAGATCCGCGCCGAACTGGTTGCCCTGGCAACACCGGTAACGGGATACACCGCTGTCCTGATGCAGGGCAGCGGCACCTTCTCGGTAGAGGCCACCCTGACCAGTGCGATTCCGGCCACCGGCAAGTTGCTGGTGCTGGCCAATGGTGCTTACGGTGATCGCATGGGGGAAATTGCCCGGTGCATCGGGCTGGCAGTACGCATAGAAAGTTTTGGAGAAATAAGCCCTGTCGATCCGGACCGGGTTCGCCGGGTTCTTGCTGAAGACCGGGATATCAGTCATGTAGCCGTTGTCCATTGCGAAACAACCACCGGCATGCTCAATCCTGTAGACGCTATCGGTGCGGTCGTAAAAGACGTTGGAAAAACCTATATTGTCGATGCCATGAGCAGCTTTGGTGGCATGCCAATTAACATACAGTCCCTCCAGGCAGATTTTCTGATCAGCAGTGCCAACAAATGTATCCAGGGAGTGCCGGGTTTCGGTTTTGTTGTTGCCCGCACTGAGGTTCTCGAAGGTTGCGAAGGCAATGCCCGCTCGTTAAGCCTGGATCTGTACGATCAGTGGCGCACCATGGAAGAAGGTGGCGGCAAGTGGCGTTTCACATCACCAACCCATGTGGTCCGGGCTTTTGCCCAGGCCCTCGAAGAGTTACAACAGGAAGGCTTTGATAACCGCTGTCAACGCTATGCCGTCAACCAGCGCTGCCTGGTGGAAGGGATGCGCCAGCTTGGCTTTTCAACCCTGTTGCCCGATGTATTACAATCCCCGATCATTACGTCATTCCACAGCCCCGCCGCTGCCGACTACTCATTTAGTGCCTTTTACAAAGCCCTCAAGCAGCAGGGATTTGTCATTTATCCCGGCAAGGTGACGGTAGCCGATACCTTTCGCATCGGCAATATTGGTGACGTTTATCCCGATGACATTGATCAACTCCTTGTTGCTGTAGAAAACAGTTACCCCCTTACACCCAGGATAAACTGACCGATTTTAGTTGTATTCCTCTAGTGACAACGCCGGGAACCGGATGACGGCCCGGCGCTGAACAGATACTATCCGGAAACTATTTCTGCCGCCATTGCCGCGTCTTGCCGGCAAATAACCAGCATATCCCTTCGGCGCCAAGCCGTACCAGAATATTCACCGCCACAATCAGCATACACATGGCCGCTGCCGCAGCCGTATCTCCCGCATCATCCATGCTGACGACAGCCACCGAGGCCAGGGGCAGGTGGCTGTTGTAGAGAAAAATCACCGCCGATACCGTCGCCATGGCACTGACAAAGTAGTAAGCGGCAATCTCGACGATAGCCGGAAAGCAGACCGGTACCGTAACCCGGAGGAAGGTTCGGTAAAATGGCACCGCCATCGATTCCGAAACAACCTCAAACTCCTTGTCAAGCTGGCGCAGAGCAGTGGTCGCGGTCAAAAAGCTGACGGTATAAAAGTGGACAATGTTACTTAACACCAGGATTGCCATGGTGCCATAGATAAAGGTAAAAGGATTGCCGATCTGCAGATCAATAAAGGGTAGACTGAAGGTCGGTTTGTTGAAGAAAAATACATAGGCAATCCCGATCACCAGACCGGGCAGGGCCAGCGGAACAATTGACAGCAGGTAGGCACTTTGCCTGAGGCGCTGGGCGTCCCTGGTCTTTTCAATCAGATAAGCACTGATAAAAGTAATAATCGTACCGAACAGAGCCGTATAACCCGCCATACGTAAACTGGTGAAAAAGGCCCTGAAACCGCCACCGCCAACCCCTTCGAATTGATAATGCTGCAAGGTCCACAGTTGCGGATAAATTTCCGGATGACTGAAGCCATAAGGCCAGATTTTGACGAATGAGCCGATGCCCGCAGTAAAAAGAATGGCCAGAATGGCCATGGCGATCAGCCCGCACAACAGGGTGTACAGCCGATCACGCCAGGGCAGGGAGACCGGGAGAAGAGGAACACTGCGAGCAGTCACGGCGGCGTGTGAACGGCGTTGGACAATCCGGTCGGCAACAAAAGCCAGCAGAGTCGGTGCCAACAGGATGAGACTGACAGTTGCGCCGAGGCCAAAATTCTGCTGGCCCACAACCTGTTTGTAAATATCCACGGCGAGAACATTAAAATGGCCGCCAACAATCTTGGGAGCACCGAAATCGGTAAAGGAAAGGGTAAAACAGACAAAAACAGCGCTGAGTAAACCATATTTGACCCCCGGCAGGGTGACCATAAAAAAAGTGCGAATGCGTCCCGCGCCCAGTGACGATGAAGCCTCGTAGAGGCGGGCGTCAGTATGTGCCAGGGCAACACTTAAAATCATCATCGCCGGTGGAAAAGTAAAGGCGATTTCCGCCAGGACAATGCCGGTAAAGCCATAAAGATTGATATCCCATGCCAGCCAGGGAAATTTGTCAAAAAAACCGGTAGTGACCAGACCTTGATTTCCGAACAGATAGACCAGCGACAGGCCGTAAAGCATGGTCGGAGCAAATAATGGCAGCATTGCGACAACCCGGAACAACATTTTTCCGCCCATTTTGGTCCGAGTCAGGCCATAGGCATAAATAAAAGCCAGAACGACAGCCACCAGGGTCGTGGTAAAAGCGACCATCAGGCTGTTCCAGGTCGATTGAGCCAGATTGGTATGGCCGCTATGGCTGTACAGCAACTGTCCGGAAGCGATCACCTGACCAGCAAGCAGCAAGATCACGGCCGCAGGAAGATACCAGGTGCGAACAGACTTGTTTTTACTTATAAAAAAGTCGCCAAGCATCCGCAGCAGCAGAAAACCGGCAACTGCCAGAAGAAACAGAGCGCCGGCAAACTGCTTCTGGGTGAGGTCATGGATGCCGAAGTAGTACATGAAATTGGCAAAACCAATAAACCGGGTTACTGTTCTTACCGAGTTTCCCAATGGGAAAGGGTGCCCGTCAATCAGCCAATGGCCATCAGCATGTCGTTCAATCACCACCGGCTTGATTGCCATCCGTTCAGTTTGACCGGGCGGAATGGCACTGTGGATTATCACCTGATCAAGTCTGCCGTCACTGAAGGTTACCTGCAGATTGTCATCTTTCAGCACATCCTCATCGATCCGTCGATTATTTAGATAGAGGACCCCATGCCCCTGTTCCTCCATCAACAGAATGCTGTAACCGGCGGTTCTGATTTCTCCACGAAAAGGATCTTTTGTTTTCTGCTCTTCGGTCGGCTCCTCAATGGCAATCTGTAACTCCAGCGTTGTCGCTTTTTCGAATACTTCGCCCAGCGGTAACAGGACACCGACAATCAGCCACAGGCAGGCGAGGAGAATCAACAGGCGCCGGATCCAGCCCTGCAATCCGGCCCGCTGACGCGGCGCAGGTTCAGAGCTCAGAGGTTTGATGGCAAGCCCATCAAGCTGGTCACGCGGCATGGGACTGATCGCCGGCGCCAGTTGAATTGTCTGAAAATGCCAGCAGATGCTTGGGTGGCAGATAGATTTCCAGATCGTGGCGGGAGTCAAGTTTCAGTTGATCGACAGCCTTCGGTTGGAGATCGATTTCGATCTGATGAGCGGACGGATGGCCGGCATAGTGTAACAGGCGCGTCATCACCCGCGAAACTGAACCGCGAAATTCGATCTGTTCGACCCGTGCCCGCAAGGTATTACTGCTGTGCTCCTGGGCAACGGCGATACGTACATGTTCGGGACGGATTGCCAGAGTTGTTGTCTGCTCAGGCGCGGAGCGACTCTCCGCAGGACGAGTCTCCAGAGAGTAATCAAGAAAGCGGACAGTGGATGCGCTCTGGTGGCGGCAATCGGGAAGAAAATTCATGGTGCCGATAAAACCGGCGACAAAGGTATTGGCGGGTGCCCCGTAAAGCTGCTGAGGAGCGGCGAACTGCATCAGCTGCCCCTGATCCATCACCACGATCCGATCCGCCATGGTCAGGGCCTCTTCCTGATCGTGCGTCACCATAATGGTGGTTACCCCGAGTTTTTCCTGGATACTGCGGATTTCTCCGCGCAGCCTGGCGCGGACGCGCGCATCCAGCGCCGACAGCGGTTCATCAAGCAGCAGCAGCGACGGGTTTGGTGCCAGCGCCCGGGCCAGCGCGACGCGCTGCTGCTGCCCGCCGGAGAGCTGGGCGGGATATTTATCCGCCTGATCGCTTAAGCCGACCAGCTCCAGCATCTCCCGAGCACGTTCGCGGCGGGCCGGCGCCGTCATCTGTCGCAGCCCGTACTGGACATTATTCATGATACTGATATTGGGAAACAGTGCGTAGGATTGAAAGACAATACCCAGATGGCGATTGGCAACCGGCTCACAGGAGACATCTTTGCCCTGAATCCAGACGCTGCCACTGTTCTGCTGTTCCAGTCCAGCAATAATTCTCAACAGGGTTGTCTTTCCACAACCACTCGGACCAAGAATCGAGACAAATTCTCCGGGCTGGACACCGATGTTGACCGTATCAAGAGCGGTAAAAGTTCCAAACCTTTTGGTCAGCCGGCGCACTTCAAGAAAATAGTCGTCTGTAGTTACAGATGTCTTCGGTGCTTTTTTATTCATTATTGATACTCCCGATGAAAAAAAAAGCGGCGAGAGCCGGAAGGTACAGTTCCGATTTTCGCCGCTGATATCAGGGATTGAATGTCTAACGATTGTTCAGTCAGGGCGAAGCAGGCCAACCATACGGCCGATGCGCTGCTCAACATTGGAGAACTGAATCGTTATTATCAACATATATATTACCCGCGCGGCTGGCTCTTACCATCGTAGCGGCGTGTCCACTCATTGAGGATCCGCTGGCGATTTTTTGCTGCCCACTCAAGGTCGTTGTTAATCAGAACCGACATAGGATCGGCGGGCCAACCGTTCGGAGCCTCAACCTGAATGTCGGTAGCAACGATCGGGTAAACTTTGGCGTACATGGCCATTGCCTCGTCACTGATCGCCCAGTCGAGGAAGGTTTTTGCTTCAGGCTTGATGCGGGGTTTGCGAATCAGGGCATTGGCTTCGACTTCGTAACCTGAACCTTCCGCCGGAAAAGCAACCGTCACCGGTTCCCCGGAATCCCGCTGTTTAAAGCCACGATAGGCAAAGGACATGCCGATGGGAAATTCCCCCTTACCGGCCATCTTGGCCGGCGCCGAACCGGAATGGGTATACATGGCAATGTTCTGATGGAGTTTGTCCAGGTAGCGCCAGCCGTCTTCTTCACCCATCAGCTGCAGGATGGCAGAGACAGTCAGAAAGCCGGTACCCGAAGAAGCCGGGTTCGGCATCACCAGGGCGCCACGATATTCCGGTTTGATCAGATCGGCATAGGATTGGGGCAACACCAACTTGTTCGAGGACATCTCAATCGTGTTGCCGACGATACCGGTAACATAAGCTTTGACACCGACCCAGCGCGCTTCCTGATTACGGGTGTCTTTCATCCCGTTACGGACCTTTTCGATTCCATTGGGGTTGTAACCCGCCAGCATCCCCATGTCGTTAGCAACCAGCAGACTGGTGGCAGCGGTTCCCCAGACAACATCGGCCACCGGGTTATCTTTTTCCGCCAGCAGCTTGGCGGTGATGATACCGGTGGAATCACGGATGATGTTGAGCTTGATGTCCGGATATTGTTTCTCAAAAGCAGGGATGTAAACCGCCAGTTCGTCATCTTCAAGGGCGGTATACACGGTGATTTCAGCCGCTGTGGCGGATAGTGTACCAGCGGCGAGCAACATCATGGTTGCGACAAGCAGGGTCAGGCACTTTCTTATCATGGGGGCTCCTTTTTCATCGGATGGAATGAATAAATGATAGTTAAGATGTTTACCGGTTATCAGAATCATTCCATTCGGTAAGGAGTGAATTACATTGCCGTTAGTTTTTGATAAGGCGTACCGCTCAGATCCGTTCGCGATGCAGATAATAGTCGACATGAGCTCCGGTAACGGTACTGCGACCGGTATAGGCAAAGATGATAAACCAGACAATTTGCAGAAAGAGGATCGGCAACGGCTGCCAGAACAGTTGGAGCCCGTCCATCAGGCGGGGTATCGCAGAAACTGCGGATGAAAAATGAAAAACACAGCCGACAGCGTAGGGTATCGCCAACAGCCCCATGATCTGATAGACCGAAAACCCCTGTTGGCCTCGATAATCAGCGCGCAGAAATTCTGAAAAAACTCTCCAGACCTGGGTGACCAGCAGCGTTAATATAAAACTGAAGGCAAACAGTCCCTTGAGAAACAGCGCTACCCCGATTAAGGCAGTCACAACGTACAGAACGGCCGTGACCATCTGAATGGGAAGCAGGGGTTGCCCCGCCAGGCCATCGGCATAGCAGGCTTTTCTGGTTTCATCCTGAAAAACCAGGCTCCAGCGCTCGAACAGACGTTGCATGCGGGGCCCACAGTTCGCAAGCGGCTTACCGTAACAACAGCCGAAACTGATACAGGCAATTCGTCCCAGACCTTCACCCAGAGCATAAGCACAACCAACGGCAGCAAGAAAGGTCAGAACCGGCAACGCAGTGCCGGTGATCCGGGAAACCAGTTCTACAACCCACGGGGCAGCGATAATGCCGACAAACACGGCACCTCCGATGGTAAAAGTGTGGGATTTACCTTCCACCAGGCGTGCAACCAGGCGCGAGGCGGGAACACAGATCAGCAGCAGCACAGCGGCAACCACCAGCATCGACGTCAGGGGGATAGCGGCACTACCGAGCAGCACAAACAGTAACGCCAGGGCTGCCGCGTAGGCATTGGCAGTCAGCAACCCGTACCAGGTCAGGTTGGTTCCCTCGTTGCTGCGGTCTTTTCCTTTTCGTACCGGCATGGTTGCCAGCATCTGCCAGCCGCGACCGGGTAAAACGCGAAAGCCCCAGAAAAGCACCGGCAGTGTCACCAGCGCCAGAATCAGAACAAACAGCTCATTTTCCATGGGTTGTCTCCGTTTTAAGAGTGATGATGGGTTTCTACGGGTAGAGCGAGCAAGGATCTGACCTGGATGTCTGTTTCGACCAGCGGTATTTTGAAGCCGGAGGTGAAACGACTTCGAACATCGCTGCGTTGCTGATTACGAACCAGATCATCGGCAAATCGTACCCGGCCCGGTTGAAACAGCAGGATATCGGTACTGCTTCCCGGCCGATAGCGGCTTTTGGGAACCCCCTTACGTAATAACATGCCAGTCTTGATCGGCTGCGGAGCATGATACTGGTCTTCACAGTAAAACTGTTCAATTTCACCAATCATCATCGCTACCACTTCGATCATGGCCACCAGGCCGATACCGCTGCCTTCCGGTACATCGGTATCAATGATCGTGACAACCCGACGATTTTTTGAATAGGGGGTCACTTCGGCAACAACGGCACCGGGGTTGCAGGAATGGAACTTTCCTTCTACCTGGTAGAAATCAACGACGTTACCCGCAACCGGGGTGTGATTGTAGTGATACTTTTCCGGAGTCAGACGAAATATGGCGAAATCGCCGCCTTCAAAAGCACCAAGCCGGGGGGAGAACGTTCCCAGTAATTCGGAAAGATTAAAAAAATTCCCTTTTATTTCAATGTCGGGGTGATGAGCTAAACTTCCCACCAGCGCTTTGGCGTCAGCCGGGGAGAGAATCGCATTTTGTTCCTTAGGAAGGGGGCGATACACCCAGTAACGAATCTGACGTTCGAACAGTTTACGAGCTGTGTTCAATCGCTCAGGAGCCTCCAGACATTCATGAAAGACTCCTGCGGTTGCCAACAGGGACCGTGCCTTTGCGGACAACCTTCCGTTCAACATCCGGTTATAATACCACCAGCTCAGTAGTGCGGAAGAGCGTGCGCTGATCAGCAGTTGAAACAGCTTCGGCGCCTTTTCCCTGAAGGGATGATAAAGCCAGTGTATCAGTGGATCACTGATCAATTGTTCATTACAGACCTGACCACTGCGACGATCAATATACTGATGCAGCTGCTGCATACAATATCTCCGACTTTTTATCCTCAGAATTGATCCGCCGGTCCCGATCTTCCAGTAGTAGCAATAACGAGATCATTCGCTTTACCAGGTGTGGATCAGGGTGGCCCGATACAAGGTCATCACCGGTGCGACGGCAGAAATCTTCAGGAGACTGACTGTCGATCAGATCAGTCAGATGAGGAGATGCTCCTTTAATAAAATAAGGCGTTCCGGGCTGTTTCAGATCGTGTTGAATAAAATCCATTGCCTGGCGTATGTGCCGATGTCTGAGGGTTGTTCGATAATAACGCTCGGCTTCCTGGTTAAAGTCTTCTGCTGTCATCCGCAACGAATTTTTGCGTCTGGTGCCACAGATACCTCCGACCAGACGCCCGGCTGCAGAGGTTTCCCCTGGATTTCTCAGTCGCCCTTCAAGATCAGACAGTAACCCGTCAAAGCCGAACATCTCGATCAGATCGGCGGCGTCCTCCCTCAACAGACGCACCAACCCAAGGCAATACTCCTGATGATAGATCCGCCAGTAACCCGGATAGCGCCTGCTGGAGCGAATCCCCTCGGTTTTTTTAAGGATTCGCAGCAACAATCGATTGCGGGTTTTTTTATAGACAAAAAAGGTCGGGATACCGACGGCCATACCAAAAAAGATCTGTCGGCGCTCGCTTTCGACTACAGGCATATCCGGAATATGTCGATGATTGAGCCGGTCTCGAACCATATATTTAATGACAAGAGCCGTCGTCAGTATCTGCAGATTTGTCGCCCCGGCAACGTCATGGTCCAAATCAGGAAACAGGCTGTGATGCCGTCCTTCAAAACCGCTGAATCCCATGGACGCGTAATGGCGCCATTTGAAAAACTGGTAAAGTGACATCTGCCGGTCAAATACCCCCATGGAAGAAAGGTCGTCGAGCAGTTGCTGTTGATTGCCAAGGACACCGCTGTAGGCAGGACTCTGTTCCGTGCTTAAAAAGCAGATGGGATAATCCAGCACCCGGAAATCGGGGACCAGATCCCCACGCAGCGCAAACAACCGGCTTAACCCGCGGTCGAACCAGCCTGGACCGAAAGGGGTCAGGGCGTGGCCAAAGACGGAAATGTGCGCCTTTTTTTTCCAGCGGCGCCAGAGCATACGTAAATGGGTGTCGTCCAGCTGATGGGGGAGAAAACCCAGAGCCTGTTCCGGATGGAAATCACTGAATGCAAGACGCCGTGGCGCAGCACTGTAAGTAGTGGCGAACAAGGGTAAAAACATTTCCAGTGATTTGCAGACCAGATCACCAATCCACTTTTCATGAGTGCTGTTGAAGCCATGGCATGCATCGCCCAAAGCTGCACTTAACATGCGGCTGCCGAGACTGATATGAACGCCATTATTGGCAAGACTGATATTTGACATGTTGGGCAACACGGTCAGGTTATTGAGAATAATGCCGGCCTCACGCAATTTCGCAACGGCGTTGAGACGGCTGCGGCTTAACACCTGATGGCAGAGTTCCATGTAATGGAATTTCTCTTCTCCCCGGTTCCATCCCGAAAGACAGGGACTCATATAGAGATGGCGATAGAAAGCATCGGAAATCAGATCATTGAGTTGCTGTTGGCGTACCGGCGGATGCGGAGAAAAATAAACCATCACATGCTGGCCATCTTTCACCAGTCCGAACTGATGATTGGCGTAGTCAACCAGTAATTGCGTCAACAGATAGCGTTTTGCCGTTTCCCGCGCCACCTGACGTCCCATTCCCCGGGCCGGTGAGAGCTGTTCGACGTGAAAAGAAAAGGTTTCCGGCGAGGTGTTGTCGCTGCCGAAATGTTCGAGGATTGCTGTTCCGGTTTTCTGTATTCGATCGTGCTTATGTGCTCGTCGCCCAAGAAAATCTGCCAGCGCCAACTTAAGCAGGTAACTCACCGGAATTCTCAGGCAGTCTTCACCTTGCCTGCCGACAAGGTAAAATCGCTGCAGATCTGTACGACGACCGTCGTTTGGCTGGCGCTTGTTTGCCAGAATATCTCGATTCCAAATGTGTAATGCATGATCACATAAACGTCTTCTGGAGAAGCGCACCCAACTGTTTTCCCAGGTACGTTCACGATTGTTTTCGAGATACTCCTGCAGAAGGGTAATATTTTTGCGCGGGTTCTCACCGGCCTGAGTGCGCCGCTGCAGGTTGGCATAAAATCGTGAAGTCGCTATTTCCTGAGGCAGATCAACGCGATCACGATCGCCGATAACGACTACCTGCAACTCTGTTTCGGTGCCGGCAGTAATATCCTCTGCCGAGAAAGGCAGGTCGCTGATCGGACTGTTATGGTCAAGACCGAGCAGCGCGCGCCACTCGTCAGCAAGCGCTGAACAGGAAGACATTGATTGGGGCAGCGGGCGGATTGGCATTGTAATCCTGTCGTTAGCTTTATCCTGAAGCCATAAGGGGTGTAGAGAATACCCATAACGATTTGATGTCGTATGAAAATGTATACTTTATTATGTACCCGGTAAAACCTGTGATGCCCCTGTGAATCAGCATTTTCCTGATGATCTCACGGGTCCAGAATGGAGGAGTATTGTTGATGAAGTATTACAATCAGGTCAGAAGATTGTTTTTAATCACCACACATATCATTTTTTTTCGCCAGGGCATCCACGGCGGTTGATAAACAACGAGTTGCCGGGCGTTTTTTTGGCCTGTTTTTTAGCTTCAGCAGCTTGACACGATATCTCATGATGGCTGGTAATTGAGCTGGTGCCGGGATAATGGGTAGCGCCGATGGACAGGCTGATAAAGCTGTAACGGATCATGTTGCCCTGCCGATCCTGCGCCTCTATCCCTCCGTTCAATCGATGCTCAGCATCGTAAAGATCGAGGATCTCTTCGGCAAATCGCGCCAGCATTCGCTGACAACGATCCTGCCAGTTGTCACTGCAGAAGATAATGATGAAATCATCACCACCGATATGACCGATAAAATCCTTTTGCGGATGACAACCGTCCTTGAGAATTGTTGCTGTCAGGCGGATAGCCATATCACCACGGCTGTAGCCATAGACATCATTAAACGGTTTAAAATTATCCAGATCAAAATAACACACGGTAAATGGGCGATTCTCTGCCAGGTAATGCTCGAGTTTTTTTTCAATCGGGACATTCCCCGGCAGCATGGTCAGCGGGTTGGCGTAGTGTGCATTGCGAATCTGCATCTCGGTAATCTGTTTGAGCAGATCAACGAGCAGACCGACACCGCGATAACGTCCCTTCTCCAGAATGATAAAAATGTTGTCCTGAGTTTCTGTGCCTTCATTGGTAATGGTCTGGCTGAGCTGTTCGACCGGGGTATGAATTTCAGTTCGAAGGATTTTAGTACTAATAATGTCAAGAGAAGAGATAGGGCTTTTACCAAACAGATCACGACCATAGCGACTGGCCAAAAGATCCCAAACCTGACGTCGCTGGAGAATGCCGATCGCAACATCACCATCAACCACCGGCAGGCTCATCAGTTCCGGGTATTTTTCCATCAGATCTCCAACCTCATTCAGGGTTATTCCTGATTGAATGGTCGGAACGATTTTGAGCAAACAGGAAACGGTTACAGTTCCCCATTCATAATTGGTAGTCAATTTATTTGGTTGTTGCAACAATATCTCCGCCGGCAGACTGATCGCCGGCGCTGAGGCTGGACGGCCAAAGTAATAACCCTGTCCATAGGTCACTCCAATCGCCTGGACAGTATAATATTCCTCGATGGTTTCGACCCCTTCAGCAATGGTCTGGCAGCCGACATGGGCAGCAATATCCTGCAGGTTCTGAATCAGATACTTTTTATGTGGATCACGGTTAATGGACTGGATGAAATATTTGTCAAATTTGACATAATCGGGCTTGAGTTCAGACCAGAGACGTAATCCGGCATAGGCCGTCCCCAGATCGTCCAGAGCAACCTGAAAGCCGGTATTCCGATAGTATTCGAGGTTCTGCCGTACCACTTCAATATCAAAAATCGGAAAATCTTCGGTTAATTCTATGACCAGTCGGCTGCTGTCAAGACCATGGTTATGCAGTGATTGCTTGGTGAAGCCCCGGGGGAAGTCCGGCTCCATCAGGGCTTTGGGACTGATGTTCAGAAACAGCTTACCGTGAAGCTGCAGTCGCGAGAAAAATTCGATATTGATATCACGACAGAGAATTTCCAGTTCAACCAGGCGATTGAGTCTGATGGCTGTCTCGAACAATACACCGGGTGGATGCAGCGGTGAGTCGGACGGGCCCCGTATCAGGGACTCATAACCGATAATTTTACCGGTCTGAAGGTCTACGATGGGCTGAAAGTGGGGAGTTAAACGACGATGACAAAGAATCTCATCGAAGATCTGTTTGAGTTCACTGCCTACCTGCGGGATTGATTGCGACAGGTGTTGTTCTGCAATCGTGATATTGATCGGTGAAATCATGTCTTCCATCCAA
>JAWLDI010000008.1:0-36490 GCA_041686715.1 Pelovirga sp.
GCTCCTGCCCCTTAACCAGATCAATATTGATGATCTGCTGACCACTGCGATACCAGATTTTGCTGTGGGTCAGTCGAACCTGCTCGCGGCCGCGTAATTTCATATCCACCAGCTCATTCAATTCGCGGGTGTTCCAGGGAACCATATATTCCTGGATGAACAGCTGCAGGGCGCTGAGTAGAATAATCAGGGCGATGAGGGGCCTTGTGATGCGCCAGAGGCTGATACCACAGGTGCGCAGTGCTGTCATTTCGTTGGTACGACCAAGCCCGCCTAAGGTCAGGACCATGCTGGTCAGAATGGCCAGAGGCAGGATCTGAACAAAAATAAAGGGAATGCTGTGGCCGATATAGGTCAGGTACTCAGACGGTCCGGCCCCATAATCAATAAAGCGGTCGACCTTTTCAAAAAAATCCACCAGCAGGTAGATAGCGATAAAAGCACTACAGCAAAGGCCGAGAATTCTGGAAAAAGAGAGCAGGACAAAGCGGCTGACGATACTCATCTCGAACCTCTTTGATGATGGCGAGCAACCAGGCGTGTCAGGTTGTTCCACAAGATCAGGTGTATCTGGACCGGGCGTTCAATAGCCGCGCGGTAAAGAAAAAAGCTGCCACCGGCAAGAAAAACCAGGTTCGGTAACCACATGATCACAGCTGCGGGCAATAGCCCTTTGTCGGCAAGGGTTCCGGCAAAACTCAGGAGGACGTAATAAACCAGAAACACTGTCAGCGCCAGGGCAAAACCGGCACCCTTGCCGGAGCGTTGCGATTGCAGTCCGAGGGGAATTCCAATCAGAATCAGGATCAGGGGGACACAGGCAATCACGATCCGCTCATGCAGCTCCGCTTCAAGACGATAAAGATCTCTGCTGTCATCGGCAGTCCGGATCGCTTCCCTTAAAGCGATCACCGACAATTCACTGCGGGACACTCGGCGTTGTCCCTGCTCCAGTTGTTCGGAAAAATCAAGATTAATGTCATAGTTGTTGAAACTGATGGTCTGATATGTGTCTTTTTCTGCTTCCGCCGGCTGGCGGTGGATATCGCCGTTGCGCAGCCGCAGTGTCAACAGCAGACTGCTCGGGTCACTGACAAAAAGCCCTTCACTAGCGGTTATGGTTGTTGGCGACGAGCTGTCACGTTCATCGTAAATAAAGACATCACGCATGATTCCGCGCCGCTCATCAAGGGCTTGTGCATAGAGCACAATGCCGGGAAAATCATCATTGAACACGCCGGGCTTGACGCTGACGTTGAGGCTGCTTGAAGCAATCCGGAAGATCTTGGAGCGAAAAGCGCTTTTACTTGCCGGTTCGATAAAAAGGGTAATGGCACCGGTTAGCAGAGTAAACAGCAGAGCGAGAAGCACCACCGGTTTGACCACGGAATAGAGACTGATGCCGGATGCTTTCAAAGCAACATATTCACTGTCTGCGGAGAAGCGCCCAAAGGCGAGCAGGATTCCCAACAGAAAAGACAGTGGGACCGTAACGCTGAAAAAAGTCGGCATCAGATAGGCAAAAAGTTCAATAATATCAAAGGCAGGAACGCCTTTACTGATGATCATTTCGGTCAGGCGCGGGATTCTGCCGAGCAGAATAACGAAAGAGAAAATCAGCAGACTCATCAAGGTGGGAATGCTGATTTCACGAAGGATATATCGGTGAATGCGCCAGTTGGACATAAGCGGCGATGTTAGTACAGTGCTGTGTCTGTGTAAATACAACAAAATCATCCTTTTTGATGTTTCCTGATGGAATGAATCTGTTCCGCCGGACTATGATGTCTTTCGACTTCTAATATTTTTGCTTGCCTGGGCCGCGGGTGAAGTGGTATAGAAATGCACTTGTCCAAATACACACGTCTCGTGATTCGAGCAGGATGGTCCCTTGCCGTCAAACAGGGTCCTGCTGAAGCAGATCGGGGCGGAGGATTTAAAAAAACCAGACATCAGGAGAAAAAAACAATGGCACAAATTTCAATGAAGCAAATGCTCGAAGCCGGTGTGCATTTCGGTCATCAGACCAAGCGCTGGAACCCGAAGATGAAACCCTATATTTTCGGAGCACGAAACGGAATCTACATTATTGACCTACAGAAAACGGTTCGTTATTTCCGCACTGCCTATCAGTTTATTCAGGACACCGTGGCAGCCGGAGATAAGGTACTGTTTGTCGGCACCAAAAAACAGGCTCAGGATGCTATCCGGGAAGAGTCGTTACGAGCCAGTCAGTATTTTGTCAACAATCGCTGGCTTGGAGGCATGCTGACAAACTTTACCACCATCAAGGCCAGTATCGATCGTTTGAAAAAAATTGAGTCGATGGCGGCAGACGGCACCCTCGATCAGTACACCAAAAAAGAAGCCCTGCAGCTGGATCGTGAGCGTGAAAAGCTGGAGAAAAACCTTGGTGGTATCAAGCATATGAGCAAGCTTCCCGGCGCTGTTTTTGTGATTGATCCGAAAAAAGAGGCTATTGCCGTTCAGGAAGCCAACAAGCTTGGCATCCCTGTTGTGGCTGTTGTGGATACCAACTGCGATCCTGATAATATTGATTATATTATCCCCGGTAACGACGATGCCATCCGGGCTATCCGCCTGTTTGCCAGCTTGATCGCGGAAGCCTGTATTGATGGTGCAGAACGTCAGAAAGTGGCAAAACAGGTAGAAGCTGAAGGTCAGGATGACACAGCGGCAGCGACTGAAACGACTGAAACGGCTGAAACGGCTGAAACGGCTGAAACGGCTGAAACGGCTGAAACGGCTGAAACGGCTGAAACGGCTAAGTCAGCTGAAAATGAAACAGCTGCAGCAGCCGAGCCAACTGTGGCTGAATCCGCGACAGAATAAAGATAAATTGCAACTATAATTTTTAACGATGGCCCTGCGGCCGGGCTGACAGGTCCGGCCGTTCTTATGGGCACACAACAATGAGCAGATTATTCAGATCTGCCTGACAAAATACGGAGGCGATACGTGAGTATTACAGCAGCAATGGTATCCGAGTTGCGCAAAGCAACCAGTGCGGGAATGATGGATTGCAAAAAAGCACTGATCGAGACTGAGGGCAACATGGAAGAGGCGATTGATTTCCTGCGCAAGAAAGGCCTTTCTGCGGCGGCCAAGAAATCCGGTCGCGTTGCTTCTGAGGGGATTGTCGCAGCAGCATCCGATGGGAGCGTGGGGGCCATCGTCGAAGTGAATGCCGAAACCGATTTTGTTGCCAAAAATGAAGCATTCCAGAACTTTGTCAATGACGTGCGGGATATCGTGCTAGCCAACCCGGTTGCTGATGTGGAAGCCCTGGGATCGCTCGATTACCCCGGAACCGGACGGACGGTTGCTGAAGAATTGACCCATCAGATCGCCACGATCGGCGAAAATATGAGTATCCGTCGTCTTGAACGCTTTGACGCTGGCGAAGGTGTGGTGTCCTCCTATGTTCATGGTGCCGGCAAGATCGGTGTGCTGGTTGAGTTGAAAACCGCGGTACAGGATGATCGTGTGGCTGAACTCGGTAAACAGATTGCCATGCATATTGCTGCTGCCTCACCGCAGTACCTCAATCGCGACGCGGTGCCGACCGAAATTGTCGACAAAGAAAAAGAGATCATGCGCGTCAAGGCACTCGAAAGCGGCAAACCGGAAAATATCGTTGAGAAAATTATTACCGGTCAGATCAACAAGTATTTCGGCGATGTTTGTCTCATTGAACAGGCATTTGTTATCGATCCGGACCAAACCGTGCAAAAGGTTATTGATACCTGTTCCAGGGACCTTGATACTCCGGTAGTGCTGAGCCGTTATGTTCGTTATCAGCTTGGCGAAGGAATAGAAAAAAAAGAAGATGATTTTGCTGCCGAAGTAGCAGCAATGAGTAAATAGGGTTCTTTCAACAGGAGCATCTTGTGGCAACCATCAAATACAAAAGAATTTTGTTAAAGCTCAGTGGTGAAGCCCTGGCAGGTGAGCAGGGATATGGGATCGACCCGGCTGTGATTAACGGAATCGCTGCAGAGATTAAAGAGGTTGTCGCTCTGGGTGTTGAAGTGGCCCTAGTGATTGGTGGTGGCAATATCTTCCGCGGTGTTGCTGCTTCTTCCAAGGGGATGGATCGTGCCAGTGCCGACTATATGGGAATGTTGGCAACCGTAATGAACAGTCTTGCTATGCAGGATGCCCTCGAAAAGCTCGATATAGATACCCGGGTTCAGTCGGCGATAGCGATGCAGCAGATAGCTGAACCCTACATTCGTCGGCGGGCTGTCAGACATCTTGAAAAAGGACGCGTCGTTATTTTCAGCGCCGGCACCGGTAATCCCTATTTTACCACCGATACTGCTGCCAGCCTTCGTGCCATGGAAATTCAAGCCGATATCATTCTCAAGGCAACCAAGGTCGACGGCGTCTATTCTGCGGACCCCAACAAGGACAAAAATGCCATCAGGTTACCGACCCTGACGTATCTGGAGGTGTTACAGAAGGGCCTGCAGGTCATGGACGCGACAGCAACTTCTCTGTGTATGGATAATAATCTGCCGATGATTATTTTTGACATGACGTGCCGGGACAACATCAAAAAGGTCGTGCTCGGCGAACGTATCGGTACCATTGTCAAAGGAGGTGACTGCAATGATTGATGAAGTTCTCAGCGATGCGCGCAGTGCGATGGAAAGAGCCATCAAGGCCTTGAAAAAAGAAATGACCAAGGTTCGTACCGGGCGTGCAAGTACGTCGCTTCTGGATGATGTCAAGGTTGAATATTATGGTGTGTTGACTCCTTTGAGTCAGGTTGCAACACTGTCTGTGCCGGAAGCACGGTTGATAACCGTCCAGCCCTGGGAGAAAAATCTGTTGCCGGCCATTGAGAAGGCGATTTTTAAAGCAGATATCGGTTTGACGCCATCTTCCGATGGTCAGCTTATCCGTTTGCCGGTGCCGGCACTGACCGAAGAAAGACGACTGGAAATGGTCAAACTGATCAAGCGCATGGCAGAGGATGCGCGCATTTCGGTACGTAATGCCCGTCGTGACGCCAACGAAAATTTAAAGATGCTGGAAAAAGAAAAGGAAATCACCGAGGACGATCAGAAGCGTGGTGAAAAGGATGTTCAGTCATTAACGGATGAATATATCGGCAGCATAGATACTGTGTTGCAAACCAAGGAGCGGGAATTAATGGAGGTCTGATGGTACCTGTTCTTTTACGCCGCAGGAGAGAAATCATGGCTCTGAAGATTACTGAAGATTGTATCGGTTGCGGTACCTGCGTTGATGAATGTCCGGTGGGGGCCATTGTTGAAGCCGGAGAGATTTTTATGATTACCGATGACTGTGATGAATGTCGCAACTGTGTTGACTCTTGTCCGGTCAATGCCATTATTGATTGATCGTCATCAGATTTTATGCTGATAAAAGAGCGTTGTGCAGACGCTCTTTTTTTTTGATGGTGCGTATATCTGCTGCTTCATGCAGGCTAACTGTTGTCGTTATCAGGATAGACGTGCTAATTTTATGTACGACAAAATTTATGATGGTGACTGATAATTATCATGCAGAGCATTATCCATTCTGAAACAAATAAAATACCTGGACACGTCGCTGTAATTATGGATGGCAACGGACGCTGGGCCAGGCAACGCGGCTTACCCCGAATTGCCGGTCATCGTCAGGGTGTCGAATCAGTCACCCGCGTGGTCGATGCCTGCGCCCGTAAAGGGGTTGATTTTTTGAGTCTGTTTGCCTTCAGTTCAGAAAATTGGGGACGTCCTCACCAGGAAGTTGATGCCTTGATGATGCTTCTGCTTGAATATCTTGAGTCACAGCGGCAGAAAATGATCGATAACGGCATTCGCTTACAAGTCATCGGCGACATGTCCCGTATGACTGAATCAGTTCAACAGGCGATAGCCGCTGCCATCAGGGAAACATCAGGCGGAAGTGGACTGACCCTGGTGCTGGCACTGTCATACGGGGGGCGTGATGAAATTGTGCGCGCGGTCGGTAGAATCCTCGATCAGATACGCTCCGGGGACCTCGATCCTGGACAGGTCGATGCCGAGACTTTTGCTGCCCATCTTGATCTTGCCGATATGCCTCCTGCGGATCTGATGATCCGGACCAGCGGGGAGATGCGTTTAAGTAACTTCTTGCTGTGGCAGGCGGCCTATACCGAACTTTATTTTACCGATGTCTTGTGGCCGGATTTTTCTGTTGATGAACTGGACAGGGCGTTCGACCATTATTACCAGCGCCGCCGCCGTTTCGGGTTGACCGACGAACAGCTTGGTTCAGACCTGGATGATAACCCTTCCCTGGAGGCTGACCATTAAACAACGACTGATCACAGCTGCCATCGCGCTGCCTTTACTGATATTGCTGCTGGCATTTGCCTCTCCGGCAGTCTTTACCCTGTTTGTTACATTGATTGTTTTTGCCGCACTGTTCGAATTCAATCGTATGGGCATGGGGCAGGAACAGTCGGAACTGCAGTGGACTGCAGCACTAGCCGGAACGATCATTGTTCCCCTGTTTTTTTGGGATCAGTTGGCCTGGTTGTTTCTTTATCTCTCTGTGGTTTTTTTGCTTCTGGCCTTCCTTTTTTTGCTGCGGCCGGGTTGTCTGACGCGTGCTCACCACCACTTGGGCTGGCTTGTTCTGGGCATGATCTATGTCGCCCTGCTGATGGGGCACCTGGTTCTGTTGCGAATGGTCGATGACGGTCGCCAGTGGATTTTTCTGACCCTGGTGGTCATTATGTGCTGTGATACCTGCGCTTATGTAATCGGCAGCCGCTTTGGTAAAAGAAAGCTCTATCCGCTGATCAGTCCGAACAAAAGTATCGAAGGGGCAATTGGCGGTATTGGTGGTGCGGTGTTGGGAGCGTTGCTGGCAAAAATGTTGTTTTTCGGCACTATCGGTTTATGGCCCGCGGTATTCATTGGTATCGCCCTCGGTATAGTGGGACAGGTTGGTGATCTGTTTGAATCGATGCTTAAACGTGCCTGCGCGGTAAAGGATTCCGGTAATATGGTTCCCGGCCATGGGGGGATCCTGGATCGTCTGGACAGCCTGCTGTTTGCTTTCCCGTTGGTGTTTTATATTGCCCGCTGGGGCTTCGGTGGTTAGGGGCGGCGCATGAAACGGCTATCCGTGCTCGGGTCAACAGGTTCCATCGGTGTCAGTACCCTGCAGATTGTCGCTGATTTTCCTGATCGCTATCGAATCGTTGCGCTGGCCGCCGGCGGCAACCTGAACCTGCTCTGCGAACAGGCGAAAAAATTCAGGCCGACGGTTGTCTCTGTGATTAACCAGAGGGATGCCGGGATTGTCAGAGAGCGTCTGGCAGGTTTGCAAATTGACGTCTGCTTTGGTGTCGAAGGGATGATCCGCTGCGCCAGTCATGCCGAAGCGGACATGGTTGTTGCTGCGGTGGTAGGGGCAGCAGGGCTGATTCCAACCGTGGCAGCGGTTCGCGCCGGCAAAGATGTTGCTCTTGCCAACAAGGAAACCCTGGTGATGGCCGGTGGTCTGATCATGACGGAAGTAAAGCAGCAGGGGGTGACGCTGCTGCCGGTAGATAGTGAGCATTCAGCAATTTTTCAGGCTCTCTCAGGTCACCGCCGCGAGGACGTCCGGCGGCTGATTCTGACGGCATCAGGTGGCCCCTTTCGAGATCTGCCGTCCAGGGAGTTTCGACATGTTGTCCCTGCTGATGCTCTGGCGCATCCCAATTGGAGTATGGGGCAGAAGATTACCATTGATTCAGCTACCTTGATGAACAAGGGTCTGGAGGTTATTGAGGCACACTGGCTTTTTAATGTGCCGGCAGCAAAAATTGATGTCCACATCCATCCGGAAAGCATCATTCATTCTATGGTAGAATATATAGACGGATCGGTCGTCGCGCAGTTGGGCGTTCCAGATATGAAAACGCCTATTGCCTATGCGCTGTCATGGCCGCAACGCTTGCCGCTGAAGCACCCCGGGCTTGATCTATGTGAACTGGGAACGCTGACCTTTGCCGCCCCGGATACCCAACGGTTTCCCTGTCTCGACCTGGCTTATCAGGCTCTCGATAACGGTGGAACATTGCCGGCGGTTATGAATGCTGCCAATGAAATAGCCGTGGCCGCATTTCTTAAGCAACAGATCGGCTTTGCTGCTATCCCCGATGTGATCGGGGCGGTGATGAGATGTCACGAGATCGAGGAAGTAACGACCGTTGATCGGGTGTTGCAGGCAGATCTGTGGGGGCGTACCCGAGCCAAGGAGTTTATCGCTGGAGGTTTAAAATGACGACCGTTATTGCCGGCATACTGATGCTCGGCTTCCTGGTTTTTATTCATGAATTAGGGCACTTTGCCGTTGCCAAAATGTATGGCGTCAAAGTCCTTAAGTTTTCGCTCGGTTTTGGTCCCAGACTCATGTCCTACCGTTACGGTGAAACGGAATATTTGATCTGTGCAATACCGCTGGGTGGTTATGTCCAGATGCTCGGCGAGGGGATGGGTACAGAAGGCGAGGCCGGTACCGAGCCAGCAGTTGACCAGGAAAGGTCTTTTGCCAACAAACCGGTATCACATCGACTGGCAATCGTTGGTGCCGGTCCCCTGATGAACCTGATTTTACCGCTGCTGATCCTCCCTGTTTCCTTTATGATCGGCATTCAAATGCCGACCTATTTTGAACAGCCCGCCTGTATCGGTCATGTGCTGCCCGACTCTGATGCTGACAGGGCCGGTTTTGCCGCCGGAGATTGCCTGGTAACAATCAACGGCACCGAGGTTGACTATTGGAATGCAGCAAACCTGCGTTTTGTCAACGAAGCAGGAGCGCCACTGGTGTTCGATGTGGAACGGGATGGACGCCTGCTGCAGCTAGTCGTGCCAGCGGAGAATAACAGTCTGGAAGGGATGCAGGGACTGGGTCTGATGCCTCACCTGCAAGCTCGTATCGGCGGTCTTGCCGCCGGGATGCCCGCCGCCGCTGCCGGCGTGCAGGAAGGTGATCTGATCCTGCAGATTGACGGATCAAGGGTGGAATCCTGGTATGGTCTGCGTGAGCTTATTCAGGTGTCCGGGGGGACCCCGGTAGAGGTCGAACTGCAACGTGACGGCAGGACCTTTACCCTTGAGATGACCCCCGAGCAACGTGATCCGGACGGCGACTATCTGCTTGGTGTCGCCCCAATGCAAGAACTTGAATTGAAAAGATACGGCCCTGTTGCCGCTGTTCAGGAGGGGGTAAAAAAGACCGGTGAGCTGATTGAGCTGACTATTGTTTTTATTCAGAAACTGTTTACCGGCAATGTTTCCGCAAAAAATATCGGTGGGCCCATTACTGTTGTCCAGGTGGCCGGTCAGGCAGCCCAGACCGATCTTTCTGCGATTTTGACAGTTCTGGCTTTTATATCGATTCAGTTAGGGATACTCAACCTGTTGCCGATACCGATTCTTGACGGTGGGCATATCCTTTTTTACCTCTACGAGCTGGTAACGCGTCGACCTGTTTCCATGCGCGCGCGGGAAACTGCCCAGCAGATCGGGCTGGCCATGTTGCTGATGCTCATGGTGCTGGCATTTTACAATGACATTATCCGGCTTTGGGGGTAGCCTGATGCACAGTGATCATATGCGAATTCTGGCTCTGGATACATCATCACGGGTCAGCAGTGTAGCCCTGTGTGAAACAGAAATGCTGGTGGCGGAGTCCACCGTTAATTTGCACAGTACCCACAGTCAGAGCTTGCTGCATCAACTTGATACGCTGCTCAAAGCGGCTGGCTGGACACTGGCCGACCTGGATCTGCTCGCGGTTGTATCGGGCCCCGGAGCTTTTACCGGCGTGCGGATCGGTGTTGCAACCGTCAAGGGGCTGGCGCAGGTTTTGAATCTTCCGGTTGTGACCGTGTCATCCCTGGCGGCCGTGGCAATGAATCTGCCGTTGCAGCCTGTCCCTGTTTGCGCTTTTATTGATGCCAGAAAAAAAGAGGTCTATACGCAGTTGTTTACCAATCAGGATGGTTTTCCACGGGCTTTAAACCAGGCTCAGGTCGTATCGCCACAGAAGCTGTTGGCTGAGATTTCGGAGACGACCTGTTTTGTCGGCGACGGCGTTCCAGTCTACCGTGACCTGATTCTTGCCCAGGGCGGATATGTAGCACCCATCTATTGCCATCCGATCCAGGCTTCAAAGGTTGCGGCAATGGCCCTTGAGCACTTTCGCAACAACCTGTCTTTGCGACCGGAACAGGTTGTTCCAACCTATATCAGGCCTTCCGATGCTGAGCTGAACAGGCCGGCCCTCAAAGATTGTTAGCGCCGGGTTAGGTGTTGACTTTTTAGAGTTGATCTGGTTAATTTCACACAGGTCATCAGTTGAAAAACGCTAACGACATGGAGGTTCCCATGGACATTGATCAGTCGCTTCTGCAGGATCTTATTGAGAATAACCCGAGGTTCCGCACTCTCTATGAAAACCACGTCTTTTTTGAAAAACAACTTCAGGAATATGAAAAACGCCCCTTCCTCTCCCCGGAGGAAGAAATAGAAAAAAATAAAGTAAAAAAACTGAAACTGATCGGTAAAGACGAAATGAAGGATATTGTTCAGTCTGCTACCGTTTAGATGTCTTTTGAAAAAAAGCGGTGTGTTTTGATACAGCAAAGGGTTTAAGCGCGCGCTTAAACCCTTTGCTGTATTTATGGCAAAGAAACTCAGGCGTAACGACTTCTTTCAACTGCTTCCTGAATCAACACACAGGTGAATATAATGACTAAACGAAGTGACGCAATTACCAAAGGGTTCGAACGTACTCCTCACCGGGCTTTACTGAAAAGTACCGGTGTGCCGACAGAGCAGATGGACCGACCTTTTATCGGGATCGCTTCATCATTCACTGATCTGATTCCCGGCCACACGGGAATGCGTGACCTTGAACGATTTATTGAAAAGGGGATTCATACCGGCGGCGGATATTCTTTTATTTTCGGTGTGCCCGGTGTCTGTGATGGTATCGCTATGGGGCACAAAGGGATGCATTATTCCCTGCCGACGCGTGAACTGATTGCCGACATGGTTGAATCAATCGCCGAAGCCCATCGTCTTGATGGACTGGTGCTGCTGACCAACTGTGATAAAATCACACCAGGGATGCTGATGGCGGCTGCCCGACTCGATATCCCCTGTATTATCGTTACCGCTGGTCCGTCCCTGACCGGAGCCGGACGTAACGGCCGGCGTTTTTCCTTTGTGACTGATACCTTCGAGGCGATGGGGCAATACAAAGCCGGGGTTATTGACGAAAAACAGCTGTTTGAATGTGAAGAAAGTGCCTGTCCGACAGCGGGTTCCTGTCAGGGAATGTTTACTGCCAATACCATGGCGGTATTGACCGAAACTCTCGGTATGAGTTTGCCCCGGTGCGGAACGGCCAGCGCGGTGTCATCCTTGAAGCGCCGTATTGCTTTTGCTTCAGGTGAGCGGATTGTCGGACTGGTACGCGATCAGATCACTCCACGGCAGATTCTTACCCGTGCAGCTTTTGAGAACGCTATCCGGGTTGACCTGGCACTGGGTGGTTCCAGTAATACCGTTCTTCATCTGCTTGCGCTTGCTCACGAGGCCCAAGTGCCGTTGCCCCTTGAACTTTTTGATGAACTTGGTAAAACGACGCCGCAGTTGGCGCATATGAACCCCGGCGGACCAAACTTCATGGAGGATCTCGATACGGCCGGTGGTGTACTGGCGGTCCTGTACCAGTTGCAAGCCCAGATTAAGGACAACCCCACCCTCTTTGGCGCCAGCATCAAGGAACTGATATCAGCGGTGGCTGACGTTGACGAAGAGGTAGTGCGTCCGGTGTCATCGCCGATTCGTCCTGAGGGCGGACTTGCGGTTCTTAAAGGTAACCTGGCACCGGAGGGAGCGATCGTCAAACAATCCGGCGTGTCCGATAACATGATGACATTTACCGGTCGCGCCCGTTGTTACAATTCTGAAGAAGGCGCAATGGAAGCGCTGATGGCGGGTAGCATCGGCGCTGGAGATGTCGTTGTGATCCGCTATGAAGGCCCCAAAGGGGGGCCGGGAATGCGTGAAATGTTGGCGCCAACGGCAACTCTGATGGGGTTGGGGCTGGGTGACAGCGTTGCGCTGATCACCGACGGTCGTTTTTCAGGTGGGACGCGTGGCCCCTGTATCGGTCATATATCGCCGGAAGCGGCACAGGGAGGGCCGATCGCCCTGGTCCGTGATGGTGATACCATCTCACTGGATATTCCTGCCCGGACTCTGCACCTCGAGGTTTCAACAGAGGAACTTGCGAGCCGCCGGCGCGAATGGCAGTCACCACAGCCAAAGATCAACAGCGGCTGGCTGGCACGTTATGCCAGAGTTGTAACCAACGCCGCTACCGGTGCTGTCTGTAAAGCCGACTGATAAAAACCGACGCATTCAATTGTATCGTAATGCACATGTTCATCATTGATTTTAATTGAGGAGAGAAACGATGAAATTGACCGGGTCGCAGATTTTGCTCGAGTCGCTGAAATGTGAAGGGGTGGACACTATCTTTGGCTACCCCGGTGGTGCTGTGATCAATATTTATGATGACCTCTATGATTCATCAATAAATCATATTCTGACTCGCCATGAGCAGGCGGCTGTTCATGCGGCAGACGGCTATGCCCGCAGTACCGGCAAGGTCGGTGTTGCTGTTGCCACCAGTGGTCCGGGAGCGACCAATACGGTGACCGGCATTGCCACGGCCTACATGGACTCTATTCCAATCGTTGTCATCACCGGCCAGGTGCCAACCCCCCTGATCGGTAATGATGCCTTTCAGGAAGCTGATATTTGCGGTATCACGCGCCCCTGTACGAAACACAATTTTCTGGTCAAAAACATTCGTGACCTGGCCAAAACTGTAAAGGCTGCCTTTTATATCGCCCGTACCGGTCGTCCAGGGCCGGTATTGATCGATCTTCCCAAAGATGTTCAGGTCGATAAACTGGATTTCAATTATCCTGAAACAGTCGATCTGCGTGGCTACAAGCCGACCTATTCGGGCAACTACCGACAGATTGAAAAAGCTGCCAGGATGATTCTGGAAGCGCGCCGGCCGGTGCTTTATGTCGGCGGTGGAATCAACCTGTCGGCAGCCAGCGGTGAATTGCTGGCACTTGCCGAGCAGACCCGGATTCCGGTGGCCACAACCTTGATGGCGATGTCGGCCTTTCCCCAACAGCATCCACTGGCATTGGGTATGCTTGGAATGCATGGAACCTTTCGTGCCAACATGTCGGTAACTGAGTGCGATCTGCTGATAGCCGTCGGTGCCCGATTTGATGATCGAGTGACCGGTCGGATAGACAGCTTCGCCGAAAAGGCCAGGATTATTCATGTCGACATTGATCCGACCTCGATCAAGAAAAATGTTGCCGTTGATCTGCCGATTGTTGGTGACTTAAAGGACGTCATGAGCAAACTGACAGCTTCCCTCGGTGAAAAAGAGGAAGCTTTGCAGTCTTTCAAGGAAGAACTGCAACCGTGGCAGACAAAAATTGCAGCCTGGAGTGAGCGTCATCCGATGACCTATCAAGCGTCTGATAGTGTTATCAAGCCGCAGTTTGTTATTGAAAAGTTGCGTGAGCTGTCCAACGATGACGCAATTATCGCCACCGAAGTCGGCCAGCATCAGATGTGGACAGCGCAGTTCTTCAGCTTTTCCCAACCGCGCACGTTTCTGACCTCAGGAGGGTTGGGAACCATGGGATTCGGTCTGCCGGCAGCTCTTGGAGCCCAGGTAGCATTCCCTGACCGTCAGGTAATTGATATTTCCGGTGACGGTTCTTTCCAGATGAATTCGCAGGAGTTGGCAACGCTGGTCCAATACCAGTTGCCGGTGAAAATCGTTATCCTCAATAATAACTATCTCGGTATGGTACGCCAGTGGCAGCAGATGTTTTTTCAGCAGCGTTACAGTCAGACCCCGCTTGAGTTGCCTGTCGATTTTATCAAGCTGGCCGAAGCTTATGGGGCCGTCGGTTTCAATGTCAGTCGCGTGGATGAAGTGGAGGATGTGATCAGAAAAGGGTTCGAAACTCCCGGACCGGTATTGATGAATTTCAACATATCGCGTGAAGAGAATGTGCTGCCTATGGTTCCGGCAGGCAAAGCTATTCATGAAATGGTGCTGGCGTCATGATCTTAGTTAGTGTCCATCCGGAAACTCCGGATGGACACAATGCCGTTTCCGAAGTCGCAACGGGTTAATATGTCATTTATTTCAATGCCTCAGAGGAGGAAAGACGAGGATGAAACATACAATTTCTGTGTTGGTAGAAAACGAATTCGGAGTGCTTTCGCGCATATCGGGTCTTTTTTCCGGGCGCGGCTTTAATATTGAAAGTCTTTCCGTTGCTCCCACCCTTGAAACGAATATTTCGCGGATGACCATTGTCACCAGCGGCGACGACCGGATTCTTGAACAGATCACCAAACAGTTGAACAAGCTGATTTCGACCATCAAAGTGGTTGATTTTACCAGCAAAGATTTTATTGCCCGTGAACTGGCTCTGATCAAAGTTGCGACCGAGGCTGAAACCCGGGCTGAAGCACTGCGGATTGTAGATATTTTTCGGGCCAAGGTCATTGACGTCACTCCCAGGACCTATACCATTGAGATTACCGGCGCACCGGGTAAAATCAATGGTATATTGGAGTTGTTGCGGCCAATGGGAGTCAAGGAAGTTGTACGATCCGGCCCGGTGGTTATCGGTCGCGGCGCCAAAGGGGTGGGCTGAGAATTTCTCGGATTTTTTTAAAGGAGTAATATGCATAAATCAGATCAACTCATTGCTCGTGAGGGCTATCCGTTTATCGCCCTGTTTGGTTTTGTCACTTTAGTTTTTGCCCTGCTTGGCTGGACACTGGTGACCCTGCTGCTGCTGTTTCTCACTCTTTTTACCGCCTATTTTTTCCGGGACCCGTTGCGCATCATACCGGACGAAGAAGGAGTGCTGGTCGCCCCGGCTGATGGCAAAGTTATTTTTGTCGGGGAAGTTGAAGAGGAACGCTTCTTTAACTCACGGGTTACCAAAGTGAGTATTTTCATGTCGGTTTTTGATGTCCATATCAACCGTGCTCCCTGTGATGGCAAGGTCATCGACATGTTTTACAATAAAGGTGAGTTTGTTAACGCATCTTACGACAAGGCGAGCGATTGTAACGAACAGTCAGGTATTCTACTGAAAACCGCTGGCGGCCCTGATATTCTTTTTGTGCAGATCGCCGGCCTGGTAGCGCGGCGTATTGTTACCTATCCGGTTGTCGGTGAGGTGCTTCAGCGGGGTGCCCGCTATGGTCTGATCCGCTTTGGCTCACGGGTTGATCTTTATCTGCCCGGCGCCGTAGACGTCAGTATTACTCTGGGTGAGCGGACCGTAGGCGGTGAAACAATTATAGGAAGAATAAGCTGATGGAAGAAGACAAGCTCCGAAGTGAAAAAAGAGAAAACCTGCGCAAGGGGGTTTATCTGTTGCCCAACCTGATAACTGCAGCAGGTATTTTTGCCGGTTTTTTTGTCATTGTTTCGACGATTGATGGTGATTACAACAAGGCCGCCTGGTTTATTCTGCTGGCCGCTATTTTCGATGGTCTTGATGGCAAGGTGGCGCGCCTGACTGGAACCACGAGCAAGTTTGGCGTCGAGCTGGACTCGTTGGCAGACGTTATCTCTTTTGGTGTTGCCCCGGCCGTTCTATTGTATGACTGGGCGCTGCGCCCTTTCGGCAAATTAGGCTGGTTGGCGGCGTTTCTTTTTGTCATCTGCGGAGCCTTGCGTCTGGCCCGTTTCAACGTACAGGTGACAACCGTTGAATCGCGGCGTTTTGTCGGGTTGCCGATTCCGGCAGCCGCCTGCATTGTGGCTACCTGTGTTCTGTTGTTTTACCAGCTTGGCGGCACCGGAACCATTCGCATGATCTCGATGGTTTTTCTGGTGTTTCTGCTCGCTTTTCTGATGATCAGCAATATTCCCTATCTGTCATTTAAAGATCCGGAACTGTTCAAACGCCAGCCATTTCGCATGCTGGTTCTGGCGATCATGCTGCTGATCGTTATTGTCGCCAGACCAGAAGTCATGCTGTTTCTGATCGCAATGATCTATCTTGGTTCAGGGCCCGTTGGTTATTATTTTTCCCGCCGGAAAAAACAACAGCGAACCCCTTCGTCGCCTCCTGAGTCGTGACGCCGCCACAGGCTAGCGGCTGAAATTAAAATTGTTAGATGGAAAACTTCTTGACTTGCCGAGCTGTTTTAGGTTGAATCGCAATATCAAATGCTTAAAAAGCGATGAAGAGGAGTAGTAAGCGTTGCATCCGTTCGTGAGAGCCGGTGGTGCTGTGAACCGGTACGGAAAAGCGCTGAACTCGCCTTGGAGCTGCAGGGATGAAATAACAGTAGTTTCTGCCGTGATCCTGCGTAAAGGGGTGAACAAGGTCTGGCCGAGGACATTGGGCAGATGAATCAGGGTGGTACCGCGAAGCTTTCAGCTCTCGCCCCTGTTAATAGCAGGGTGAGGGCTTTTTTATTTTTCGGGTAACATGTTCAGGCAACGAAAAGGGGGTGGTTCTGTAATGGAATCTGACCTGATTGAGCTGGCGTACAGCGGGTTAGAAGTGCGGCAACATGATAATGATGAACCGTCCTGCATCGATGTCCAGGACCGCTGAAGAAAAGGAGACAACCATGGCACAGGCAGAGAAAATTATAATTTTCGATACAACCTTGCGTGATGGCGAACAATCGCCCGGTGCAAGTATGAATATTGAGGAAAAGATCCGCATTGCCCAGCAGCTTGAGCGACTCAATGTGGATGTGATGGAAGCAGGTTTTCCCATCGCTTCCGACGGCGACTTTGAGGCGGTAAAAAAGATCGCGAAGACGCTCAAAACATCTCAGGTGGCGGGACTTTCGCGTGCCAATAACATGGACATCGACCGCGCCTGGGAGGCTCTCAAATACGCTGGTGACAGAGGCAGAATTCATACTTTTATCGCCACCAGTGATATACACATGCAGCACAAGTTGAAAATGAGCGAGCAACAGGTTCTGGATACGGCCGTTGCCGCGGTCAAGCGTGCCGCAGGCTATACGCCGAATGTCGAGTTTTCCGCTGAAGACGCAGTGCGCACACGCTTGCCGTTTCTTGCCAAGGTAATCAAGGCGGTTATCGAAGCCGGGGCGACTACAGTTAATATCCCGGACACTGTCGGCTATACAATTCCTTCGGAATATTCGGAAATCATCAGTTATCTGAAAAACAACGTCACTAACGTAGATGATGCTGTTCTTTCGGTTCACTGCCACAATGACCTGGGGCTGGCTGTAGCTAATTCACTGGCAGCGGTTCAAGCCGGGGCGCGTCAGATTGAGTGTACCATCAATGGTATTGGCGAACGTGCGGGTAACTGCTCCCTGGAAGAAGTGGTCATGACCTTAAGAACCAGACAGGACATTCTTCCTTATCAAACCGATGTTGCAACCGAGCATATCACTCCGACCAGTAAACTGCTGTCCAATATTACCGGTATCCTGGTGCAACCCAATAAGGCGATTGTCGGGGCCAATGCCTTTGCTCATGAGGCCGGGATCCATCAGCACGGCGTGCTGATGGAAAAGTCAACCTATGAAATCATGACACCCGAATCGGTCGGGTTGAATCAGAACAAGCTGGTGCTCGGGAAACACTCGGGTCGTCATGCTTTTATCGATCGCCTGAAGCAGCTTGGCTATGAGCTGTCGCGGGATGAAATCGAGAAAGCTTTTGTGCGTTTCAAGACCCTGGCAGACATGAAAAAAGAGATTTTTGATGAAGATCTTGATGCCATTATTGCCGATGAAGTGTTACGGGTGCCGGAAATTTACGTTCTTCAACAGATGAACGTAAGTTCCGGATCCTTTGCGGCACCGACGGCAACAGTAGAGATGCTGATTAACGACAAAGCTAAAAAAACAGCTGTGATGGGTGACGGTCCGGTCGATGCCACCTTCAAGGCAATCAAAAAGTTGACCAGAAGCAGCGCCCCGTTGTTAAGCTTTTCTGTTGGCGCCATTACCGGTGGTACTGATGCACAGGGTGAATGTACCGTGCGCCTGCAGACAGAAGATGGCCGCGAGGTGCTGGGACAGGGAGCACATCCCGATATTATCGTCGCCAGCGCAAAAGCTTATATTAATGCACTGAACAAAATCGCCAGTCGTACTAAAAGAAGCCAATCCCCGGTGTAGGTAGGTTGGTCAGCGCGCCACAGGAGATTCCATGGGCAAAACATTAGCGGAAAAAATATTTGACAGCCATTTGCGTGATGAACCGTTTCCCGGCACCAAGGTCCTTTCAATTGACCGGGTTCTCTGTCATGAAATCACTACCCCGGTTGCAATTGCAGATCTGGTCTGGCGCGACAAGGATCGTGTTTTTGATCGTAACAAAATCAAGGCGGTCATTGATCACGTTACTCCGGCCAAGGACAGCAAGACGGCAACCCAGGCGAAAATGCTTCGTGACTGGGCTCGTCGCCACGACATTCCCGATTTTTTTGATGTCGGCCGCAATGGTGTCTGCCACGCTATTTTTCCGGAGAAGGGTTTTATCCATCCCGGTCACACGGTCATCATGGGTGACAGTCATACCTGCACCCACGGAGCCTTCGGTGCCTTTGCCGCCGGTGTTGGTACCACCGATCTGGAAGTTGGTATTCTCAAGGGGGTTTGTGCCTTTCGTGAACCGGCAACTATTCGCATCAACCTCGCAGGAGAGCTTCCGACCGGTGTGTATGCCAAGGATGTCATTCTGTCTGTGATTTCCCGCCTGGGAGTCAACGGAGCGACTGACCGGGTTATTGAGTTTCGCGGCTCGGTGGTTGCTCAGATGAGTATGGAGGCGCGCATGACCTTGTGTAATATGGCTATTGAGGCCGGGGGTACCTCCGGGGTCTGCATGCCCGATCAGGTAACGGTTGACTATCTCTGGCCGTTTATCCAGAACGAATACAGGGACAAGGCCGTAGCTCTGGAGGAGTTTTCCAAATGGCAATCCGATGATGATGCTACTTATATCGAGGTTATGGATATCGATGTTTCAACGCTTGAGCCACAGGTAACGTTCGGCTACAAGCCGGACTGTGTCAAACCGGTCAGCGAAATGAGAGAAACGCGGGTTGACCAGATTTACATCGGCACCTGTACCAACGGCCGGATTGAAGATCTGCGCCAGGCCGCCGCGGTATTGCGCGGCCGGCAGATTGCTCCGTCGGTTCGGGCTATCGTTTCACCGGCAACACCAAAGATATTCAACGATGCTCTTGCTGAGGGAATCATTCAGGTGTTCATGGATGCCGGTTTCTGTGTGACCAATCCCACCTGTGGCGCCTGTCTGGGTATGAGCAACGGCGTGTTGGCTGAGGGCGAAGTCTGTGCCTCCACCAGTAATCGTAACTTCAACGGACGTATGGGGAAGGGCGGAATGGTCCATCTGATGAGTCCTGCTACTGCGGCGGCGACTGCCATTGCCGGTGTGATCACCGATGCCAGAACCCTTTAATCCTGCAGGAGGTCAAACGATGCAGAAAGAATTCGGCGGTTATGCCATTGCCCTGGACCGCTCTGATATCAATACCGATGAAATTATTCCGGCAAAATATCTGACTGAAGTCACCAAGGAAGCCCTGAAACCTTATCTCCTTGAAGATCTGACGCTTAAGGGCTTTGATCCCAAGGGGGATCAGCTGGCAAAAGCCAGGGTCGTTATTTCACGTGAGAACTTCGGTTGTGGTTCCTCTCGCGAACATGCTCCCTGGGTTTTCGAGGTGAACGGAATTCATACCATCATCGCAGAAAGCTATGCCCGGATTTTCAGACAGAACATGTTCAATTGCGGGATGCTGGCGATTGAGCTGCCCAGAGCTGCCATCGATACATTGATAGCACAAGGCACCAAAGGCTCGCTGGATATATCCGTAGATCTGGAAAAACAGACGGTGACGGCTACCGGAGGAGGGGACGTTCTGTCTTATGCTTTCGACATCAGTTCCTTTGACAAGGCCCTGGTTGTTGCCGGCGGCTGGGTTGAATTTGCAGATGCCCGTTATTAGTCTCTGGTGTTTGAGAAAATAAAAACCGGCAAACCCTTTATTGGGTGCCGGTTTTTTAACGCTGCTTGAATGTGATGCAGAAGAAAAATCAGTTCACCGGAGCCGAGTTTTCGTTGATGAGCTGCAGCAGATCATCCAGATCGCGATAGCCGGCGTGTATCTGCCCGTTGGGCATAACCAGGGTTGGGGTAGCGGTAATCTGCAGGGACTGGGCAACGGCATGATTTTTATTCAGCGCTTCAGAGTCGCAGGACGGTTCCGGCAAGGTCTCTCCGGCGAAGGCCTGTTCCAGTTGTTCCAGTGACTGGTTGCAGATGATGGTCCGGGAGGCTCGTTGTGAACTCTGCTGCATCGGTAGCAGGACGATCTGAAATACCAGATTCGGATCGGCATCGAGGGCCTGATACAGTACTTTGTGCAGCTGACTGCAATAAGGGCAGTGCGGGTCAGTAAAAACAATGACCTGCTGTTGTGCCTCCGGGTCGCCGAGGGTCAGGGCATCGTCAAGTGGAATTGCTGATACATCGGCAGGATTAAGCCTGCGAAAAAGATCTTCCGTAAGATTGCGCCGTTGTTTCAGGTCGATGACATTGCCGGAAAACATATAGGTTGCGCTGGCATCAAGATACAGGGGGATGTTTTTGCCCTGCATCTTGACCGTTACCAGATACAGGCCGGGGATTTCTGCCGGGGATACTTCCACAACTTCTCCCTGGATCTCCTGCAGTGCTTCTACCGCATCTTCTTTGGTCAGGGCGGTTGCTGTCGCCGCGGTCAGGCTGTTTACGCCGAATAGAAAAAACAGCAGAAAAACTGCCAAAATGAGTGTACGCACGTTTCTATCTCCTATCAATGTTAAGGGTGATTTTGAACTGACTATAACATGATCAGGTCGGAATTGTCAGTCCTTGCGGTGACAAGACGGACCAGGAGAAATAAATTGACAAAACAGCGCCCCCTTTTTATAGTCCCTGCGACTTCGATGCCCTTAATTCAGAGGGCTTTTTTGTTGCTGGTGATGGTGAAAAATCATCTCCTGTTGTGGCGCTGCGGCTTCATCTGATTGACGGTACATGGCAGCGCGTCCAGTTGATGGCTGGAGCTCAAACACGCTCCGAAGACTTTCTTCACCAGCAGATGTTGTGTTTTTCTTCAATCAATCGGGAGACCATAGACAATGGGTAAAGTATTTAAGGTGGCAGTATTGCCGGGCGATGGCATCGGCCCCGAGGTCATGACAGAGGCGTTGAAGGTTCTTGATGCTGTCGAGGGTCGTTTCGATGTTCGTTTTGAACGCACCTTTGCCAATGTAGGTGGTGCCGGGATCGACAACGAAGGCAAGGCCCTTCCGGAGACAACGGTTGCTCTTTGTAAAGCAGCAGATGCTATTCTTTTCGGCAGTGTTGGCGGCCCCAAGTGGGAATCCCTGCCGCCGGCTGAACAACCGGAACGGGCGGCACTGTTGCCCTTGCGGAAAATTTTCCGTCTCTTCTGCAATTTGCGCCCGGCCATTATCTTTCCGGCGTTGACCGGTGCCTCCAGCCTGAAACAGGAAATTATCGAAGGTGGCTTCGACATTCTTGTGGTGCGGGAATTGACCGGCGGGATCTATTTTGCCGAGCCCAAGGGAATCGAAGGAGCGGGGTCTGCTCGTACCGGCTTTGATACCATGAAATATTCAGAAGCAGAGATCGAGCGCATTTCTCATGTGGCCTTTACCGCTGCCCGCAAGCGCAGCAAAAAGGTCTGTTCTATTGATAAAGCTAATGTGCTATCAACATCGGTCGTCTGGCGGGAAGTGGTTGAACGGGTCAGTAAGGAATATCCGGATATCGAAATGTCCCATATGTATGTTGACAATGCCGCTATGCAACTGGTGCGGTGGCCAAAGCAGTTTGACGTGATGCTGTGTGGCAACATGTTCGGTGACATTATTTCTGATGAAGCGGCTATGCTGACAGGATCTTTGGGGATGCTGCCTTCAGCCTCCCTTGCAGAAAGCAGTTTCGGGATGTATGAGCCTTCAGGTGGTAGTGCCCCCGATATCGCCGGGCAGGGAATTGCCAACCCGATTGCTCAGATTCTTTCAGCGTCGATGATGCTGCGCTATTCCTTTTCATTGACGGATGCGGCCGATGCCATTGATGCCGCAGTGGAGAAAGTCCTTAATGAAGGGTATCGTACCGCTGATATTTATCAGGGCCAAGACGGCGAGAAAAAGGTCGACACGGTCACTCTTGGAGATGCCATCGCCGCTGCCATCGGTTGATTGACAGCGTTGTATGATGGTGCCGGAAAAAATCAAGCTTACCTTGGCTTATGACGGAAGTGCCTATGTCGGCTGGCAATTGCAGCCCAACGGCATATCGATCCAGGAGCGTGTTGAGCAGGCACTGTTTCGTTTGAGCACAGAGCAGATCCGGGTGCATTCTTCGGGCCGCACCGATGCCGGCGTTCATGCCCGCGGAATGGTCTGTCACTTTGTCACCGGACGGGTCTTGCCGTTGAGCGCCTGGCGCGAAGGGTTGAATCGTTTGCTGCCTCAGGATATAGCCGTACGCGCGGCGGAGAAGGTGGCAGCAGATTTTCATGCCCGCTATCGGGCTACCGGCAAGCATTATCGCTATACTCTTTTGCGTGATCCTTTGCCTTCGCCACTGGACAGGCTTACCAGTTGGCGTATCAAGGCACAATTGGACCTTGACCTGATGAGCCGTGCCTGCAAAGAAATTCAGGGCGTTCATGATTTCTCTGCTTTTCGCAGTTCCGGTTGTACAGCGGGATCGTCGGAAAAAGAGATTTTTGAGATAAGCCTTAAGGAATCAGGACCGCTGCTGTATGTGGATGTTAAGGGGGACGGTTTTTTGCGGCACATGGTACGGATGATCGTTGGAACCCTGGTAGAGGTTGGACGTGGCCGCCGCCCGCTTGAAACCGTCACGTCCATGTTGGACAATCCAGATACAGCTCCGGCAGCCTTGACAGCCCCGCCTCAGGGATTATGCCTGATGCAGGTATATTATGACGCGGAACAAGTCAGATGAGTAGATCAGAATGGTGAAAAACTCCTTGACAGGGGGGGGGGACTCAGATAAATTCTACGCTTTGTGAGTCCTACAAACCTTTTAATAAGTCAGATGTTCAGAGAGGAACGCGATGAGTACTGCAATCGCTAAAGAGCAGGATATTAATAGAGACTGGTATGTTGTCGATCTGGAAAATGTTGTTCTGGGTCGTGCGGCTACGGAAATTGCCCGTATATTGCGTGGTAAACACAAACCGATATATTCCCCTAGTGTCGATACCGGTGATTTTGTCATTGTTGTAAATGCTGACAAGATCCAGCTGACGGGCAACAAACTGGAAGATAAAAAATACTATCATCATACCGGTTATCCCGGTGGTATCCGTGAAATCAATGCGGAGAAACTGCTTGCCAAAAAGCCGGAGATGCTGGTTCAGGCTGCAGTAAAAGGGATGTTGCCCAAGAACAGGCTGGGCCGTAAGATGATCACTAAAATGAAGGTTTACGCCGGTAGTGAACATCCCCATATGGCTCAGCAACCCAAAGAACTGACGATCACATCGAGGGAGAATGGTTAAGATGGCAGAGCAGAAGTACTACGCAACCGGTAAAAGAAAAACATCCGTGGCTCGTGTCTGGATGACACCTGGTACCGGAGTGATCACTGTAAATAAAAGACCGCTGGATGTGTTTTTCGGACGCGAAACATCCAAGATGGTTGTACGTCAACCACTTGAGCTGACAGATAATATCGGCAAATTTGATATTTCCGTAAATGTTGTCGGTGGTGGTATTTCCGGTCAGGCTGGCGCTATCAAGCATGGTATTACCAAGGCGCTGCTTGAGGTTGATCCGGAACTGCGTGCTACCCTGAAGAAGGCCGGTTTCATAACCCGTGACAGTCGCATCAAAGAGCGCAAGAAATACGGACGTGCTGCCGCCCGTCGGAGTTTCCAGTTCTCAAAACGTTAATCAGTGCTACTGTGATTATTGACAAAAAAGGGAAACCCGTCGGGGTTTCCCTTTTTTGTTGAGGCTGGCGATTTTTCCGCACTTTGGCGTAGGATAGGGGCTACAGTCGGCTTGTTCCGGCTGTTATACTGCCTTTGTGGAATGAATGACATGTCAGGTAGTATCAGGCTGATGGTGAATGTTGATTTTCGTTGGAGCTGGTCATGATAAAAGTTGCTGTAGCTGGAGCCAGTGGTTATACCGGGGCGGAATTACTACGTTTGCTCATAGGTCATCCTGAGGTCGAGATCTGTGCGGTAACCTCGCGACAGCATGAAGGATTGCCGATAAACAGGGTTTTCCCTTCTTTAAATGGTTTCTGTGAACTGGTTTGTGAACCCCTTGATGTGGCCTCTATTGCGGCCCGCGCCGATCTGGTTTTTACCGCCTTGCCGCATAAATCAGCTATGGATGTTGTGCCAGGATTCCTGAACGCCGGGTGCCGGGTTATCGATCTTTCCGCCGACTATCGTCTGAATGATCAGACTCTTTATGAACACTGGTATCATCCCCACAGCAGCCCGGAACTTTTTTCCGAAGCAGTTTATGGTTTGCCTGAACGCTATCGTGACAAGCTGAAAACATCTCGACTGGTGGCTAATCCCGGCTGTTATCCGACCAGTGTTATCCTGGCATTGGCGCCTTTGCTTGAGCTGCAATTGATAGATGTAAGGAGTCTGATCATCGACAGCAAATCGGGAACCAGTGGCGCTGGTCGCGGGTTGAAGGAAGGATCGCTGTTTTGTGAAGTCAATGAGGGATTCAAGGCCTACGGCATTGCCAGCCACCGCCATACGCCGGAAATTGAACAGGAACTAAGCCAACTCGCCGGTTTCGAGGTTCAGATCAGCTTTACCCCTCATCTTCTACCAGTCAATCGTGGCATCCTTTCTACCTGCTACGCGTCGTTGGTCACAGCACATACTACCGGTGATTTACTGAAGATTTTCACCCAGAGATATTCCGGGGAGCCTTTTGTGCGGGTATTGAGTGAGGGCGAGCTGCCCAATATTGCGCATGTTCGCGGAACAAATTTCTGTGATATCGGGCTGGTTGCGGATCCGCGTACCGGCCGGGCAGTTGTTGTTGCTGTTATTGACAATCTGGTCAAGGGGGCTGCCGGCCAGGCGGTACAGAATATGAATCTGATGTACGGCTTCAACGAAATCCAGGGTTTGGGGATTGTGCCGACATTCCCTTGATTTGTATACTGCGGCACTGTACATTTTGCGCGCAATCCTTATTGAGTAGCTGATCAGGTGGTTTCATGCTGGAGCAGGGACAGGTCATTGCAGATTACAAGGTGATCCGGCAGCTCGCGGAATACGACTGTCGTCATGAATATCTGGTCACATCTGCTCAGGGTGAACAGAAACTGGTTCAATTCCGGGAGTCAGCCGGCTGGAGCCGTTCACAACGACAGGCATTTCATGATCAGGTAAAAAGTCTTTCCGGCCTGAATCTCCCCGCGGCAGCTGTGCCGATCCGGGCACTGGATCAAGAGGGAGAGCTTTATTGTATTTATCCGTTACCTGCCGGCTCACCCCTCCAGAAAGCCTTGACAGGAGAGCGTTCTGCCCGCGCGGCTGTAGAATTGACCCGGGCCATTGTCGCTATAATTGAATCTGCTCATCGACAACAGTTCTTTCATGGGGGGTTATCCCCTGATACGATCTACCTTGAGCAGGGTCAACCCCGGCTTACCGATTTTTCTCTGGCGTCGTTGGTTACGTTCGATTACCGGTCTGTTGCAGAGGTGGAATATGCCAGTCCTGAACAGATACGTGGCGAATCCCCTTCAATAGCGACGGATATCTACAGTCTTGGGTGTGTGTTTTATGCTCTGCTAACGGGGCGCGCTCCTTTTACCGGTGATGACGCTTTCACTGTCGGTATGCAGCACCTGAATGACAGTCTGCCGGAAGTGCCTCCCGCTCTGGGCCTCTGTTCAGACCTGCTTCATGGTATGACCCGCAAAACAGCTGGTGAGCGGCTGACGATAGAGCAGGTTAGCAAGCAGCTTAACTCGCTTCTGAGCCAGGACGAACTTGATCAGGTGCCGCTACGAACTGAAATGGAGGTGCCGCCGGCAGCCGGGGATGACGATGACGCCGAGCAAGCCAGAGATGCCATGGAAATGGTTTCACGCATAGAAAAACAGTTGCGTGAACTCGAATCGAGCTCTGCCGCCATGAGCGAGGCTAGTGATGATCGCCAACAGGAAGAAGATCTTCCGGTCGCGAGCTCGTCGAGCAGTACTGGGAAAACGACGCCTTCAGCCAATCGTTCCTTCTTCCTGGTGATTGGTGTTGTTATCGGTTTCTGCCTTGGCGCCCTGTCCTTTGATTTTTTTCTGGCCCGACCTGATCCTGTGGTAACGCCGCAGATCCATCCGTTGACGGCTGTCCCGCCAGATTTCGATAGTGTCGCGCGGTTGTGGTTGGAGGGGGATCTGACCGGCGCTGAACAAGAGCTTGATCGTTTGTTGACGAACTTTCCCGATCATCCACAGATCTACAATAATCTTGCCGCAGTAGCTGCCGCCCGAGGAGAGATTGAACGGGCGCAAAGCTGGCTGGAACAGGCCATCGTGCTGGATACCCAGGCTGCCACCATTTATCGTAATCTCAGTGAGGTCTATGCCGAGATGGCGCGTGACTCCTATGGCCGGGCACTCCAGCTTGACCAGCCTGGAACAACCTTGCAACTGAATCTCTTTTCGAATCGGGGGGTTATTTCCCGTCCCTCAGGGGCAGATACCGTTGTCGCCCGGACTGTTGCCGGAGAAAATCAAGGTTCTGCTGTGCCGGAGTCGGCCGATCAGAACTCCCCTGTCGCAGTGGAGCCCGTTGTTGATGTTGACAATGGCGATACCGTTGCCGTCGTTCAGCAGACAGAACCGGATGAAATAGAAACAACAGGTGCCGCGGCAGATACGGCCACTGCAACCGAAGCTGGCGCAACGATAAGTGAAACTGAAACGATGCAAGCGGCGCTTTCAGATTCTGAGTCGGTTTCAGTTGCAGAGACTGAACCAGATGCCGAGGAAACAACTGCCGAGGAAACAACTGCCGAGGAAACAACTGCCGAGACGGAACCGGTTGCAGCTGCATCTGGTGAAGATCCGGTCGATTTTCTGAAAAGCTGGGCTGCCGCCTGGTCAGCTCAGGATGTGGAAAAATATCTTTCTTTTTACAGTGATGATTTTATCCCGGCCGGTGGCCTTGATCAGGACGAGTGGGTAGCGCAGCGCCGCGAGCGGCTGCAGCGGCCGGACGATATCAGCGTGACGCTTGTTGATATTGATTTGCGTGAGGAAGTCGACGGTCTGCTTCAGGTCGAAGTCATTCAGGATTATCAAAGTGAACGCTATTCTGACCGGACTCGCAAACTCTTTGATCTGCGGCGTAAGTCAGATGAATGGGAAATTGAGCGAGAACGGTCGCTGGAGTTGATTTATCGATGATCAGGACGCTTGTCACTACCTTTTTTCTGTTTATATTAATCGCTGCTACTGTGGCACGTGTTGTCGCCTTGTGGCCACAACCTTCCGGAATTGATGCCCCGGAGCAGTTTGTTCCTGTCAGTGATTCAGTGCCGGAAACCAGTGGGTTGGATTTATCTCCCGGTCTCGAACTGCTTGAGCGCCTGGAACCATGGTTCGATCGTTCAGATGATGATTATGAGGCTCTGCTGTTACGCGGACTGCTCTTGTTTCAAGCCGGAAAAATGGATGAAGCGATTGCTCAGCTCAAGTCACTCACCCGTATGGCTCCACGCTTTGAGCTTGCCCATCTGGTTCTTGGAGATTTGCTCTCGGCACGCTTTACCCCCCTTGACGCTATTGGTTCGGCCGCCCCGACCGAGCCTGATGATAGCATTCGTCAACAGCGGCTCGAGGGGCTGCGCAGCGAGGCTCTGGCCCGTTTACAGGGTTATTTGTCGCTGTTGAATGGTGATCGTGTGCCACGCTCTCTGATTGCTCTGGGGGAGAGTACGCCATATGCACTGATGATTGATAAAAGTAAAAATCGCCTCTACGTTTTCAGTCAGCAGGAGGACAGAGAGGCGCCCCGCCTGGTAGACGATTACTATATTGTCCTGGGTCAGAAGGTCGGTGATAAAATGATTGAAGGCGATCTCAAAACGCCGACGGGAACCTATTTTGTTACCAGCTATCTCGCTGCAGATCTGCTTCCACCACTCTACGGCAGCGGCGCTTTTCCGATCAATTATCCCAATGAGTTTGATCGCCGACAGCAAAAGACCGGATTCGGTATCTGGTTGCATGGAACAGACCGAACCCTTTTCAGTCGCCCGCCACTTGACAGCGAAGGATGTGTTGTTCTAACCAATGAAGAATTTGAGCAAATTCAACAATATGTCGTTGTCGGACGCACCCCGGTGATCATCAGCGAAAAACTGCAATGGATAAGCCGGAAGGATTGGCTTGCACAAAAAAAAGCCATCAATCTGGTTATTCAGCAGTGGCGTCAACATTGGGAAAGCGGCGACCTGCAGTCTTATCTCGCTATGTATTCAAAGGATTTCTGGGCTCCCCGGTTTGATTACGATAGCTGGGGTGACTATAAAAAACAGGTTTTCGCAGGTAAAACATTTCAGCAGATTGCCCTCAGTGATGTGTCTCTTTTGGGCTACCCGCGCGACCATGACGATACACCTTTGATCGTGGCAAATTTTGTGCAGCACTATCGGTCAAATAATTTTAACGGTGATATGCACAAACGACTCTATCTGATCAAGGAACACGATCAATGGCGGGTTGTATATGAGGCGCATCAATAGCTGTTGACGACAGGGGGGCATGCTGCCCGAATCTGTTGTTCCTGACTCCGCTTGCCAGGACAACCTCAGCAATAACAGTTGTCAGAGCGCCGGCAATGACGGCTACCGCTCCTGTTGTGGATGGCTCACAACAGGAGTCACTTTCCCTTGGACAGTCCACCTGCCGGGCACTCGAAAGCGATTGACAAGAGTGATCAACTATGATTGTCTAGGTCGCTGTTTGAACGATTCCGGGTGTGTTGATGCGGTTAGATGATTTTGATTTTTTGTTGCCGGAAGGGCTGATCGCGCAGGCTCCGGTGCAACGTCGTGATGCTTCGCGGCTGATGTGCGTAGAACGCGCTAAAGGCACTGTTGCGACGCGGCAGTTTGTTGATATTGTTGATGTTTTTCGTTCCGGGGATGTTCTGGTTGTTAATGATACCCAGGTCATTCCGGCACGCTTGTATGGCAGTAAACCGAGTGGCGGTAAGGTTGAAGTGCTGCTCGTACGGCGCGACTCGCAACCCTCAGAGTCAGAAGACTGGTTGTGTATGACCAGGAGCTCAAAGGGCCTGCCTGTCGGTACCCGTATTCAGTTTGATGACCGGCTGTCAGCTGAAATACTCGAAGAGCGGGACGAACTTCTCCGGCGCGTTCGTTTTTCCTGTTGTGATGATTTTCTTGAGGTGGTTGAAGAAATCGGGCATCTGCCACTGCCTCCATATATAAGACGTCCTGATACGGCTGAGGATCGAGCCCGATATCAGACGGTTTTTGCCCGGCATAAAGGTGCTGTCGCGGCACCAACGGCTGGTCTTCATTTTACCGAAGAGATTCTTCAGCAGATCCATGCCCGGGGGGCAAAGATTTGTAATCTCACTCTGCATGTTGGACCGGGCACCTTTCTGCCGGTTCGTACTGATGATGTACGCGAACACAAGATGCATTCGGAGTATTATTCTGTACCGCAAGCGACGGCGACAATGGTCAACCGGGCGCGACAGCAGGGTGGCCGCATTTTTGCTTTGGGAACCACAGTAACAAGGGCCCTTGAAACCGCGACATCTGACGCGGGGGTACTTCAGGCAGGCTCGGGTGACAGTGATATTTTCATTGTTCCCGGCTATCGTTTCAACATCGTTGATGCGCTTGTTACCAATTTTCATCTGCCGAAATCAACATTGTTGATGCTTGTCAGTGCTTTTGCCGGACGAGAACTGATCCTGCGTGCCTATCAGCAGGCAATCGCCGAAAAATACCGTTTTTTCAGTTATGGCGATTGCATGTTGATTACGTAAATAGCAGCGGAGAATGATGAAAACAGATTTCAGGTTTGACCTGCTGGCACAGGATCAGGCGACGCAGGCGCGTTATGGACGTATCCATACGACGCGCGGTGTCATAGAAACACCGGCCTTTATGCCCGTGGGCACTCAGGGAACAGTCAAAGGGATATTGCCGGAGACTTTAAAAGAGATAGGTGCCGGGATTGTCCTTGCCAATACCTACCATCTCTATCTGCGACCCGGTCATCGACTGGTTCAGCAGCTTGGTGGTTTGCATCGTTTCATGAACTGGGATCGTGCGATCTTGACTGACAGCGGTGGTTTTCAGGTGTTCAGCCTCGGCGAGCTGCGCAAGATCACCGAGGATGGAGTAGACTTTCGCTCCCATCTGGATGGTAGCAGGCATCAGCTGACACCGGAACTGTCGATGGAGATTCAGCTGGCACTTGGCTCTGATATTATCATGGCCTTTGATGAATGTATTCCACATCCGGCGGACCGGTCGTATGTCCTTGCTTCAACAGATCGGTCCACCCGCTGGGCAAGGCGCTGTCGTGCGCTGGTACCGGCGGGATCACAAGCCGCGCTGTTTGGTATTGTCCAGGGGGGGATGGATACTCAGTTGCGCAAGTACAGTGTCGAACAGTTGCTGGAGATCGGTTTTGAAGGGTATGCTTTAGGCGGCCTTTCAGTAGGCGAAGAAACCGCCCTGATGTATGACATGATGGAACACAGTTTACCCTTGCTGCCTTCGGCATCACCACGCTATGTGATGGGGGTTGGTACGCCGGAAAATCTGATTGAAGGTGTTGCCCGCGGCTGTGATATGTTTGATTGCGTCATGCCGACCCGCAATGCCCGTAATGGTGTTCTTTTTACCCGGTTCGGCAAAGTCAGTATCAAACAGGCACGCTATCGTGATGACAGCCAGCCGATCGATACAGAATGTCAGTGTTATGTTTGCCGGAATTATTGTCGTGCCTATTTGAGCCACCTGTATCGCAGTGGAGAAGTTCTTGCTTCGGTGCTTAACACGCACCACAATCTTTTCTATTACCTTCGCTTGATGAGCGAGATTAGAGATGCGATAGCGGCTGGTTGTTTTTCTGAATACCGAACCTCTTTTTATGCGCAACGGCAGCCGTCATAAGTACTGTTCGCATCATCGGAAACTTTTTACAGGAAGAAAATTTTTCTACCAATCATCACAAGGAGACAACAATGATATCAGAAGCATATGCTATGGCTGAAGGTGCAGCACAGGGACAGGGTGGTGGTTACCAGGGAATCATCATGCTGGTGGCCATGTTTGCCATTTTTTATTTTCTACTGATTCGTCCACAGCAGAAACGTGCCAAACAGCATCGTGAGTTGGTGAACAATCTGAAAACCGGCGATATGGTCGTCAGTGCCGGAGGTATCCATGGTAAAATTACCTCCGTTGAGGACGCCGTCGTTACCATGGAAATCGCCAACGGTGTCAAAATTAAAATGAATCGGGCTTCAGTTACCGAGGTACGACAGTAACAGACGATAAAAGTCCCGCGTTATATGCGGTTTTCTTGCACTGCTAGGAGATATGACACAGATGTCCAATAGTCTTAATATCAGGGGTCTGGTGGTACTGTTCTGCCTGCTTCTGTCGCTGTTTGCTCTTGTCCCGACAATGATGCGCGGTGATGTGCCGACTTGGTGGCCGGAAACCTTTGGCCCGATCCAGTTGGGCCTGGACCTGCAGGGGGGGATGCACCTGGTCCTTGGTGTGGATGTTGATAAAGCGGTTGAGAGCCGTGTTGACACCATCATCGATCAAACAGATATTCGCTTACGGGAACAGGACATTATCTACAAACGGATTGAGCGTCGTCAGGGTGATCGTCTGGTGATTCAGGTTTATGATGAGGAAGAGGGGCGCAAGGTTGATGCCTTGATGACTGAAGAATTCCCGGCTCTTGAACCGGCCACCATGACAGGCGCCGGTGGTTATATCGAAAAGCATTACCGGTTAAGCGACGACGAGATTGAAAATATCAAGGACTACGCTGTGAGCCAGGCACTGGAAACCATGCGCAACCGGGTTGACCAGTTTGGCGTGAGTGAACCCACCCTGCAACGTCAGACTGGTAATCGTATTCTCATTCAGTTGCCGGGTGTCGACGATCCGGACCGGGCCATATCCCTGCTGGGAAAAACTGCCCGGCTCGAATTCAAGATGGTTGATGAAACGGCGAACATTCAGGATGCCCTGGCCGGACAACTGCCGGAAGGCACCGAGCTTCTGTATGAGCGTAATGTTAATCGCGCCACCGGGGCGGAATCGGAAACACCGCTGGTGGTGTCAACCCAGACCGTATTGACTGGAGACCTGCTGGCGGATGCCGATGTCCGTATCGATACCCGTTTCAACGAGCCATATGTTTCGATCGATTTCAATGCTGTCGGCGCGCGCCGTTTTGATCAGATTACTGCCGCCAATGTCGGCCGGCGCATGGCTATTGTCCTTGATGACACTGTTTATTCCGCTCCTGTCATCCGTGAGCGGATTTCCGGCGGCAGTGCCCAGATTTCCGGTTCATTTACTTCGCAACAGGCGACCGACCTGGCCATTGTCCTGCGCGCCGGGTCACTACCGGCGCCAGTGGAAATACTTGAAAACCGTACCGTCGGTCCTTCCCTCGGTCAGGACTCCATCGATAGCGGTATCAAATCGATCTGGGTCGGTGCTTTGCTGGTACTTGTGATCATTATTATCTATTATCAGTTGTCGGGGCTGATTGCTATTGCCGCCCTGACCATGAACCTCTTTTTTATTGCTGCCATGTTGTCAATGTTCGGCGCCACCCTGACCCTGCCCGGTCTGGCGGGTATTGTGCTGACGGTCGGCATGGCGGTTGATGCCAACGTGCTGATCTTTGAGCGTATTCGCGAGGAACTGGCGTTGGGCAGGGCCCCGAAACTGTCCATAGAATCCGGGTACAGCAAGGCTTTTTCAACAATTATTGATGCCAACCTGACAACCTTGCTGGCAGCTCTGGTGCTGTTCCAGTTCGGAACCGGTCCGGTACGTGGTTTTGCCGTTACTCTTTCGATCGGGATTATTGCTTCGTTGTTTACGGCAATTTTTGTGTCCCGGTTTATCTTTGATTTTTTCTTGAAAAACCGCAATGTCAAGCGGTTGAGTATATAAGGAGAAAGACGGCATGCAACTGATCAAGCCGGATATCAATATCGATTTTATTGGCAAGCGTAAAATTGCCCTGGTTATTTCTCTGGTGCTGCTTCTGGCCGGAGCTGCCTCACTGATTGGCCATGGTGGCCCGCATTATGGAATCGACTTTGCTGGTGGGACCCTCGTTCAGGTACAATTCGAACAGCAAACCGATGCCCGTGAAATCACTGCCGCCCTTACTGATCTGGAGTTGGGAACACCTGTAGTGCAACGTTTCGGCGAGGAAATGAACGAGTTCCTTATTCGTGTTGAACGTACAACCGGGGAGTTGCAAGGTGTTTCCAGCGATATTACCGCGACCCTTGAGCAGACCTACGGCGCCGGCCAGGTCGAGGTAAGGCGGGTCGAAATGGTTGGCCCCCAGGTAGGAAAGGATTTACGTAATAAAGGGATGTTGGCAATCTTTTATGCCATGCTGGGTATTCTTGCCTATATCTCCTGGCGCTTTGAGTTTCGTTTTGCTATCGGTGCGATTATTGCGCTGGCCCACGATGTCCTGATTACCCTGGGAATGTTCAGCCTGTTCGCCAAGGAGATAGACCTGCCCATTATTGCAGCTTTTCTCGCCATCATTGGTTACTCTTTGAATGATACGATTATTGTTTACGACCGTATTCGTGAAAATATGGGCAAGCATAATAAAGAGAGTTTCATCTTTATTCTCAATCGCAGTATCAACGAAACCCTTTCCAGAACCATCATTACCTCGGGAACCACGCTGCTGGTTGTGTTGTCCCTGTTTGTTCTCGGTGGCGGTGTGATCCATAACTTTGCCTTTGCTATGCTTGTTGGTGTTTTGGTAGGTACTTATTCCTCGATATTTGTCGCCAGCCCACTATTATTGATATGGCAGAAAAAGGCGGCTAAACCGGCCTGATTGTTTGGACTGCTGACAGCCCAGGAGCTGCTATGAAAAAAGAAACAATTGTTTTTGCCATTGTGGCGTTAGTCATTGGGGTGCTGGCCGGAGTCATCTATTCCAACTGGCAGCGTGATACGACCTCCCAGGACACTACAGGCGGTGCTTCGCCACCGGTGACAGGCGCTCCGGTGGTGAATTATCAAAAACAGATTGCCACCCTTGAAGAGATTGTGGCACGTGAACCGGATAATCGTAACGCCTGGATTCAGCTGGGAAACAATTTTTTTGGATCCGAACAGCCGATGAAGGCCATTGAAGCATACGAAAAAGCTCTCGAACTGAATCCAGATGATCCCAATGTTCTTACCGATCAGGGAACCATGTTCCGGCGCCTCGGTTGGTATGATCGTGCCGTCAATAATTTTGAAAGAGCAGCGGAGCTTGACCCGAATCATCTCCAGAGCCGCTACAACATGGGTGTTGTCTATCGTTATGATATGCAGGATTTTCCCCAGGCTATTGATGCATGGGAAAGCTTCCTGGCGTTGAATCCCGACAGCAATGTGGAGCAGATTCGTGCTGAAATAGAGTTCATGAAGAACCATCCGCCGGTTCCCGGCGAGTCAGCCCAGTAGCTTCGTCGGCTATCCTTTATTCTGACCCCGGGGAAATTGCAGGGTTGCTATGCTGCCGATTCGCCACCGCCGATGGCAGTTAAGGGCTGATGCCCCTTTACTGTCATCGGCAGACAAGCTTGCTGACTCTCTGAATATCAGCCCCTTTCTGGCCCGGGTGCTATGTCAGCGCGGTTATGATTCCATTGCCGGAGCTTCCCGGTTTCTTGAGCCAAAGCTCTCTTCTCTCCCCGATCCAGATCTGCTTCCCGATATGGACAAAGCCTGTCGGCGGTTACAAACCGCCCTGTCAGCAGGTGAGAAAATAATTGTCCATGGTGATTATGATGTCGATGGTATCAGTGGTTGTGCCCTGCTGGTTGAAGTCCTTCGCTCTTTAGGGGGCGATGTCAGCTACCATATCCCTTTGCGCCTCAAGGACGGTTATGGTTTGTCTGCCGATGCTGTTCACCAGGCAGCACAGGACGGTTGCCGGTTGATCGTTTCCGTTGATTGCGGCATCAGTGCCTGTGCCGAAGCACTGTTGGCCCGGGAGTTGGGTGTCGATCTGATTGTTACCGACCATCATCAACCCGGTCACGAGTTGCCGGTTGCTACAGCTCTTGTTAATCCACATCTCGATTCCAATCAATTTCCTTACCCCGATCTGGCAGGTGTCGGCGTTGCCTTTTTTATGCTGATCGGGCTGCGCAAAAGATTACGCCAGAGCCATTATTTTTCTTCCGGTGGTGAACCGGATTTACGCCATTGCCTGGATCTGGTTGCTCTTGGAACTATTGCTGACATTGCACCGCTGACAGGTGTCAATCGCACCCTGGTAACTGCCGGCCTGAAGCTGTTGGAAAAAAGGCCACGGCCCGGAATTGCCGCGCTGAAAAGGGTGGCCGGGGTGACCTCAGTCAATAGTGGTGTCGTCGGTTTTCGCCTGGCCCCGAGGCTTAACGCTGCTGGACGTCTCGAAGATGCTGCTCTTGGAGTTCAACTACTGCTGGGTGAACAGGCTGATGCCCTTGAATCCCTGGCACAGCAGCTTGATCGCTGCAATCTGGAGCGCCAGGCCCTGGAGAAAAAAGTACTGGATCAGGCCATAGGACGTATCGAAGAAGACACAAACCAGAGCAGTTCAATCGTTCTCGCCAGTAGCGACTGGCATTCCGGAGTGATAGGGATCGTCGCCAGTCGCCTGGTGGAGCGTTACCATCGCCCGACGTTTCTGATCGCTCTTGAAGATGGCATCGGCAAGGGTTCCGGACGTTCGATCAGGGGGTATGATCTTTATCAGGCATTAAAGGAATGTGACGATCTTCTCAATGGGTATGGCGGACACACCATGGCCGCCGGACTGACAATAAACGAGGCAAATCTGACCGCCTTTAGACAACGCTTTGAAGCGGTTGCCAGGGCTCGACTGACAGCGGATATGTATCTGCCGACACTAGAGTATGACGATGAGTGCAGCCTGGATCTCTGGTCGGTTAACCAGGTGCAGGAATTGA
>JAWLDI010000009.1:0-35838 GCA_041686715.1 Pelovirga sp.
GTTACGCAGACGGTATTAGTCAACTGTAATCTAAGGTCTTTCGTGAAAAAAAACTTATCCTGTTGGCAGGCGCACTCGCGGGTCTGTGTCGGGTAATATCTGGCAGCTGCAGCGGAGTCTTTTGGTCGTCGTTTCACCCGCCAGCGAGTTTGACCTTCCAGCCTCGTTGCTGCAGCAGATTCAGCAGCAGGTCACGCTGATCGCCCTGGATCTCGATGACACCGTCTTTAACGGTACCACCGGTGCCACAGCGTTGCTTGAGCTCCTTGGCCAGGGCCTTCAGGGCCGGGAGGGGCAGGTCCAGACCGGTAATCAGGGTGATGCCCTTGCCTTTGCGTCCTTTGGTCTCACGCTGAATCCTGACGATGCCATCGCCTTTTTCAAGGCTTTTTGATCTGCTACAGCGACAGGTTGCCTGCGGTTGAGCGCACTCGGGACAGAGGCGTCCGAATTGATCTGAGTAAACGGGTCTACTGTTTTTCATAGGTGGATAATCCAGGTACTTAAAGATGTTTTTTGATATGACAATGGGCACAGATAAGAACTAATTCATAAAGACGTGTGTGCTGGTTGTAGACCGTTGTCGTCGTCATGTGGCTGCGGCAGGAAAGCTTATAGCATTCACTGCAGGTGACGGCATCATCAGTGGTTGAGGTGCGATCACAGATATGACACATCCATGGTGAATTTTCATCCATTAGCAGTCCGTTATACATTGAGCACGCAGCATCAACAGATACTGACAAAAACAACCAGGATTAAAAAAGAAAGCCGACCCGCACACGTTGGCGGGTCGGCTATTGCTGGAAACGCACTATTTGCCGCAGAATTCTTTGACCTTGTCAGCGAGCAGGCGACTTTGTTGCAACGCCAGCTCCAGTTCAGCATCGGTCGGTGCCCCTTTCCACTCGATGGGCTCGATGAATTCCCATTTGAGTTTTTCTGTCAGCTGGTCCAGTTCACGCTGAGCGCCACCGGACCAGCCCGCCGAGCCGAAGCGCAGAACTTTTTTGTTCCAGACTTTTTTGCGCCGGAACATATCCAGTGCCCAGGCCATGGGCGGGAACATCTCATATTCATAGGTCGGCATGCCGAGGATGATGCCGCTCGATTTCCATGCGGAGGCCAGAATCAGACCGACGTGATCGTCCGGTACCCGGTGAACATGTACCGGCAGCCCGGCGCTGCGAACCCCCTGGACAATGTTGTTGACGAGCTTTTCAGTGTTGCCGTACATGCTCGACCAGATCACTGTAACTTCCGCTTCAGCAGGACCGTTCAGATAACCGGCAAAGCGCGTATAGGAATCGATAATCGCCTGCGGATTTTCACGCCAGATGATGCCGTGGGAGGGCGCAATCACCTTGATATCGAGGGCACCCAGGCGCTGGATGCCCTTGGTGACAAAGGTGGAAAAACTGGAGACGATATTGGCGTAATAGCGCAGCGCCTCATTAATAAAGAAATCATGCTGGACAGTCGACAACTGATCATCAAAGTAGACATCGTTAAGGGTACCGTAAGAGCCGAACGCATCGCAGGAAAAGAGGGTGCCGCTACTGCTCTCATAGGTCATCATGGTTTCCGGCCAGTGAATATTAGGGGTTTCATAAAAGGTAAGCACTTTCCCCTGGCCCAGATCGAGGGTATCGCCATCTTTAACTACTTCAACGTTGTTCTCGATACCGCAGAAGTCCTTAAGCAACTGTTTTGCTTTGCCGGTCAGAAGGATTTTCATGTCGGGGTTGCGGGCGTGAAAAACCGGCAACCAGCTGGTATGATCGGGCTCCATGTGATTGAGGACCAGATAATCAATATCCCTGGCACTGATGCCGATGGACGCCATTTCAGCGTCAAAGTCTGCCGGTTTGTTGCCGACATCTTCCAGCAGATCAATCAGAGCGGTTTTGTCTCCCTGGACGATGTAGGAGTTGATGGAAATACCGTTGGGCATCGGCCACATCCCTTCAAAGAGCTTGTAGCTTTCAAGGTTGACCGGTAAACAGTAAATACCTTCAGTGATTTGGACTGCTCGCATTTGTTATCCCTCTTTTTTAAAAATGAGTGTTGAGAATGTCTCTTTTCGACCCCCGGCCGGGAATTTACGTGCCAAGGGAGGCTTGTCACTCTCCTGAGCCGCTTGACTGCCGCCGAGAGACCCCACTATTTCCCTGGATTGCTGATCCTGTACTGCTGTTAAGAGTTTACGGGTAGACCCATAATAACAGTTTAAAGATACACAAAAACAGAATTCATGACCAGCACAGTCGTATAAACTGAACGCCTTTTTGTACTATCCGGACCATAGGCAGTGACCAATTTCAGTTGAATTCGAACCAGGTGGGTGCTGTGTTTCAAAGAGTGGGAACATGCGCCTCACGGGTCCGGTTTAAAGCCGGACCCGTGAGGTTGTTACAGAAAGGCGACCGCAGCCTTGGCTACAGAAAGCAGTTGTTGCGGCAGCACTCCCAGCAGAATAATAGCGATAACCAGGACAAGACCGAGCACTTTGCTGCTTAAATGGAGAGAGACCTGCCCGGTACCGCCATTATCATCGCTGCTGGTCAGGTAGGCAGCGCGGACAATTTTGAGATAGAAGAAAATCGAGATGGCAGCATTGATCAGGCCCAGAACGACCAGTCCGTAGAGCCCTTGTTGAAATGCTGAAGTAAAGAGAACGAATTTACCGGTAAAACCGATTGTTGGCGGGATGCCGGCGAGGCTGAATACACCGGCGGCCAGCACAAAAGCAAGTAGCGGAGAGCGACGGTAAAGCCCCTTCAAATCATCAAGATTAAGGTTGCGGTTATCGGTACTCACATGATAGAGCACGAAAAAACAGGCCAGATTCATCAATAGATAGCCGACGGCATAGTAGATAGCCGCGGCATGTCCGAGTGTGGTTCCGGCAATCACACCGAGCATGATGTAGCCGGCATGCGCGACACTCGAATAGGCCAGCAGGCGCTTGATATCATTCTGAACCAGCGCAGAAAGGTTGCCGATGGTCATGGAGGCAATCGCGAGAATGCCCAATGCCCAACTCAACTCGGTGATATCCACGCCCGCCAGACTGACCAGACGTAACAGCAGGATGACTGCGCCGATTTTCGGCAGGGTAGCGATAAAGCTGGTCGTTTCGTTGGCTGCGCCCTGATAGACATCGGGAGTCCAGAAGTGCATGGGAAACAGTGCCAGTTTATAGAAAAAGCCGCACAGCAAGAGGATCATGCCCGCCAGCGCCAACGGCTCAGAACTGATCATGCCGGGTATCAGGGTTGATAACTCAGCCAGATAAGTGGTGCCGGAGAGACCGAAAATATAGCTCATGCCGAACAGGCTCAAGCCTGAAGCTGCAGCCCCGAACAGCACGTACTTGATGCTCGCTTCATATTGCTGACGCCCATGAAAGGGTTGTCGGAAAGGAATGGCAACAAACAGTGCGTAGGAAGAAATTTCCAGGGCAAGAAAGATGGTGAGCAGTTCAACCGCGCTGGATAGCATGACCAGCCCCAGGGTACTGACAGTAATAAACAGATAGTATTCAGGATGGAGACGTTTTTCGATGCCACGCAGCCCCGGATTGGCCCAGGCGATCAGCGCCAGGCCGGTACACAGAACCAGTTTGAACAATTGCGACAGCGGATCTATGCGGTAGGCACCGTAGAACAGGGTGCCGGTCTGCTGGAATGTTGCCATTGTCGCAAATAGTGCCAGAATTGAGAAAAGTATCACCGAACCCTGCAGAACGCCGGTTCGGGGGGTGCCCAGAGAAGTGAAAAAACACACCAGGGCGAGCAGAATCAGCAGCAGTTCAGGTAAAAAAAGCATGGTTTCCATAAAGCGTCCGCAATCAGGAGTTAACAGCTTAAGGTTTCAGCGTCATAAACAGACCGGCGATTTTATCGCCCCAACCATTCAGGGCGTGGTGGAGATTGTCATGACCGCCCTGGTCCAATCCACTACCGATCTGGTCAATCAGTTGAGTCACACTCACGTCCATCATTTCCAGCAGCGGGGTCGGGTAAAAACCAATCCAGAAAACAAAAATAGTTAAAAAACTCAAGGTGCCGATTTCTCGGGCGTTCAGATCTTTGAGAAGGTGACCATGCCCCGCGTCGTGGGCATCATCGTGATGGCCGTGACCATCTGAATCGGCCCACACCATGCTCTGTAGCAACCGCAGCATATAAGCCGCCGCGAGGATGGCACCAACGATGGCCAGTGCACCGACCAGTGGATACTTGGAGAAGGCCGCCAGCAGTACCAGGAATTCGCTGACGAAGCTGTTGGTGCCGGGAAAGCCGAAAGATGACAGACTGAAAATACCCAGAAACAGGACAAACAGCGGCATCATTGACCCCAGGGCGCGGTTGACACTCATTTCGCGGCTGTGAGTGCGCTCATAGATAATGCCGATAAGAATAAACAGGGCTCCGGTGGTAATGCCATGGTTGATCATCTGCAGCATTGCGCCCTTGATCCCCTGATCATTCAGCAGGAAGATTCCCAGGGTGACAAAGCCCATGTGGCCGACACTGGAATAGGCGATCAGCTTTTTGACATCGCTCTGGCCTAGCGCCAGATAACCGCCGACGATAATCGATACCAGTGACAGGGCAATCAGCCAGGGCATAAAATACCAGGTCGCTTCCGGCGCCATGGGCAGGCAGAACCGCAGAAAGCCGTAACCACCAAGTTTCAGCATGATACTGGCGAGGATGACGCTGCCCGCAGTCGGTGCTTCGACGTGAGCCGCCGGCAACCAGGTATGCAGTGGGAACATGGGCACCTTGACAGCAAAGGCCAGGGCACAACCAAGGAAAATCCAGGCCTGGAAGGTAAAGCTGTAACTGTGTTCCATCAGCTCAGGGATGAAGAAACTGCCGGTCTGTACATAGAGGGCAATGATAGATGCCAGAAAGAAGATACTGCCGGCGAAAGTATAAAGGAAGTATTTAATCGATGCGTAGTCCTTGCGTGGTCCACCCCAGATGGCGATGATCAGATACATGGGAATCAGCATCGCTTCCCAGAACAGGAAGAACAACAGGGTGTTCAGGCTGACAAAAACACCGATCATGGCAGTTTCAATCACCAGCAGCACAAACATGAACTCGCGCATGCGCTCTTTGATATAGCTCCAGGAGCAGAGTACACACAGAGGCATGACAAAAGTGGTTAACAGCACCAGCAGCACACTGATCCCGTCGACACCAACGACATAGTCGAGCCCCAGGGTCGGTAGCCAGTGCCGCAATTCAACGAACTGGTACTGGGCGGTCGAGCGATCGAACTGGGTATACAGGGGCAGCGACGCTAATGCTGTTGCTACCGTAACACCCAGCCCCCACAGCAGCTGTGCTTTATCACTCTTAAACAGCAGACCCACAACCGCTCCGATCAGCGGCAACAGCAGCAGCACGGAGATGATAGGGTAATTCAGTTGATTATAAATCAGATACTGTTCCACGATCGTTCCTTGGGTGTAGGGGCAAGGCATACCTTGCCCAGGGCGACGCATGCGTCGCCCCTACGTTTGGACTAAAGTGTGTGTACGATAACCCTAAATAAAAATCACCACTACCAGCACCACCACTACGGCAATCACCCCGGCAGCAATGTAATGTTGAATCCGACCGGTCTGAATCTGGCGGACACTGTTTCCCCCTTCAACGATGCTGCGGGCGGAACCATCAATGGTCCAGTCGATGCCCTCCTTGTCAAACCAGGAGAACGCCCGTGCCAGTGCCATGGTCATGCGCAGTCCGATGTTCTTGTAAACATTGCTGACCCAATCATTGACGGAAACTACCGGACCTTTGGCGAAACTGATGAAACGTACCGAACCTTTCCGATAGAACCAGTCCAGGTCCAGATTGGAAACATCATGGGGTTTGAGGTATTTCACCATCAGGTAAAATCCCAGTCCGGTAAAACCGTAGAGCTGGAAGGTTTCCGACAGATGGTAGGCGTAGTAGGGATGGTACTCGGCAGCATAGGGAAGCATACTGTACAGAGCTGCCGGATAAACACCAAACAGGATACAGACAAAAGCCGCCATCGCCATCGCCAGTTGCATGTTCCAAGGGGCTTCCTTGGCGCGAATACCGGAATCCTTGCCGAACCAGATAAAATAGGGGAGCTTGATTCCGACCGAGAGAAAAGTTCCGACCCCGGCGAGCATCAGCATGACCAGCAGCACGGTTTGATGGTTATAGCCGGCCGCAGCAATGATCATTGATTTACTGACGAAACCACTGGTCAACGGGAAACCGGAGATGGCAATGCCGCCGATGATGGTAAAAATCATGGTCAGCGGCATGGTGCGATAAAGACCACCGAGTTCGCTGAGTTTGGAACGTCCGGTCATCTCCAGGACCGCACCGGCGCCCATGAATAACAGTGCTTTATAGATGATATGGGCATAGGCATGGGCTGCGACACCGTTAAGTGCCATGGCGGTGCCGATACCGACCCCGCAGACCATGTATCCAACCTGGCTGACAACGTGGTAGGCAAGTATCCGCCGGGCGTCATTTTCGATGACCGCGTAGGCAACCCCGTAGAGGGCCATGCAGGCACCAACGATGGCCAGCACCTCAAAGCCCGGAAAGGCGCGCAGCAGCACGTACACGGCGGTTTTGGTCGTGAAGGCACACATGAAGACCGCGCCGGTTACTGTTGCTTCCGGATAGGCATCGGGCAGCCAGGCATGGATGGGCGGTGCTGCGGCATTAAGCAGAAAACCGATCATGATCAGATATTCTGCCCAACCGGCGCCCTCCTGGGACAGTATGCCGAAGGAAAGGTCATGGCCGGTCTGATACAAGAGGAAGATTCCTGCCAGCAGCACCAGGCCGCCGGCGGTATGCACCAGAAGATAGCGATATCCGGCTTCAATGGAGCGTTTTTTCTTGCGGTACCAGATCAGGAAGGTTGAGGCAAATGCCATCAACTCCCAGAAAATGAACAGGGTCAGGTAGTCTCCGGCCAGCGTGACTCCCAGTGAACCGGCAACGTAAAGAAATGCAGCGATATGCTGTCCGGTTTCCTTGACCTGGAGTCCGAAGATACAGCCGATCAGCGCCATGAGGGTGAATACATGGAGAAAAATGAAGGTCAGCTTGTCGACCCGGCCGAACTGCAGCTCAAAACCGAGGTAGTTAACGATGCCGAAACTGTCCGGCAGTCGATAAATGGTTGCCATGGCTATCAGAGGGATAACGATGAGCCAGATCTTGTGGATACCGAAACGTTTGGCAAAAGGCATCAACAGGGCGCCGAGAATGAACCAGCTGGTTGGATGCATGAACAGATCAGTTATCATAAGGGTCCTCCTTGCGTTCCAGCCAGACGTGGGAGAGTCCCTTGCAGATAATGATCATCAACAGACATCCGAGCAGTCCGAACAACGACCAGAAGCCGATGATCGTGTCTCCGAAAAAGTGCGGTTTTGACCGTTCGATGACAAAATCAAAGATCACTGCAAACAGCAGAAAGGCAAAAAAACAGCCTCGGACAATATTGGCGCGTTCGCGCAGGTAATCTATCCAACGTGCGATCATGAGCCCACCATCAATTTGATCGTGTTCAGGAAAAGGTCTGGCCAGATGCCGATCAGTACAGAAATAACACCGGTAATCAACAAGGGTACCACCATCAGCAGTACCAGCGGTTGACGCTCAAGGCTACTGACCTCGGTATCGGTTGCCAGGGGCTTGCCAAAAAAGGATTTGAGTACCACCGGCACAAAATAACCGGCGTTAAGCAGGCTGCTGATCAAAAGTACCCCCAGCAGAATTACGTTGCCGATATCCATGGCTCCAAGAGCCAGGTACCACTTGCTGACAAAGCCGCTGACCGGTGGGACACCGATCATACTTAAAGAAGCCAGGGCAAAGGCAGCCATGGTGACCGGCATGCGCCAACCCAGCCCGCCCATTTCGGAGATATCCTTTTTTCCTGATGCGACAAAGATACAACCGGCGCAAAAGAACAGGGTGATTTTGGCAAAGGCGTGATTAGCGATGTGCAACAGACCACCGGTAATAGCATGGGGAGTGAGCATGGCGACTCCGAGCACAATATACGAAAGCTGACTGACGGTAGAGTAGGCCAGTCGCGCTTTGAGGTTGGTCTGGGTCAGAGCGATAACGGATGCGGTGATGATAGTGAAGGACACTACGTAAGCGGTGAAGGTGCCCATGCCGGTAATGCCCAGCAGATCAACGCCGAACAGGGACAACATGACCCGGCAGATGGAAAAAACCCCGACCTTGACCACGACGACCGCATGCAACAGGGCACTGACCGGTGTAGGGGCGACCATGGCATCAGGCAGCCAGTTGTGCAGGGGCATGATACCGGCCTTGGCAAATCCAAACAGGCACAACAGGTAGGCAATGATGACCATAGTCCGGTCAGCATCCGCAGGGAAGATGCCGGAAAGAACTCCGCTCATGTTGAAATCAAGGGTTCCGGTAAGCACATAGATAATAGCCATCGCCGGAAGCAGCATCGCTTTGGACGTAAACATCAGATAGATGATGTATTTTCGTGCGCCGCTATAACCTTCCTCGTCCTGATGGTGCATGACCAGTGGATAGGTAAAGATGGAGACAATTTCGTAGAACAGGTACAGGGTAAACAGGTTGGCAGAAAAGGCCGCACCCATGGCTGCACCTACCGAGACGGCATAACAGACGTAAAAGCGGGTCTGGGCATGTTCGCTTAATCCGCGCATGTAGCCGATACAGTAAACCGAAGCCAGAATCCATAAAAACGAGGCCGTTCCGGCAAAGACCAGACCGAGGGGATCAAGGTAAAATGAAACGCTGATGCCCGGGTAAATCGTAATCAGATTAAGGGCATAACTGCCGCCGGCAAGAACACCGGGGGCCAATATCATAACAGAGATGAAAGTCAGCACAGCACCGACAAAAGACACGCTTTCGCGCACATTTGGACTGCGGCCGGTAGCCATGACTAGTGCTGCGGTCACCATCGGGATGAGGGTTGCCAGCAGGACTTTGGAGGTGATAATAGGTTCCATGTGTGTGCCTGGTCCTCGAAGTTAGCCGCGTAATTCGTTGATTGCCTGGGGATCAACGCTGTTAAAGCGCCGATGAATGGCAATAACGAGACTGATAACGATTGCCGCTTCAGCAGCAGCAATTCCCAGAATAAACAGAGTAAAGGCCTGCCCCACGGCGGGGTCCGGCGCGACAAAATAGTTGAAAGCCATAAAGTTGACCCCGGCTCCGGCGAGGATCAGTTCGACACAGATCAGCATGCCGATCAAGGTGCGGTGGCGAATCATCCCGAACAGGCCGACGAAGAGCATGAAGGCACCAACGATCAGATAGGTTGTCAGGTGGTCACTCGGCATCATGACGGATCACTCTCTTGCGGGGGGCGAGCGATAATAATCGCGCCCAGAATAGCAATCAGCAACACCACGGAAATCAGCTCGAATGCCAGAACAAATTCATGCAGAAAAGCTGTGCCCAGGTGTTGCATGGTAAAATCACCGACCCGCTCAGCTGCCGCTGTCCACCGGGTGCGTATCAGGGTTGTCGTTAGCAGCACAAAACCGGCGATACAGGTTCCGGAGGCCAGCAGAAAATTGTTGCCGGACCAGCGTAAACGGTCAATCTGGGTGGGGGAATGACCAACCATGATTCCGAACACCAGCATGACACAGACAGCGCCAACATAGATCAGTACCTGCATCATCGCCATAAAGGGCGATCCCAGGTGAAAAAAAAGTCCGGCCACGCCGATAAAGGCAACAGCCAGCCCGAGCACGGCATGCATCAGCAGGCGAGACCAGACGGTGACCAGGCCCCCAAACATAATCAAGATGATGAAGCCAAAGAAGATAGCTTCACCTAGATAACGGTACAGGGTCATTTTTCTTCCTCCACCATGGCCAGGAGGTCGTAATGGAATTCTTCGCGGCTAAACCCGACATGACGATATTCCTGCGAAAAATCGAGGGCATCGGTCGGGCAGATTTCAACGCAAGTGCCACACAGGCTGCACTTGGTAAAATCAAGCTGGTAGCGTACCAACACCATTCCCTTGACTCCTTCACGTTTTTCTCCGGCCAGATCAATACAGTTTGAAGGGCATTCGCGTTCACACATCTTGCAGGAAATGCAGCGATGTTTGCTCGGTTTCTCATCGTCACGGATGAGGATTGTATGACCACGGAAATTTGGTGAGATCGGGAGTGTTTCACGCGGGTACTGAACGGTCACGACCGGACGGAAAAGTTCGCGCAGGGTGATGATCATCCCGATGATGAGACTTTTGCCCCCGGTAAAAATCAGGGCGAAATATTCTTTCATAATTTCAGCACCACGGCGGTCACCAGCAGGTGAACGAGGGAAAATGGAACCAGATATTTCCAGCAGAAATTCAGCAGCTGATCAAAACGTACCCGTGGAAAGGTCCAGCGGATCCAGATCATGGTCAGCAGCAGAGCGTAAACTTTAGCAAAAAACCAGAGGGCCGATGTGTACTCGCCATAAGGCAATGGCGGTCCGCTCCAACCACCCAGAAACAGAATGACGGTGAGAGAGCAGGCGATAAACATGTAGGTATATTCAGCCATGAAAAAGAGGCTGAAGCCCATGCCGCTGAACTCGGTCATGAAACCGGCCGTCAGTTCACTTTCGGCTTCCGGCAGGTCAAAAGGGGCACGGTTGGTTTCAGCCAGGGTCGCGGCAAAGAAGATGAGAAAGGCCACCGGCATGAAGAAGATAAACCAGGCACCGCCGCTTTGTGCCTCAACAATCCCGCGCAGGCTGAAGGTGCCGGTCACCAGAATAACCGACAGCAGGGTCAGCAGCATCGGGATTTCATAAGCAACGTTCTGAGCGACCGAACGCATGGCGCCCAGCAGGGAGTATTTGTTGTTGGAGCTCCAGCCGGCAATGAGAATAGCGAGAACATTGATCGCTACAACAGCCAGGATAAAGAGCAGCCCGACATCAAAATCGCGCCCCTGAAGCTTGGGTGCAAAGGGGATGACAAGCATCGGCATGATGGCCGGAGCAAAAGAAATAATCGGCGCCAGTCGATAGAGAGCTTTATCCGTTTGTTTGGGCACGATCAATTGTTTGCCGACCAGTTTGACGCCATCGACGGCCAGCTGCAGAATGCCGTGAAAGCCGACTTCCATCGGACCTGGGCGACGCTGGAAGCGCCCGGCTAGTTTGCGCTCCAGATATCCCATGACGACCGCATTGCCAAAGACAACAACAATGGCACAGATCACGGTGAAGATGATGCGTAACAGTTCCGGAGGAAGAAACCCAGTATTCATTACATCGCTCATCGATCGATCTCCGGGATCACCAGATCCAGACTGCCCATGCAGGCACAGAGATCAGAAAGGAGCATTCCCCGACAGAGTTCGGGCAGAAGGCTCAGATTGGAAAAGGACGGAACACGAATTTTCATTCGGTACGGGGTGTCACTGCCATCCCCGGTCAAGTGGTACACCAGCTCGCCACGGGGGGATTCCACCGCATAACAGGCGTCTCCTGCCGGCAGTTTGAGTTTTTTCGGTACCTTCGCCATACATGGCCCTTCCGGCAGTTTATCCAGGGCCTGTTCAAGAATGCGCAGACTCTGCTCTATCTCGCGAACCCGAACCTTGTAAGCTGCCATACAGTCACCGGCAGTTTCAGTGGGAATATCGAAATCAAATTCGGGATAGACGGAATAGGGCTCGGCGCGACGAATATCGTAGCCAATGCCGGTAGCCCGTAATACCGGCCCGGTCAAGCCAAAACGGCGGGCCATATCAGGGGTGAATTCGCCGATCTGTTCGACCCGTTTGCGGAAAATGATATTTCCCGTGACCAGCTTCTCGTACATGGGCATCCGTGAACGCTGCCAGTCGATATATTCGCGGGTGCGCTGGATAAATTTGTCATCAATGTCCCTTACGACGCCACCAACGCGCATATAACAGTAAGTCAAGCGTGCCCCGGTCACATCCTCAAGGATATCGAGGATCTTCTCACGATCTTCAAATGTGTACATGATCGGGGTAAACGCCCCGAGGTCGAGCACCAGCACGCCCAGCCATAACAGATGGCTCTGGAGGCGGTTGAGTTCAGATGTGATGACGCGGATATATTCTGCCCGTGGTGTCGGCTCAATGCCGGCCAGCCGCTCTACCACGCCGACATAGCCATGGTTATAAATCAGTGCGGAAAGGTAATCCATGCGTGCAGCGTTGGGCAGAAAATTGGGCCAGGAACGACTTTCTGCCATTTTTTCATGCATCCGGTGGCCATAGCCGAGAACCGGTTGCGGATCCATGACATACTCGCCTTCCATTTCCAGTATCACCCGCAGAACGCCGTGGGTACTTGGATGTTGCGGCCCCATATTGAGCACATAGCGATGCTCACCTTTTTCCGCCATGCTGGTCATTACGCGTCCTCCTTGGCGGTCGGTGCCGGCTCGGTTTCCGGTTGGGCACGTGATATGGCCGCACGATCTTTGAGGGTCTTTTCTTTCTTGAGCAGCGGTTTGAGATCTTCCATGTCTTCGGCCAGCAGTAACGGTTTGAGATTGGGGTGGTCACGAAAAATCACCCCGTAAAAGTCTTTGGTTTCTCGCTCGTGCCAGTTAGCACCCTGAAAGATGTCGGCGATGGTTGGCAGGCTGCCGTCGGCATCAACAGCAACGTGGGCCAGCAGTCGACAGGGAAAACCATAGTTGGCAAACTGATAACTGACTTCGATGCCGGTAGCGAGATGGAGTCCGGAGATAAAGCTTAAGTAGAAGTTGCCGGTACGCAAAAGCTCAGCGAAAGCACGTAGCTGCCCCTCTTTCACGATGACCTCGAGATGATAACCACGCTGTTGAAAATCAACTTCTTCAACCTTGACCGGGATTTTTTGAAAAGCTGCAATAACGGAATCTTTTGATTCCATGGGTCAGACTCCTTCGGGCATCTTGTTCATCGGAATCGGGAAACGCTTGCCGGAAATCTTTTCCTGCAATTTGAAAATGGCCTCGAACAATGTTTCCGGACGCGGCGGGCAACCCGGCACATAGACATCGACAGGAATAATACGATCGATCCCTTCGATGACATTGTAGTTTTCTTCAACCGCGAAGGGTCCGCCCGACGTCGCACAATTGCCCAGGGCGATCACGTAACGGGGCGCGGCCATCTGTTCGTAGAGGGTCAGTACCCCTGGGGCCATTTTTTTATTGACGGTGCCGGCAACTATCATCAGATCACAATGGCGTGGTGAAGGGCGAAACACTTCGGCACCAAAGCGGGCCAGATCGAAGCGGGCCATCCCGGCCACCATCATCTCAATGGCGCAGCACGACAAGCCGAAGGTCATTGGCCACAGAGAATTGGCCCGGCAAAAATTGAGTATTTTCTCAAATTGTGCCAGATGGACGATGGAATCGAGTTCCTCAGGGGGATGACCGTCAAGCTCGCGCTGGCGGGCTTCTTCGGTCTGGGTGTGGACCCTCAGGAGGTTTTTCTTCTCTTCGGCCATGTAAAAACTCCTTTGACCCACGGGTAAACAACCGTCAGGGACAGGACAAAAACGAAAATAAACAGCACGATCAGTCCGTGGGCGCCGGATACCAGGTGATAGGCGGTTGCCACCGGAAACAGAAAAAGGATATCGACAGCAAAAGCGACAAAAATCAGAGCATAAAGATAGTAGCTGACATGAAAGCGGATATCCTGGGCATCGCCAAAGATGTCCATGCCACATTCATAAGGATCCAGGGTGGTTTTAAGAATCGACGTCGGGCTGACCAGGTTTGCGACGATCAACGGACCAACGGCAATGCAGATTCCGCCGAAAAGAAAGGCGATCACGTAGATGTAATCGAGCAGTTGACTTTCGGACATAGGGAAAATCCTTCGCCGACAAAGACGGGTTGATGAGTAAAAAACAAGAGATGGATTTTTATTACGGGTAAAAAAACCCTTGCAGGCCTCAAATTTCTAACGGAGCTGAAACGAAAAGTCAACCATAAAAAGACAATTGGTCGGACCATTTTCGTTCCGGTAAAATAAAAGTCCTCACGGGACCCGGATGACCGGCATGGCGGCAGGGGCAGCGTGCCGATCCCTGTTGGTGGCGGTCAAAGCCAGGGAGAATATAGACGATGAACCACACAAAGAAAAGCAGAAGGGAACACAATGTTCCCTTCTGCGGTGACAGTAAATGTTCAATAAATGCGGGTCAGGGGCGGATCTCAGTATTTGCCGAATTCATCGTCATCAAGAGTAATACTTTTGTCGGTTGCCTTTTTTTTCGGCGTGGGCGGCGGTAATTCCGCCCATCCCGTTGCCGTTTCTTTTGTTGCTGAACCTGCTGCAGAGTTGCGGTGATTCGCCATTGCCGGGGGCCGGACAGCAGCAGGGTCGTCACTCAGAATAAATTTTGACAGCATACTCCGGAGCTCCTGAGCCTGGCTGGCGAGTTGTTCCGACGCCGATGCACACTCTTCGGCGCTGGCGGTATTCTGCTGGGTTGATTGATCAATCTGGCTTATGCCGATGTTGATCTGGTTGACACCTTCGGTTTGTTCGTTGATTGCTGTGGATATTTCACCAACCAGGGTTGATACTTTGGTAATTCCGGCAGCAATATCATTCAGTGCGGCCGCGGTCTCTTCAGCGGCCTGCATGCCCCGCTTGGTTTTCTGTCCGGTTCCTTCGATCAGGGCGGTTGTTTCGCTGGCAGCTTTGGCGCTCCGCGCCGCGAGGTTTCGTACTTCTTCAGCAACGACGGCAAAGCCCTTACCATGGTGCCCGGCCCGAGCTGCTTCGACGGCGGCGTTCAGTGCGAGCAGGTTGGTCTGGAAGGCAATATCTTCAATGGTTTTGATGATTTTAGAGATGTCCTGACCGGCTTTATCAATTTCGGTCATGGCTTCCGTCATGCCTTTCATTTTTTCAGTACCGTTCTGAGCAGATTGCTGTACGGTGCCGGAAAGGGTGTCGGCTTCTTTCGAATTTTCGGCACTCTGGCGTGCCTGGCCGACTATCTCGTTCATGGAAGCGGAAATTTCTTCCAGCGAAGCCGCGGACTCGGTAGCGCCTTGAGACAGGGTCTGGCTGGCACCGGAAATCTCGGAACTGGCAGATTCGACCTGGTTGGCTGCCTTGAGCAGTTCGTGAACCAGTTCGTTCAGACTGCTATTCGCCTTGTTCAGTGGTTCGCGTATCAGCCCCTCGGCTTCGAAGGTGAAATCGCCATGGGCGAGGCGATCAAAAGCTTCCAGGACCTCGTGCTCGAGGTTGTCCGCAAATGAATCCATCGCCTTGGCCATTTTGCCGATTTCGTCCTGACGGTCCATCTTCAGCCGGTTGCCGAGTTTACCGTGGGCGAGATCTTCAATCATCGCCAGTGTCTGACCGATCGGGCGGGTGAGGCTGCGGGTCAGCAGCAGACCGAAAAACAGAGCCAGAACGGTGCCGACCACCATTCCGATGACACTCAGGGTGATTGCTCGGCTCACCTGGTTTTCCGCCGTGTTGACCGCATCGGCGGCGTCGGAGGCGGTAACGCTGATCAGGTCGTCCAGCAGTTGATGGGCATGATCAGTACGAGTTTGGACGGGCCCCATCAGTTGCGCCATCATTTCTTCATAAAGAGTGACGGCCTCGTCTGCTACTTGCAGCAGTGCAAAAAAAACATCATAGGTGTCTTCTATGCTCAGTGAAATAACATCCACGTAGTGTTGCTGGGCCCCGGCCGCATCTCCGGCTCGCCGCATTTCGCGGTTTTCGGAGATTGCTTCATAATATTCGGCATGGGTTGCCCGGGCCTGTTTGACCAGGTCACGCAACTTGTCGCTGTCGGTTTCAAATTGTGCGGTCCAGAGTTCAAAGGGGGAATTGTCAAGGTCATAGTTCCAGCCGTATCCCATACCGGTATGGATGTAATCAAGGACCATGACCGCAGTTTCATATTGATCACCCCGGAAACGTTGCAGGTCGGCACGAAGCCCGACAGGATCAAGAATTCCCAGATCGTCAACCGCGCGTGACAGCTCCATAAACCGCTCAACAGCCGTTCTGCGTTGCTCCCAGGCTTCCAGCAGTTCTTGCCACAGGGCTTCTTCCTCTGCGGTACGCGGCAGTTGCCGGTAGGCATCGATAGCCTGTTGCACAAGCTGTTGTGCCTGGCTGTTTTTTTCATAAACGGCAGCCCTTTCGCTAAGGGTCAGGCGCGGGTTGAGGAGTGCCCGGTGACCTGCTACCCGCTCGAGCCCCCCTGCTCTCATCGCTTCCAGATGTTGAACTGCCGGTAGTTTTTCTTCGCCAATCTCGGTGACATTTTCGCCCAGACCGGAGATGCCGCGAACGCCTATCAATCCGACTCCCAGGGTAATCAGTCCAACCAGTACGAACCCCCCGATCAGCTTTACCCCCAGCCGAAAGTTTTTCATCGAACTCCTCCTTGCAGCGTTGTGCCCCTCACTATTGAAAATGTCGATTGTTTTTTTTGGGGGATGCGTGCCACGACCTAACAGAAAACGCACACAACCCATGTATCTGATATAATTAGCACAACCTAATTGTGTGTGCAATAGTTTTTTATTAGCTTTTCATGAATTTTACTGAACAATGCTGAGCGGGATTGTTCAATAGAAAAAAGCACTTAAAGGCGGGTTCGCAACAGCTGGATATTGTCGGAGTTGACATCCTCGTGGAGGAGATGTACATATTTTTGACCAGGAAATGGGGTAGATAGTGCGAAAAAATCAGTCGCGAAGGTGTTCAGCCAAGCTGGCGATGGCCAGAGCGTAGTTAACGGCCGGGTTGTAGCGGTGCAAGGCTTCAAAATTAGTCAATACCAGAAAGTGTGAGCCTGCTCCATCTTCGCTGGCGAGCAGTCCGGCCGCAGTTGTTGCAGGCAGTTGAGCCGTTATCAGGGGGCTGCCATCAAGGCGCCTGACTCCTTGTTCTTTCCAGAAGCCTAAGGAATTACGATCTTTCCAGTGATAGTCGGTGGCATTTGCCCCCCCTGGTACGCTAACAGCAAACCCCCAGGGCCAGCCCGGCTGCCATCCGGCATCTTTGAGATAATTTGCTGCAGAGGCCAGAGCATCAGAGATGTTGCCGATAACATTGCGCTGTCCATCGCCGCTGTAGTCCACTGCCAGGCGCTCAAAACTTGAAGGCAGAAACTGGGTCTGACCGAAGGCTCCGGCCCAGGAGCCGAGAAATTCATTTAGTTTTATGTCCCCCTCTTCGAGAATACGCAGGGCGCTGTAGAATTCGTTGCGAAAAAAAGATTGCCGCCGACCATAACAGCTTAATGTTGCCAGGGACTGTACCACCGGAACATTCCCGGCGGCGGCTCCGTATGAAGATTCCATCCCCCAGATCGCCACGAGAATTGCCGGGTCAACGCCGTAGTGCGCCTCTATTTCGCGGAGAAGTTCCCGGTGTTCATCCATTTTGGTCCGTCCGGTACGAATCCGTTCTGCAGTAACCTGACGGGCCAGGTAGGCAGAACGTGACAAAGAGAATTCAGGTTGCTTGTCCAGACGCGCCACTATTCTCATATCCGGAGCAATTTCAGCGGTTGCCTTGTTAAATATTTCCGTTGAAACCCCCTGTTTTTCTGCTGAATTACCCAACTCATCGATACAACGTACAAAGGAGCTGGTGTCCAGAGCCTTGGCCGTAGCTGTATTGACTATAGAGACAGGCAAAAAACAGACCAGTAGACAACAGAACAGCCGGCAGCAAAAAACTGTTGCGTTTAATAGGGTAGTGCGGTTCATATCAACTCCGTTTGGAGGCGTGACAAAGCTATGATAACATGACGGTCAGTAGAGCAAATCCTGCTCTCCACGGTCAAGGCCGCTGATATGTCTTTCGGCGAGGAGATGTGCATGGAGCAGATTGAGCAATTACGAAAGGTTACCAGGACTGCCCGGGAACAGCAGGATCTGCCCGACTTTATTGCGCACCGGATCGACGAGCTGTTGAATTGTCTCGAAGTCTGTACCCTGTCCCGTGTCGAACTGGCGGAATTGATTGACCAGATTGCCGATTATGATACCTATGGCCAAACCGGTTATCTGGGCATGGGGGTTAATCATGTGATCTTGGGAGCGACTCTGGACCGAATTTTTGCGCAGCTACAAACTTAAGACCTGTCTGTTTTGCCTCATGAGGATCTGATGTTATTTCTAATGCTATTGATTCCTGTATCCTTACTCACCGCTTTTCTTACCTGGCGCTGCTGGCAGGTCAAGCATCCGCGCGTTGCGGTGATTATGGCTGTTACCTGCATTGGCTGTGTTATCTGCTCGGTCCTGTTGATTTACGGCATGTTGTATCTTTACGAGGCGCTGAAATTACCTGCAGCAAGATAATTGCCATCCGGAAACTAACGATGGATACAATTCAGTTTTCGCACTGGAAACAAGATAACATGATTCAGTCGCATTAACATTGCCGGGCGATTGCTACAATCAGGAGTCATGATGGCTCATCGTACGCTGAAATCTTCTGCCTACCAGGGGCTGGTCGAACGTCTCAATCGTTTCCCGCAAGGGGCCCCGCCTTCCAGAACCCTCTATGAAATACTGAAAATCCTCGTCAGTGAGAAAGAAGCGGAGCTGATTGCGCAGTTGCCGGTACAACCTTTCAGGGTGGCGGATGCCGCCCGGCGCTGGACATTGAGTGAGGTGGAAACTCAAAAGATTCTTGATGAGTTGGCCGGGCGGGCTATCCTTGTGGACGTCGAAGAAAAGGAAGGCACGGTTTATGTGCTGCCGCCGCCAATGGCAGGATTCTTTGAATTTTCCCTGATGCGGCTGCGCGGAGATGTTGATCAGAAGGTGCTGGCAGAATTGTTTTATCAGTATCTGAATGTCGAGGAAGATTTTATCAAGAGTCTTTTTATCGATGGTCAGACCCAGCTTGGTCGGGTTTTTGTCAATGAGTCGGCAGTTGACGATGGTGCCGTTGAGCAGGCATTACATGTCCTCGATTATGAACGGGCCTCAGAAGTGATCAGCTCGGCCAGTCACATCGGAGTCGGCCTGTGCTACTGCCGCCACAAGATGGAACATCTGGGCAAGAATTGCAGCGCGCCGCTGGATGTCTGCATGACCTTCAACAGCAGTGCCGAATCGCTCACCCGCAGCGGCTATGCCCGGGCGATTGATGTTGTTGAATGCCTGGAACTGCTGGATCAGGCTTACGAACATAATCTGGTCCAGTTCGGCGAAAATGTTCAGAAGCGGGTAAACTTTATCTGCAACTGCTGTGGCTGCTGTTGCGAAGCCATGATTGCCGCCCGTCAATACGGGATATTGCAGCCGGTCCATACTTCTAATTTTCTTCCCGTGGTTGATCTGGCCAGTTGCACCGGATGCGGGCATTGTGTGCGGGTCTGTCCGGTCGCAGCGATCGGGCTGGTGTCTGCCAACGATCCCCGGCAACCCAGGCGCCATGTCGCCAAGGTTCATCCCGATATCTGCCTCGGGTGCGGCGTCTGTGTACGGGTCTGTGGGCCGCGTAGTCTGTCGTTGGTCCCGCGCGAGAAAAGGGTGTTTACGCCGGTCGACAGTGTCCATCGGATTGTGGTGATGGCGATTGAACGGGGCAAGCTGCAGCACCTGATTTTTGACAATCAGGTACTTTTCAGTCATCGTGCCCTGGCCGCCCTGTTGGGCGCAGTTCTGAAGCTTTCACCGATCAAGCGGGCGCTGGCGAGCGAACAGATGAAATCCCGCTATCTGGTCAAGCTGCTTCAGTGGCATGATCGGCGTTGATGGCGGGATGACCTGGGTTGATAAATGAAAAAAACCTCGAATCCTGCCCCTCTTTTTTAGGATAAACTTTAGATGAAGTTAATCAGAATGTGCCGCGAAGTGGAAATGATGTTGAGCGAAGTGTACCAGAACTTTGCCACGATAGAAGGCATCGACCAGGAGGTCAAAGACGTTTTTCTGCAACTTGTCGATGATGAAAAACAGCACGCCATCCTGCTTGAATTCGTCGATAAAATTATCACCAAAAGCAACCTGGAAATTACCGAAAATGAAACGATCAAAAAGGTCGAACGCATCCATGAAAAAGCCCGGGCCGTGCTGCACCGCTCAAAACAACCCATCGGCATCAATGATGCGTTAACCTGCGCCATCAAGCTGGAGCGCTATTTTGTTGATGTTCATGCCCGGCTACTGGTGAGTCTGGCCGATACCGAAACCGCAAGACTGGTTCAGTTTCTCGCCCACGATGAAGATGACCATGTAGCATCCCTTGGCAGGTGTGCAGAAAAATACGGCGTCGTTGTCTGACCGTTGAACTTATAGTGGGATAGTCCAGTTTAAAAAAGAACAGGCACCTGACCTTAGCGATTAAGTGCCTGTTTTTATTATGGAGCCACCAGGCGGAGTCGAACCGCCGACTTGCTGATTACGAATCAGCTACTCTACCAACTGAGTTATGGTGGCAAGCAGGAGACTTTCTACCGCAGTTGCAAAGGCGGAGTCAATACGGATATCGGTCGGCAGTTTGCCGTTTTCAAAAAAAGATGCACAAGTCATCTGCTATAGCGGCATCAGCCCTGCGCTCTCACCGCATCATAGGCCTGAAAGATTCTGTCGCAAACGGCCGGCCAGCGAAAGGGGTGTGTCACTTTGCGGGTATTATTGAGCGAGGGTGTCGGTTTGATGCGGACGCGGGTCACCATGTTCTGCAGCGCCAGGATCAGCCGATTTTCTATCAGGGCAATATCCCCTGGAGCGGGGCGGTCAATCTGTGCCATCGGCGGCAAGGGAACCAGTTCGACCAGATCCGTGTCGGCATCGTCCAGCAGTTCCAGGCAACCGGTAAGGTCGGTGGTAATGATGCGACAGCCACTGGCTACCGCTTCAAGCAGCACCAGCGGCAGACCTTCGAAAAAAGAAGGCAGAATAAAGATGTGACAGTCGGCCATCAAGGCTGCCAGTTTACGCTGATCAATGTGACCATAAATGTGGACCCGCTCACCCAGGCCGGCAGCCAACTCGAGGCAGTAGCGCTCTTCATCCCCGGAACCGGAACCGGCCAGATGCAGTTCAACATCCTTGTCAGACAGGGAATTGAACGCCCGCAGCAGGCAGTCAACCCCTTTGGAAAAGCTGAGCTTGCCGGCGTAGAGTATCTTTACCGCTGGCATAGTTTTTTTTATTTTGGGGCTGAATATTCTGTCATCGAAACCGCCGCCGACAACGGAGATTTTTGCTGGGTTGATGCCGTAAAGGTTTATAATATTGTCACGCTGGTCGCTACTTAATGCCAGGATGCGATCGATACACCGACAAGGCTCCAGAACCCGCTCTTTGATGTGGGGGCACAGGACCGACTGGCGCAGGTCGGTTGAATGACAGGATGTGACCATGGGGATGTCGGGAAAAAGGCGCCGGGTCAGGGCTGAAATAATCCACAAGTGATGGCTGTGGATGATATCCGGTTCGGCTTTATCAACCATTGCAGTTACCGCTTGGGCAAAACAATGTTCGTAGCGGTCAAGCTGGTCGCCGGTCAGGTCGCTGAAGCGGGTACTGGGGTAGGGCATGATGTCACTCATCCCCGGAATGGTAAAGTCAAGTTCTTTCGTCCCGAAACGGATAAACTGACAGCGAGTTGGGTCAATTCCTTCAATCTGCGAAAGCCCTGCAGCGGAAAGTCCGGCGATCAGGAAATTCTCATGGCCGGCCCGGGCGGCCTCGCGGATGATGTTACGCAGATAAATGCCACTACCGGTGCTGTCCGGGTGCTGACTGATCAGATGAAGAACTCTCATGGCTGGTTTATCCCATATGCTTGATTTGATTGTTAACTGTCAGCTTAATCAAACCGTTAGGGACCTGTCCAACAGGTAATGCCGGTAGCTTTAATGTTTCGCATAGATAGAATCAATGGCTGGATAGTAGTAAGAATGAATAAAAGTTAACGGATGGTTGACATTTGTAGGCACAATGAACAATCATCTAGGAAATATTCTTAGCAAGGTGGTAACCAGATTGTGACAACAGCAGTTAAAGAGCAAATGGATTTCTTTCAGGCTTCATGCCGGCGTCAGAATCTGCGTCTGACCCCGCAGCGCCTGGAAATTTTCAAAGAGCTGGCCCAGGCAGCGGATCACCCGAGTGCTGAGCAGTTGTATCTGCGCCTTCAGGATAAAATGCCGACCCTGTCGCTTGATACCATCTATCGCACCCTCTCGACTTTTGTTCAATATGGTCTGGTCAACCGGGTTGAAACCGTTGAAAGTCAGGCCCGCTTTGAGGTAGCTCATGCCCGCCATCATCATCTGATCTGCAGTCGTTGCAAGAAGATCATGGATTTTGACTGGAGCCCCGTCGATCAGCTTGAGCTACCGCCTGAGGTGCAGCAGTGGGGGGAAGTTTACAGTAAAAATGTGGTTGTTTATGGTGTCTGCAAGGACTGTCTGAGCTAGTTGTCGGGGAGAAAAGGGTGAGGGAAAAGGTCACGTCATGAATCGAATCATTTCCGTTTTATCTGCAGCAGCATTGTTCCTGATGCTGGCGACCACCATGGCGCCGGCGCAATCCCGGGCCGTTACTGATTTAACTGCGGAGGAGCTGCAACAACTGCGTGCGCAAACAGCAGATGTTCTGATTATTGATGTCCGCACCGCCCGCGAGTTCTACGATGGTCATATCGCCGGAGCGATCAATATCAGTTCACAAGCCAGCAACCAGTTTCGTTCGCTGCCGTTGCTGTTGCCACAGGATAAAGACATCCCCCTGGTCTTCTATTGTCGCGGCTATAGCTGAGGCCTTGCCCCCGAAGCCGCGGTCGTGGCTCGTCAAGCCGGGCATAAAAATGTGTACACCTACCGCGCCGGTCTGTCTGACTGGCTGCAGAACGGATATCCGGTCAGCAGACGCTGATCAGTCTGTCTGCCCGGGCGACTGTATCTTCCCGTTGTCTTCAAGAAAGCGCTCGAACGCGTCCTGCTCGAGGGATTCCTCCTCCAGCAGGCGTCGGGCGAGGAGGTCAAGCAGTTCACGGTTGGCACTGAGAACGTCTCTGGCAGTTGCCTGTGCTGAGTTGACCAGTTCCCCGATCTCCTGATCGATGATCCAGGCTGTTCGTTCACTGAAGGTTTTTTCTGCGCTGAGCTTGCGCCCAAGAAACGGGTGTTCCTCACCGCGCGGGTAACTTAAGGGGCCAAGGCGTTCACTCATTCCCCACTGGCAGACCATCTTCTCCGCCAGATCCATCACCTGTTTAAGATCGTTTTGCGCCCCGGTGGAAGTTTCCTCAAAGACCAGAGCCTCCGCCACCCTTCCCCCCAGCATGACGCTCATCCGCTGAAGTAAATAGCTGCGGTTATAATGATAACGATCATCGGTCGGGAGCTGCTGGGTGGCCCCCAGGGCCTGTCCACGCGGTACAATGGTAATCTTGTGGATGGGATCGGTATTCGGCAGGGCTTTGGCGACCAGGGCGTGGCCGGCTTCATGAACGGCGGTGATATGACGTTCGAGGTCGGACATGAACAGCTTTCGTTCCATCCCCATCAATTGCCGGTCCTTGGCTTGTTCCAGATGTTCCATTGTGACCTTGTCGTCATCGTCCCGTGCCGCAATCAGGGCGGCTTCATTGACCAGGCTGCGCAAGTCAGCGCCAACCATGCCCGGTGTTCCCTTGGCGATCACCTCCAGATCAACATTATCCGCCAGGGGCATCTTCTGAGTATGGACCTTGAGGATTTCGACGCGATCGCGCCAGTCGGGACGACCGATAACAACCAGTCGATCAAACCGACCGGGACGCAACAGGGCTGTATCCAGAACATCCGGACGATTGGTTGCCGCCAGGACAATGACTTCATCGTGGGGTTCAAAACCGTCCAGTTCAGACAGAAGCTGGTTCAGAGTTTGCTCTCTTTCGTCATGACCGCCGCCCAGACCGGTTCCGCGGGCCCGGCCAACCGCATCCAGTTCGTCGACAAAAATGATGCTGGGGGCGTTCTTTTTCGCGTTATTGAACAGATCACGCACCCGACTGGCGCCGACACCGACAAACATTTCGATAAACTGGGACGCCGAAATGCTGTAAAAGGGCACTTCGGCTTCTCCGGCCACGGCTCTGGCCATCAGGGTTTTGCCGGTTCCAGGGGGGCCGCTAAGTAACACCCCACGCGGTACCTGTCCGCCCAGCCGAGAAAACTTTTCAGGATGACGCAGGTAAATAATAATCTCCTGCAGTTCCTGTTTGGCCTCGGCCTGGCCGGCAACGTTGGCAAAGGTGACTGGCGATGCCTCGCGTGAGTAGAGCTTGGCCCCGGATTCACCTACCTTGTTGAGCAACCCTCCCGTCAGCCCTCCCTGTTTGCGGGCGCGGCTTAAAATAAACAACCAGATGCCGATGATGATGATCCAGGGTAGCAGGTTGACCAGCCAGTATGGCGGCTCTTCGGTTTTTTTGGCTTTAAAGGAAACATTGTGCTCTTCCAGCAGGGGCAGCAGCTCTGAATCTGCGACAGGGGGGAGAATGGTTTCAAAGCGGTTGAAACTCTCAATCTCTTCGGTGACGGCGTTGATTCGTTGGTCAGGTGTCAGGTCGAGGGGTGCGTAAAAGGACCCCGACAATGTTTCTCCTTGCAGGGTGACTTCGGCTATCTGGTCATCCTTGAGTAGTTTTTTGAACAGACTGTACCCGATTTCTGCCGAGCTCTCTGCGGGTTGAGGAGGAACCATGATGGCATAGAGTCCATTGAGAAAAAGCAGGAGCGCCATCAGAAGTAACAGTCTGTGCCAGGTACTATTCATAAGATCATTCCCTCTTCACCTGCCGGGGTAGCTAACGAAGAGTGCGGTAATGGCCTGTCAATATTCAAAGTATAGCGAGGAAAACCTGAATTTCGACCTTTATCTTTTCCCCCTGTACCAATCATGCTGTTGATCGGGGAGGGGTTTGTCATGCTGGCGACGAGAATCAAGAAAAGCGGTATTCTTTTTTGCCTGCAGCTGTCAGTGTCTTCCCGGTTCATTTTTGTGTTATGGTCACCCGTTAGGGTTGAATTTTTCCCGTGAAAGAACATCAGATGGCTATTCGTATGACTGCACCCCGACCGGAGTTGCTGCTTCCCGCCGGGGACATGGAAAAACTCAAGACAGCTGTGCGCTTTGGTGCCGATGCCGTCTATCTGGGCACTGGTGCTTTCGGCCTGCGCGCTCATGCCGGCAATTTCTCCCTCGAGGATCTGCGTCAGGCCCGGTCAATCACCGCTGATGCCCATGTCGCCCTCTATCTCACCCTTAATGCTTCAGTGCGGACGACGGAGTTCGCTGCGTTGGAAGATTTGCTGGAAGAACTCAAGCCCCTAGACCTGGATGCCTATATCGTTGCTGATCCGGGGGTGCTGACCACCATCCAGCGTGTTGACCCCCGGCGCGCCATCCATATGTCCACCCAGATCAACAGCTGCAACCCACGGGCAGCAGAATTCTGGCGCGCAAGTGGTGCCACTCGCATCAATCTAGCCCGTGAACTGACTCTCGCGGATATGCGCACATTTACCGGCCAGACCTCGATCGAGCTTGAATGCTTTGTCCACGGTGCCATGTGTGTCGCTCATTCCGGACGTTGTCTGTTGTCGACCGCCCTGTTGGAACGCAGCGCCAATCGCGGTGATTGTGCCCAGCCTTGCCGGTGGAATTATTCTCTGGTAGAAGAAACCCGTGTCGATGAGCGGTTTACCATTGAGGAGGATGTGCGCGGCAGCTATATCATGAACAGTCGCGATCTGTGTCTGATTGACCAGTTGCCGGAATTGCTGGCGGCAGGTATCAGCAGTTTCAAGGTTGAAGGGCGTATGAAGAGTCTTTATTACGTGGCGACGACAGCACGGGTCTACCGTGATGCGATCGATCGATTGAGTGCCGACCCGACCGATCGCGATCCGTTATGGCGCGCTGAACTGCAAAAGGTCAGCCATCGTCCGTACACCACCGGTTTGCTGGTGGGGGAGGATGGTGCAGCGATTCATGCAACGGATACCCATTACATCCGCACCCACGATTTTGTCGGTTTCGTCCGGCGAGATGAAAAAGGCTTGTGGGTCGCCGGACGCAACCGTTTTTTTGCCGGCGATACGCTGGAACTGATCGGCCCGAAAATGCGTCAGCAAACCTTTATCGCCGAGCGGATCACTGCTCGTGATGGTCAGACCCTGACGGCCGGTCAGCCCAATTCCGAACTGCTACTGGACTTGCCCGACTGGGCACAAGCTGGAGATTTGATCCGTCGGGAGCGCCCCCAATGATAAAAATAATTTTACTGATCGGTTACCTGCTGATTGTTGGTGTGCGGCTGGGGCTGGATGTCATCAATCTGCGCCATCGGCGAAAAACAGGACACCAGCTGCCCGATCTGTTCGCCCAACGGATCGATCAGGAGCGGCTGCAGCGCAGTGAAGAATACGCGCTGGCCAGGGATCGCATCGATCTGCTCGAAACCCTGCTTGGTACTGTCTTGACACTCCTCTTTGTTTTTGGCGGTCTGCTCCTCTGGTATGATGAGCTGATCGGCACCTGGAGTGATCGATTTATTATCAGCGGGCTGCTGTTTTTCGGAGTACTGATTCTGATTCAGTCTTTACTCGGGCTCCCGTTTTCACTCTACCGTCATTTTGTGCTCGAGGAACGTTTCGGTTTCAACCGCATGACTCCGAAACTGTGGCTGACCGATCAGATCAAGGCACTGTTGATCGGCTCCCTGCTGTTTGTGCTGCTGGCCGGTGGGGCCCTGTGGCTGGTGCAGGTAGCGCCGCACAGCTGGTGGTTGTGGGTGTGGGGGTTCTGGGCGGGTTTGTCGGTATTTTTGCTGCTGCTGTCACCCTATCTGATTGAACCCTTGTTTTTTACCTTCAAACCGCTGGATAAACCGGAACTGGAGGATCGCGTCCGTTCGCTGCTGGGGCGGGCCGGGGTTAAAGCGGGGAAAATTCTCCAGGTGGATGCCTCAAAAAGAAGCGGCCACAGCAATGCCTATTTTACCGGGATCGGCAAAGTTAAACGGGTTGTGCTCTTTGATACCCTGCTGGAGCAGCTCAATGACGAAGAGCTGCTCGCTGTTCTGGCCCACGAACTCGGTCACTGGCGCCTTGGTCATCTGCGTCAGCGTCTGATCAAGAGTCAGGTCGTCGCGCTGCTGAGTTGTCTTGTCGCCTTTTATCTTCTTGGTAGCCAGGTTGTGCCGTCCTGGTTTGGCTTTGAGGGATTGTCCTTTGCCGCACAGGTTGTTTTACTGGGGTGGCTGGCGGCGCAATTGGGGTTTTTCTGGGCACCGGTGAGCAACTGGTGGTCTCGTCACCATGAGCGCCAGGCAGATCAATTTGCCATTGACCTGGTTGGCAGTGGCACGTCGCTGGCAACGGGTCTGGTGACCTTGGCTAAAGAGAATCTGAGCAACCTGTTTCCGCATCCGTTGTTTGTTGCCTTTTATTATTCCCATCCGCCGATGATCGAGCGGGTCGCATGGCTCAAGCAACAGAGCGCCAGGAGTACCTCACAAGAGGCGGTCAGCGCCGGGCCTGAATCCGCTGGAGGCTGACGAAGCGGTTGTCCCTGTCAACTTTGAGCAGAAAACGGCCACGGACGCCATTTTCAGTGACGAATGGAATGAGGCGCAGCGGTGGAAAGCTGACCTTGCGCCCACACTCGGTGACTACCAGGAGCCCTTTCGACGAACCCTTGTAATAGTCAAGAAACTGATCGCGACTGAGCTGCAGGGAAAAAATAAATTGACGTTGACCGACATTGCTCATCTGATGGCTTCTATATGCTCAGGACTGATTTTTTGTCGTTACCTAAACAACCAGGGATAAAACAATGCTGCGTTACAAAGTTGTTGAAACCAGCCAGGTCGATGATCACAGCCTGGAAAACGTACTGAACGACTGGACCGCGCAGGGATGGCAGCTGGAGGGGATCCATTTTGCCATGCGCGAAGCCAGCCGCCGGCCGGGGATGGCCTTTGTCACTTTTACCCGCGAGGAACCGGATCAGCTAGCAGGGTAATTTTTCAATAAACCAGCCCCGTCTTTTTCCTCACCTTATGCAGGGTTTTAGCAGCCACAGCGCGGGCTTTTTCGGCACCATGTTGAAGGTGTTGACGCAGGGTATCGGGATCAGCCAGCAGTTCCTGACGTTTTGCTGTGTACGGGGCAAAAAAGTCACGCACCGTTTCAAACAGTTCCTGCTTGACATCGCCGTAGCGTAAGCCCGGGGTCAGATAGCGCAGGCGCAGGGCTTCGACCCCGTCACGGTCAAGGAACAGCCGGTAGATCTGGAAAATATTGCAGGTGTCGGGATTCTTCGCTTCTTCCACCGGAGTCGGATCGGTGACAATCCGCATAATCTGTTTGCGCAATGCCTTTTCCCCGAGGAACAGATCGATGGTATTGCCGTAGCTCTTGCTCATCTTGCGTCCATCGAGTCCGGGAACCGTTGCCACATCCTCGTCAATCTCGGCTTCCGGTACGGTGAAAATCTCGCCATACTCATTGTTGAATTTAATGGCGATATCGCGGGCGACTTCCAGATGCTGTTTCTGGTCCTTGCCAACGGGCACCCGGTCGCTTTGAAACAGGAGAATGTCAGCGCTCATCAGCACCGGGTAGGCGAACAGTCCGTGATTCGGCTTGATTCCCTGTGCGACCTTGTCTTTGTAGCTGTGGCAGCGCTCAAGCAGGCCCATGGGGGTGAAATTGGACAGAATCCAGGTCAGTTCCTGAACCTCCGGGACGTCCGACTGGACCCAGAAGGTGCTTCTTTCGGGATCAAGACCCAGGGCAATAAAGTTGGCGGCAGCTTCCAGGGTGCCGGTGGCCAGCTGCTTGCCGTCTGCAAGACTGGTCATCGCGTGATAGTTGGCGATAAAGCAGAACAGCTCCTGTTGCTCCTGGTATGCAATCATTTTGTTCATCATGCCGAAAAAATTTCCCAGGTGCAGGGAACCGGAAGGCTGTATACCGGACAAAACGCGCATATTCAATGTATCTCCATGATGTGTTGACTCTCCATTCCCGCTTCCCTGCTCCCTGTTTTACCGCACCCCGTCACTGCTGTTGCTGCTCGTTCATCATGGTCGCCAGTTGCAGCAGTTGCTGCAGATCCAGGCCACTCTCTTTTACAATGCTAAGAAGTACCGGGAAGAGTTGCATCATGAAGCCTGGCTCCTTAATCAGGTCATGGGCCAGGTCCGGCAAGGTTTCAAGGATAAAGGCTTTTTGTTCTTCTGTTGACAGGTTGAGCAAGGCCTCTTTGATCTCCTGGTGGGTCATGGGTATTTCTCCGTTGGTATAAGAACTGCTAAATAGCAGCCTAATCTGATAATGCCAGTTTAAAGACGTCAGTATAGTTCTTCACAAAATGAACCTGCAGACCATTACGCAGATAATCGGGCAGATCGTCATAATCCTTGCGATTTTCTGCCGGGAATATAAGTGTTTTCAGACCTGCCCGGCGGGCCGCAATGGTTTTTTCCTTGATTCCGCCGACCGGCAACACGCTGCCGGTGAGTGATAGTTCACCGGTCATACCAAGCTTATCCTGCACCGGCTTATTCATGATCATCGACAGCAGGGCGGTGGTCATGGTGATACCTGCAGAGGGACCATCTTTGGGGGTTGCTCCGGCCGGGACATGAAGATGGATAAAATTCTTGTCGAAATAATCTTCCGGCAGTTTGTAGTCGCTCAGGTGCCCCATTACGTAGGAATAAGCAATCTCGGAACTTTCAACCATGACTTTGCCGAGCTGACCGGTTTGCTTGAAGCCTTTGTTCTTGCTTTTGACTGCGGTTGCCTCGATCTGCAGGGTAGCGCCCCCCATTCTGGTCCAGGCCAGGCCGGTCACCACGCCGGGGGCGGTTAAAATCAGGTCCTCTTCGGTAAACACTGCTTTTCCAAGGAAGCTTTCAATCTCTTTTTTGGTTACGCGGATCTTGTCCTCGTGACCCTGGGCAAATTTCATCGCCGCTTTGCGCATGATTTTCTTAATCTGATTCTCCAGGCTGCGCACCCCCGACTCACGGGCATATCGGTCAACAATGGTGACCAGTGCCGCTTTGTCGATACTGACTTGGGAACGGGTCATGCCATGGCTTTTCAACGCCTTGGGGATCAGAAAACGACGGGCAATTTCCAGCTTTTCCTCAAGAATATAGCCGGACAAGCGGATGATCTCCATGCGGTCGAGCAGTGGCGCCGGGATGGTATCGATCTGATTGGCAGTAGCGATAAAGAGGACGTTTGACAGATTAAAAGGAACATCCAGGTAGTGGTCGCGGAAACTGCCGTTCTGCTCCGGGTCAAGAACTTCGAGCAGGGCTGAGGCCGGATCACCCTGGAAAGAGGCGCCGATCTTGTCAATTTCATCGAGCATCAGCACCGGGTTGGAGGTGCCGGCACTTTTCATTGCCTGGATTGCCTTGCCGGGCATGGCACCAATGTAGGTACGGCGATGCCCCTTGATTTCAGCTTCATCGCGCATGCCGCCAACAGAGAAGCGATAAAATTTGCGCTTGAGGGCACTGGCAACACTTTTGCCGACGGAGGTTTTACCAACCCCGGGAGGTCCGACCAGACACAGAATCGAGCCGGAGATGTCGCCTTTCATCTTGCCGACGGCAATAAACTCGAGGATCCGTTCCTTGACATCCTCAAGGCCGTAATGATCCCGGTCAAGCACCTTGCCGGCGCGGGCCAGATCGTAGGAGTCCTTGCTGAATTTACCCCAGGGCAGGATCGTCAGCCAGTCGAGATAGTTGCGGGTGACGTTGTATTCCGGTGACGAGGGTTCAATCAGCTGCAGTTTTTCGATCTCCTCATCGACGGCTTTTTGTGCTTCATCGTTCAGGGTCAGATTTTTCAGACGTTTCTGAAACTTCTCGATTTCGGTGACTTTCCCCTCTTTTTCGAGACCCAGCTCCTTTTTGATCGCCTTGAACTGCTCACGCAGGAAAAATTCGCGCTGCTGGGCCGAAACCTTCTCTTCAATCTTCTGGGAAATTTTTGTTTGCAGCCGCGAAACTTCCAGTTCCTTCTTAAGCAATACCAGAACTTTTTCGATGCGCCGATGAAGATCAAAGGTCTCGAGAACCTGCTGTAATTCGAACCCGTCAGCATTGGTGAGGTTGGCAGCGAAATCGGTGAGTCGCGCCGGGTCGTCCATACTGGCACGTCCCAGGAAGAGTTTGATTTCTTCTGAATACAGGGGATTGATCTGTACCAGTTCCTTGAGCGTTGAGATAATCGCCATGGAGTAGGCTTTCAATTCGGCGTCATCATGGGGAGAAGAACTCAAGTGATAGGTGACATCCGCATAGATTACGTCGTTAATCTCGACAACATCGTCGATATTGAAGCGTTCTAGGCTGTTGACCAGTACGTGGGCGCTGTTTTCTTCCTTGTGGATCAGCTTCAGGATTTTTGCCGCGACACCGACCTGTTGCAGGTTTACGGTTGAGTCTTCGTCATCCAGTTCACGTACCATGACCAGACCGATGGCCTGGGATTCAGTCTGCATAGCGTGTTTAATCGTGTTAACGCGAGCCTCACCATTGACGGTCAGGGGGATAATAACCCCGGGAAATGCCGGGCGGGGACGCAGGGGAATAATCGGCAGCCGCGATGGCAACATGTCACGGGCCAGAACCAGACCGTCATCGGGAACGGCCTGGACGTCGGTGTCGGTTTCAACTTCGATTTCGTATTCGATTGATTCATCGTGATCTTCAAAATTATCATGCATGGGGGTACTACTCCGTTTCATGCTGTTTTTATGATGGACTCGCGAGTTGATTGGACAGGATCCAAACCTGTGGAGAATAATAATATCAAAACAAGGATGTCAACAGCTGTGTCCGCAATAAGAGCCGCAAATTCAGCAGCAGATCGTTCAACCAGTAAGGGTAAACTCTATCATAAAACATGATTGTGTCAGCCTGATGATCGGAAAACTCTCAATGCCCACCGAAATTGTATGGGATTCTACCACAGTTGATCCCTTTAATTTGTGTCGAGACAAAACCATTTATCCCTTTTTATGCCTGAAGTGAAACATCGCCCCCTGTCGATCCGGATTGTTGCCCGGAATCAGGGCAGGCAGAGGGGTGATCTGTCTGACCCTTTTCAATGCCGACCAGGGTGACGACAACTTTATTGCGCCCTGATCTTTTGGCACGATAGAGGGCCGCATCGGCTTCGGCGAGGACATTGTCGATGGTCACGTTGCCGTGGGTTTCAGCGACGCCGATGCTGACGGTCACCTGGAGATTTTCGTCAATGGTCGGAAAGCGCAGCAACTCAATTTCGTGACGCAGACGTTCGTAGAGGTTTTCAATACAAGCCGCTGTGGATTCCGGGGCCACAATGAGAAATTCTTCCCCGCCGAAGCGACCCAGCAGGTCGTATTCACGCAATTGCTTCTGTAAAACGGCAATAAATATCTGCAGTACCCTGTCACCGGCCTGATGACCGTAACGATCATTAATCTTTTTGAAATGGTCGATGTCACAAAGGCCGATAAAAAGAGGTCTTCTGTTGCGGCGTGCCCTGGTAATTTCAGACGCCAGCCGCGATAGAATGCCACGCCGATTGAGAGCCCCGGTGAGAGCATCGTGGCTGGCTTCATAGGCCAGTTCCTGTTTGGCTGTCACCAGCTCCGTTTGGAGTTTGAGCATGCGCTCGCCTGTTCTCAAGCGGGCCAGCAGTTCATCGTTATGGTAGGGCTTGGTGATGTAATCGTTAGCCCCGCTGTCAAGTCCCCTGACAATGCTGGTGGTTTCGCCCTTGACCGTAAGGATAACCAGGTACGGGGGATTCTCATTGTCGAGACTTCTGATTCGCTGACACACCTCGATACCATCCAGGCCCGGCATTTCCCAGTCGAGCAACGCAAGCATGGGAGCATCAGGCTGTTGCATGATATCCCAGGCACTGTCGCCGTTATCAACGACAACCGGCTGATAGCCCCAGTGTTGCAGTAGATTGACCAGAATACTGCGCGAAGTCAGATCATCTTCAGCAACCAACAGCTTCATTGTTCTTCAGCCTCCATCGCAGTCTTGAGTTCGGCGAAGCGCGCTTCCAGTTCAGGCATCAGGAGCTGCATTTGAGCAACATCCTGACCCTGCGCAGCGGCCTCCAGGGCAGCGGCGGTCTGCTGCAGGTAGATACCGCTGACATTGGCGGCAGCACCACGTATCTTGTGCGCCAGTGTGGCAGCGTTGTCGGTATCCTGCCGGCGGATACTATCAGCGAGGCCGGCCATCTGGCGGGGGATGTCTTCTAGAAACAGGGTGATAACGGTGACGCTGAGATCTTTATCTCCCATCAGCCGATCATTGAACTGGGCGCGATCAAAAACAGGCTCTTCCCCGCTCATCGCCGGGGGGGTGGTATCGGCGGTGTTTACCGGTGAGTCGCCGGCAAGATGCAGACAGCGGTTGATCTCCGCCACAAGGGCCTGTGCGTCGATCGGTTTGGTAAGGTACCCATCCATGCCCCCGGCCAGACACTTGTCGCGGTCGCCGTTCATGGCATGGGCCGTCAGGGCAATGATCGGGGTGCGGTCATTGCCGTTGTGTTCTTCCGCAGCGCGGATCTTGTCAGTAGCTTCAAAGCCGTCCATGACCGGCATCTGGATGTCCATCAAAATCAGGTCAAACCGCCTGCCGGCAACAGCCGTGAGGGCCGCAGCGCCGTTGTCGGCCGTGTCGATGGAAAAAATGCCCAGCCGGTTCAGCAGGCCACGGGCAACCTGCTGGTTGACAGGATTATCTTCTACCAGCAGCAGGTTGAGGTGGTGATCGGTATAGATATTACGGACAGCGGTTGTTGCCACAGGGGTCGCAGGTTCGTCCGGTTCTGATGATGGTGGCTGTTGCCCGGTGACGGGCTGATGGCGCAGCTCCAGGGCAAAGGTGAAGGTCGACCCTTTACCGACCTCACTGCTGACGTCGATATCTCCTCCCATGAGTCTGGCCAGTTGTCTACTGATCGCCAGCCCCAGTCCGGTGCCTCCATATCGGCGCGTGTGGGAGGCGTCAACCTGGCTGAATTTCTCAAACAGCAGGGCGCGTTTGTCAGCAGGAATGCCGATGCCGGTATCTGTCACGCTGATTTTCAGTCTGCTGGTTACGTCGTCAGTGGCGAGCGGATCGACATGAATCTGAATGCCTCCTTTGTTGGTGAATTTGATGGCATTACCAATCAGATTGACAAGGACCTGTCTCACGCGCGCCGGATCGCCATAGAGCACTTTTTCTATCGACGGATCAATGTGACTGGTGAGCTGTAATCCTTTTTCCTGGATCTGGGAGCTGAAACTGGTCAGTAACTGGCTGATCAGTTGTTCCAGCCGGATCGGTTTCAGTTCGAACTCGATTTTTCCGGCTTCGATTTTTGACAGATCTAGAATATCGTTAAGTAAATGAAGAAGAGCCGTGCCGCTGCCGTGGAGTGTCTCGACATAGTGTTTCTGCTCAGCGCTCAAGCTGGTCTCCCGCAACAGGTCGGCCATGCCGATAACACCGTTCATGGGCGTACGTATTTCATGACTCATGTTGGCCAAAAACTCGCTTTTGGCAATATTAGCTGCTTCAGCACGAGCAGCCAGCCGGGCGCTGCGTCTGGCCTCTTCTTCTAGTTGACGGTTGGAATCCTCGATGTTTTCGGCATACCGGCTGCGGATCGTTTTTTCGCGGCGCAGGGTAAATATCCAGGCAGTAAACAGGGCGATGATGGCAGCGGCGCAGGCCAGTAAAATAGTCAAAAAGGGCCACCATTTGTTCCAGATATCGACCAGATTAAATTCCGGTGGTTGGTCGAAAGGGGGCAGGCGCAGTGCCCGGCTGAGTTCTTCGACGACAAGATAATCCGCCGGTATATTGTAGCCGGCGATGCCGGCAGCGCGGGCCGTCGGACTGTCCTGCTCGATGGACAATAACGCCGCGGTGATGTGCCGTAATCCCCTCTGGTCGGCATGGGGAAGAGAAAAGACCGGCCATTCGGGGTAGAGTCGGGTTGATGCAAGCATGTCATAGTTGTCATGGTGTTGCTGATTAAGCAGGCGAATTTGATGAGAGAGCAGTTCACCGTTCGCGATCATGCTTTCAATAATACCGTTGCGAACAAAGGCGACGTCGACTTCCTTTGTGAGCAGAGCACGAATCGCCTCCTGATGGATGTCGGTAAAGATGATGGAAGTAACGTCGTCAGGGAGCGTCACTCCGGCCAGGTGCAGTTCATACGCCTGAGCCCGGTAGCCACCCATATGGTCGGGGCTGGGAGCCGCTATGCGCTTATCACGAATATCTTCAAGTGACATAAGATCAAGGCGATCGTTCAGCACCACAATCGATCCGCTCAAGTGGGATGTCGGTCGTCCATCAGCACCCAGAAACATCAGGGTCGCCAGAACCCCGGATAAGGGAAACTGTTGTCTGACTACCAGAAAGTGGGTCGGGTTGGTCGTCACCAGATCGAACTGACGCTCTTTGATGCCGGCATAGATGGCGTCCATGGGCAATACATGGAGATCAACCCGGTAATCAGTGAGCTGTTGATTGAGATAATCAACTATCGGTTGATACTGGGCCCTTGTCTTATCGATACCAATGTAGGCAAAAACAGCCCATGCCAGGGATTGGCTATCCATTGCCGGGGGAGGGACGTTTCCGCCTGCCGGTTGTTCTGACCCGGAATCAGGTGCCGCGTGGCTGCTCCGGGGTATCGCTGCCGCCGGCAACTGGAGCAGCAGACCGGCAAC
>JAWLDI010000010.1:0-35822 GCA_041686715.1 Pelovirga sp.
CGGCTCAAGTCCCAGAGCCTGGCACCCTGCTGCTCCTTGGTAGTGGCCTTGCTGGTCTGGCAGTGTACAGACGCCGGATGAATAAAGCGTAAAGTTTTCCGTCAACTGTTAAATAATATCGAAAAATCAAAGCGGAGTCAGCAATGACTCCGCCTTTTTGTGTCGAAGCTTTACAAATTGTATGCTTGATAAAAATAAATAATTTGGAATGAGGCCTTTTTTAAAGTCAGAATTTTTATTCTCGCCGCTATACTTATCTTCTCCCTGCCTACACAGGGAACGCCTCCTCAAAACCATCATCTGGCAAATAACGATATTTGCGTTCATAAACAGTTCACTCTTTAGATCATAGACACGCCATCTGAAAAATATCTGACTGGGTGGCTATGTGGGGGAAATTTACCCTCCAGGATGAATCCCGGAAGCCCTGACAGGACATACACATCCCCTGGAGGGTAATCGTCCCATGGCAAGTAGGAGTGTATACACTCAGTCCAGAAAAATGATTTTGGTGAAAATTGAGAAAAAAATATTGAGGGACTATATGGAATATTTGGGCGTCTTGGCGATTTAGGGGGTATGGAGTACTCCCCCGAGTGGGGGGGGTGCACCTGGATCATGCACGGGTGAAATGGCACTTGGAAATCGAACAAGGAAAATGCTTACGGCAACCAAACGGCAACCAGAGCGATACCCTGGCTAAAATACAAAAAGGCCACCCCCGCAGGAATGGCCCAAGTATTTGATTTTAAATGGTCGGGGCGAGAGGATTTGAACCTCCGACCCCCTCGTCCCGAACGAGGTGCGCTACCAGACTGCGCTACGCCCCGACATCATTACGGCGGTCATAATTATCACCCTTGCCGAGCAAATGCAAGAGCCTTTTGCTGTGGGTCGGTCAGTGGATATAGTGAAAACTGAATTCAACAGCACAGCTCTGAATGACCTCTCCGGTTGAATAAGTATTGCCGACCCATGAACCTTGGGGGCAATTGCCGCCCACTGTGGTGCTACGGGCATAACCAAAATCCGGAATCACCGTAAAGCTGGCGGTTGCTCCGCTGGCTACCGAACGGGTTGACGTAGTTACACTGCCACCAACCCCGGTGTCGGCTGTTACCCTATGTTCTTCTGCAATAAAACTGAAACGCACAGCACAATGATCTCTGATTGGCCCGGTAGTGTAGGTTTCACCACTCCAGCCGCCCCCTGCGCAGGAACCGCCAACCGCATTGTTGATCCGGTATCCACTTTCCGCCTGAACCCGGAAACTGGCATTACCACCGCCGGCAATTGTCTGGCGCATCGGTTCAATCTGACCATGACCAGCAACAGTGGCGTTGACTGTATATCGAGCAGAAACAAAGCTGAAATTGACATGACAATCGTTATGAATGTCACCGGTGGCGTACCTGTTGCCACTCCAGGAACCAACGGGGCAGGTACCGCCGACGGAACGGTCAGCACTGTAGCCATTCTGGGGATTAACGGCAAATTCAGCGCGGTTGCCCTGATTGACAACTTGTACTGCCGGACTGACGCCTCCCCCTGCACCAGTGATGGCACTAACCGTGGCATTGTTGACCTGCGGAGTAAAAGCAAAATCGATGGTACAATTGTCTGTGACTGTCCCGGTGGTATAAGTGTTACCACTCCAGCTTCCCTCCGGACAACTACCACTGACTTGTTCAAGAGAAACATACCCGGCATCGGGCTGCAGATGAAAGCTGGCGCGCGAACCACTGGCAACCTGCCGGTTAGTCGGGGCGACCTGCCCCCCCTTACCGGCACCGGCAGTGACTGAACGTTGCGCGGAAAAACCGATGGTGACAGTACAATCACGATCAATGGAGCCGGTAGTATATATATTACCGTTCCAGCTACCCTGGGGACAATTGCCACCGGCACTATAGTCTGGCGCAAATCCAGGTTCGGGAGTCACAGTAAAACTGGTGCCGGAACCCTGGACAACCGCCTGGGTCGATGGTGTCAACGTTCCACCGTTTTGCGCCGTGGCTGTTACGGTATGGAGCCTGGGGAATTCAAACCGAACAATACAGTTACTGCTGATGGTACCCGTGGTATAGGTATTGCCACTCCAGACGCCAGGCGGGCAGGTGCCACTGACCGCAGCACCGATGAGATGACCAGGATCAGGAATTAGGGTAAAACTGGTAGCTGATCCGCTGGTAACAACGCGCGTAGACGGATCAGCCTGTCCTCCCCGTGGTGCTTCTGCGGTAACAACATGAGATGATGAATAAAAACGAAAGCTGACTGAACAGTCGGCGCTGATCGCACCGGTAGTATAAGTATTGTCTTTCCAGCTCCCTCGCGGACAATTGCCGCCAACCAGGGAATCGAGAACCCGGTAACCGGCTTCCGGCTGAACGGTGAAGCTTACAGTGTCACCAACGCGGGCAGTTCGCAGCGTCGGCACAACCTGACCGCCGCGGGCGGCAGTAGCAGTAACCTGGTAGTCAGAGGCAGAAACAGCAGCGCTAGGCCAGGAACCTCCCCAAAAAGGAGCGGTCAACAACACCATCAGTCCAGCCACTGTTATGCATAGCGCCTTCTGTAGACCGTTTTTTATGGCAATTATGCGAATCATACAATCTCCTCAAGGACAACCACCTACCGACACACAAACACGCGGCAAGAGTCTGTGAAAACTATTCATTGCGACAGAATGAATCCTCATTTCGGGAGATAAAAATATATCAATTTTATAGTTTACTCAAAGAAAAACCGATGGAAATTGTATTTTTGTAATCATTGGCCGTTCTTATTTTCTTTAACCTGAAAATTCATTCAAATCCAGACTAACAAAAAAAAGCACGAGTAAAGACCGGGCTTGACAATCGCACACTGTTAAATATTATTTAGATTGTGGCTGTTAAACTTTATCCCTTTGCACAGGGTCGGGGGGGAGGGGACGTGACAAGGCTGTCAGTCGCCAAGGACGGCGAAAAGTGCCCCTTGTGACACAGGATTACCGGGCCGATGCTGAACAGATACGCTTTTTCCCCGGGAGAGGTATTGACGATCAATCAATCTGCTGCAGTTGCTTCATCATCATCTCTACCAGACCGATTCCGCCCTGGCGGGCGGTGGCTCTGGCAACTTCCAGATCCTGCATCTGGACAAAAGTATCTTCAGCATTGGTGCGCGGAATCAAACCATCATCGGGGATGGTGCTGCGCATTTCCTTGTACATCTGCTGAATAAAAATGGCCTCGAATTCCTGCGCCAGTTCTTTCAGGCGTGCCGGGTTCTGTTGTCCGGCTGATGCGATCGGGCTCGGCGCACTGGTTGCCTGACGCACTATCTGAGCTGCATCAAAACCGTGATTAATGTCCATAAAAGCGTCCATTGTCTGCCGCTTCGCGGCGTCTATCGTTCAATCGTTAGTGAATGGTGAGCGGCAAGCAGTGAAGCGTGAAAACTTTGCTGCTCCCCACTATCCACAGTCAGCCCGAACTTGCCCCTACAGCACGACCAGATCGGCATACAAGGCACCGGACGCCTTGATTGCCTGGAAGATGGCAATCAGGTCGCGCGGGGTAGCACCAATGGCATTAAGCGCCGAAGCGACATCGCCGATACTGACGCCCTGCTCCATTACCACCAGGTTGCCTGCTTCCTCGACCACTTCGATCTCGGTCTCCGGAACCACGACAGTCTCTCCCTCAGACAGGGGCAGGGGCTGGGAAACCCTGGCCGACTCACTGATGACCAGGTTGAGATTACCGTGTGAGACCGCTACGGTCGAAATTCTGACACCTTCACCCATAACAATAGTACCGGTACGTTCATTGACGACGATGCGGGCGAGCGTATCGGGATTCACCCGCAACTGCTCAATCTGCGCTACAAATTCAACGACATTGTCACGAAAATCGGTCGGGACCTGGATTTCCAGCTGGCCGGCATCCACGGAACGCGCCAGGGTCGTCCCGAAGTGTTGATTGACAGCATCACGCATGCGCGCAACCGTGGTAAAATCGGAATTTTTAAGACGGTAATTCAAACTGTCGGTTTCACCAAAGACGAAGGGAACTTCACGTTCAATCAGGGCTCCGCCGGGAATTCTGCCGGACGTTGGATGATTTTTCTGTACCGTTGCAGCCTTTCCCCCAAAAGCCAGTGAACCGACTACCAGTGGCCCTTGAGCCACAGCGTAAACATTACCGTCGGCAGCATTAAGAGGGGTCATAAGCAGGGTGCCGCCGGCGAGATTATCGGCATCGCCAATGGATGCAACCGACACATCAATAGTGCTTCCGGCGCGCGCGAACGCGGGCAAATCGGCGGTAACGACCACCGCGGCGACATTGTCAACCTTCACCAGCGACGGGTTAACAGCCACCCCCAGGCGTTCCATCATATTGACCATCGACTGTACCGTAAACCGGGTGCTGGCACTGTCTCCGGTACCATCAAGACCGACCACCAGGCCGTATCCCACCAACTGATTGGAACGCACCCCTTCCAGCTCCGCCAACTCCTTGATACGGGAGGCTTCGGCACTCGTTGGCAACAGCAGGACCCAGACCAGAAGCAGTGATATCAGCAGGTTCGACACGTTGTTTTTCATTGTGGTACTCCTGTGTTGGTACGCCGGCGTCAGAACGGCCACACCTGATCGAGAGCCCTGACCAGCCAGCCCTGTTGTTGCTTGTCACTGATGACGCCCTTGCCGACGTAGGAGATCCGGGCATTGAGAACATTCTGCGAATCAACCAGATTACCCGAAGAAACATCAGAAGGACGGACAATTCCGCTTAAGTTAACGATCTGCATTTCACTGTTGACGGTTACCGTTTTGTTCCCTTCAATACGCAGATTGCCGTTGGGTAAAATCTCGATCACCTGGGTTGTCAACGTCGCAGTAAGAGCTTCTTTGCGCTCGGTTTTGCCACTGCCGTCAAATTTACTGCCGGCACTGGCATCAACGAGGGTCGTGGGACTGCCGCCGACAAAATCGCCGATGTCTGTTTCCAGACCGAAAAGGTTGGCTATGCCGGCTGACATGGTGCTGTTGCGCCCGGTCTGGGTACTTGCTTCCTTGCTGGCGCTGGCTGTTTCAGAGATGACGACAGTGACAATATCTCCGACAGTCGTGCCTTTCATGTCGGCAAAGATGCCACCACGGCTGGTGGTCCACAAAGACCCCGCCGTCTGCGGTGGTGCCGGTTCGGAAATAACCGGTGCAATCGGCTCAACCTCGGTCAAGTCAACCTTGCTGGCCGGCATGGCGCAAGCGCTAACAACCAGCAGCAACGGGATAAGCAGCAGATTTTTCATCATGGCTATAACTCCACTCTCACCAGTCCGGGGGCAACGACCCGACTGATCACTTCGCGCGAAGAACCGGTATTGATCACCTTGATTGACTCCCCGGCGCGCCCATCCTGACGTGCCTCGCCAATCGCCGAGATTGTCATTCCAGCCTGATGCACCTCGATAACAACCCTCTCGCCGCGCTTGATGACGGGCGGATATTCCACCTGCTGAGCCTGCAGCGGCTCACCAAGTCGCAGGGTTCTTTTGACAACCTTGCCGACGGCATCGGCAACCGTAAAAATCGGTTCAGATAAACGGGAAATATCCTGATAGCGCATCTCTATCTGTTGTTCCGTCAGCATGGTTCCCCGCCGCAGGGATTCTTTTGCAACAGCCACTTCAGCCATCGCTTCGACCTCGACGCGGATCGACTGGTTACTGACAATCCGGTCATCCACTCGGGTCATCAGGGCAATGCGGCGACTGCCGATAACGCCGGGACGGGCAGGGATCAGCTGATGATTGATACGGCCGGTCGGTACCTTGTAAGACGGTGGGTACTTAACGGAAGTCAGCCGCAACTCAACCTGAGGCAGCAGATCTGACTGTTCAGCGAGATAATCAGTGAGAATCTGCTCCATCTCCTGTTGATCTATCACCACCTTGGGCGACTCGCCGGCAACGGCCGAACCGACCCCGAGCAAGGTCAGAAAACCGGTCAGGAGTACAATTTTCAGATATCTCATGGCGAATCCCTATCAGCGAATCAGCTGGCTGGTTGTTGACAGCATTTCGTCAGCGGTTCTGATGGTTTTCGAATTGACCTCATAAGCACGCTGGCCGGCGATCATGTTCACCATCTCTTCCATAATATTGACGTTGGAACCTTCAAGAAATCCCTGCGACAGGGTACCAACGCCGGCCTCACCGGGCGTTCCGGCAATGGGAGCGCCGGTCGTCGGCGTCTCGGCATAGAGGTTACGGCCCAGGCTCTTGAGCCCTGAAGGATTACCAAAGCGGATAAGCTCAATAACGCCGACCTCTGTCGGGGTGCTTTCTCCATCCAGGAGAACATCAACGGTACCGCCACTACCGATCGAGATGGAGGTTGATCCTTCAGGAATGACGACCTCAGGAATCAGGGGGAAGCCGTCCGAAGTGACCAGCCGACCGGTGCTGTCCTTTTTCAACGCGCCTGAACGGGTGAAACCATCGGTGCCGTCAGGGAGAACCACCTGGAAGAAACCCTGCCCCTCGATAGCGACATCCAGTTCATTTTCCGTCTGCTGAAAATCGCCGGTGGTAAACACCTTTTGTACGGCGGCAACGCGGGATCCCAGGCCGATCTGAACGCCGGTCGGAACTTCACCGCCATCGACTCCGGCACCAGCGGCACGAGTGGTCTGATAGAGGATATCCTGAAAATCGGCGCGGCTTTTTTTAAAGCCGGAACTGTTGACGTTGGCCAGGTTATTGGCAATAACGTCCATGTTGACCTGTTGTGACTGCATACCGGTGGCAGCGGTCCAAAGTGCTCTGATCATATGTTTACTCCTTTACTACCTGCGCTATGGGCGCTTGTGTTATCTGTTACTGCAGCAGCCCCATCTCGGTTGCTTTGGCATTCATATCGCTATAGGTTTTAAGGGCTTTCTGGGTGGCTTCAAAAGCGCGCAGGTTGGTTGTCATGCGCGCCATTTCTTCCATCAGGTTGACATTTGACCCTTCCAGACTGTGTTGTATTACCTCCGGCTCCGGGTGCAGCTCAGCAGCCGCTTCACCAACCGGAATAAACATATCCTCACCGGCCCGCTGCAACAGTCCGGTGTCTTCAAACAAAAACAATCCAATCTGGGCGACCTGTTGTTCATCCGCCCAGATTGACCCGTCACTGAGGATATCGACATCGGATCGATCAAGAAAAATTTCCTCGCCAGCAGGTCCGGTTACCGGATAACCACCACTGTCAATCAGCAACCCGTTGCCATTGAGCTGAAAATTGCCCTTGCGGGTATAGCCGAATTCCCCATCCGGACGCTGGATCTGGAAAAAACCGTCGCCGTTGACGGCAACATCAAGAGGCCTGCCACTGTGCTCGATCTGCCCGGGGCTGAAATCGATCCGATGTGCGGTCAGACCGGTAAAATTGGTCGCATTGGTGGCCAGACCGGAAGTCGCTTCGCCCAGACGAGCAGCAAAGCTGACATCTGCTTTTTTATAGCCGGGAGTCCTGGCTGACGCGAGATGCTCACTGATGTTGTCCAGCTTGTGCATCCGTGCAACAGCTCCTGAGATTGCTGCGTATTTTCCATCTGCCATGATTTTTCTCCGTATCCTTCCGATATGGAACTTGTCGACTGTTCACCGCGTAAACTTTATTTTTATGTGGCCGAAGACCTCATCCCGGCACCCGTCGGTCGCTTGATGCGTGCCAGCTGCATAACCTGCTCCACTTCGGTCGGCGCCATTTTCAAGGCGCCGGCAATGCCCTCAACAGTGTATCCCTGATCAGCCAGAGCAACGGCATAACGATATTTTTCGGCCTGTGCCACAGGCCTGCTCGCGACCTTATCCTGCACCTTTTCGGCACAAGTCAAATGCTCTGAAAAGCTCGCTGCCTGCGGTTCGCCCGGCTCGCTTTCCGTCAGCTGTTGCCTGACCAGCTCAAGCTGCTGTGCCAGTTTTCGTCCGGATCGATACTGGCAGAGGGAGACAACCAGTGCGATCGCCGCAACACCAAGTGCCGTCACGGCAATGGTCACAGCCGTTGTCATTTCAGCGGCCTCCATTTAACGCATTGATGCTGCGTTTCATCTTGGATTTCAACTTTGTCAGTGCCTGGCTGTGTAATTGCGAAATGCGCCCTTCCGATAATTCCAGCACATCAGCAATTTCTTTCTGGGAAAGTTCCTCGTAGTAGAGCAGGGCAATCACCAGGCGCTCTTTTTCCGCCAGGTCATCCAGGTAGCCGGCCAGTTCACGAGTCAGCTCATCAGCTTCCATGCGCTCCTGAACATTGGTCTGAAAGGTATCTTCCAGATTGTCGATGAACGATCTTCCGCCCTGCTCGTGCTGATCGATCTGGTCGTCAAGGCTGACATAGCCGAGCTGACTGACCTGAAACTGCAATTCACGGAAATCGTCCAGCGCTAACTCCATCTCTGCGGCCACCTCTTCATCTTCCGGCGGGCGCCCGAGACGTTGCCCCAGCACTTCGGTAACCCGCGCCAGGCGTGACTGTTTTTCGCGCATGGTCCGGGAAAACCAGTCCATACGTCGTACTTCGTCAAACACCGACCCGCGTATCCGCCGCTCGGCAAAGGTCTTGAACAGAACACCGCGGCGCGGGTCAAAACGGTTGGCGGCATCCATGAGACCAAGCAGGGCAGCACTGCGGATATCGTCACGATTCACAAAAGACGGCACCTGCGTCATCATTCGATCAACCAGAAAATCAACCAGAAAAAGATGCGCCTCTATCATTTTTTCACGTTCCGCCGGTCCCGGAAGACCATATCCGCCATGGCTGTGAGTCATCAGCTTGCCTCCGCACCAACACCCAGAAACTGCTTCCAGAAAAACTGCAGAGTCCCCTGAGCCTGATTGTTCTGTGGCGTTGCCATCAGGTTGTCGGCCAAATCAACAAAAGCTTTTGCAACCTTGTTGTCAGGACAAAGATCAACCACCACCTGTTGCTGACGCACCGAGTCGTGCATTTTTCTGTCATACGGAACACCGCCGAGATACTCGATGAAAATATCAAGATAGCGCCCTGATACCATGGTCAGCTTCTCGAACACATCGAGCCCTTCATCGGCACTGCGCACTGAATTAACCGCCAGCAGAAAACGCTTTTGATGGTACTGGGTGGAAAGCAGCTTCATCAGGGCATAGGCATCGGTAATGGCGGTGGGCTCCGGCGTGGTGACGACAAGAATGTCCTGGGCGGCGACATTAAAGTAGGTCACGTTATCGGAGATTCCGGCCTCAGTATCGATCAGCACTACGTCAAACTGCTCTTCGAGGGCATCAAGAGCATCAATCAGACGCATTTTGAGCTGACTGTCAAGATAGGTAAACTGCTGAACACCGGAGCCGGCAGGAAGAATTTTCAGCCCATGGGGCCCTTCGACCATGATTTCTTTGAGGGACCGGTCGCCACTGAAAAAATGGTTCAGATTGTAAGGCGGAGATATCCCCATGACCACATCAACGTTCGCCAGCCCCAGGTCAGCGTCGATAATCAGAACCTTTTTCCCCTGTCGTGCCAGGGTAACAGCAACGTTGGAGACAACGGCGGTTTTCCCGACGCCGCCTTTTCCGCTGGTCACCGAGATAACACGGGTAGCAGGCATTTTGATCTCGGAATTGCCGTTCTGTTGACCGCGCATCTGGCGCAGGGTCCCGGCCTGGTCAAGGTTCGTGGTCATCATACGGCTATCCTCCGGGAATCGTCATCATGTCCTATTACCAACTCGGCAACAAGCTGCGCATCGGCAGGCAACAGGTCTTCAGGCACTTTCTGACCATTGGTCAGGCAGCCGATCGGCAGATTGGTCCGCAGCGGCACATTGATCAGACAGCCGCACCGATCAGACTCATCAAGCTTGGTAAAAATCAGCGACCTGATCGGCAGCTGGCTGAACGCATCGAGGCTCTGCTGCTGCAAACGGTCATCCGTCGGCGCCGCCAGCACCAGACAATTTTCCACTCCGCTGTGGGCGCCAAGAAAGCTGTCCAGCTCATCGATTTTTGCCTTATCCCTGGGACTGCGGCCGGCCGTATCGATCAGGATCAGATCTTTATCGCGATGACGCCGGAAGGTTTCCTGCAATTGCTCAGGAGAAAAGACCACATCGACAGGAATGCCCATGATTTCACCGTAAACTTTCAACTGTTCGACAGCGGCGATACGGTAGGTATCGATAGTTACCAGCGCAACCCGGGCACCACCGGCACTCATGGCCTGCGCCGCCAACTTGGCGATGGTCGTGGTTTTGCCGACGCCGGTAGCGCCGATCAGGGAGACTTTCTTCTGCGCCTGACCAGGTGTCCACAGGGGATCCTGAGTCTGGACCAGGCCGGCCAGGGTTGCACACAGAAATTCCCGCTGAAGATGCGGATCACGGCGCTGCTGGTGGTTCATCCGTGCCGTAACATAGGCGGCAATAGTCGCCGCTGATTCTGCGTCGATACCGCGCTCTCTGAATAACGCCACCAGCGGGTCAGGGCGTTCGGGCACAGCCTGTGACCGGATCGGTGTCGCTGCCGGGCGGGGTGCCATGGGCCGCGCCGGTGCCGGTTCTGCCGCGCTGTCATTTACTTCCGGTGACGGTTGCACAGACATTTGCGTCTGTGCCTGGGTCAATTGGGTCATCAACTCTTTGAGTTGGTCAATCTCTGCTTTGAGCTGGTTAATGCTGTCCGATTCAAACTGAAACTGCAGCCGCTGGCGCTCTTCAGCTGCTCTTTTGTCTGTTGCCGGGGCGGCAGGCGGAATGTCAGGGTCGGTAGCCGGAGCATGACCGGAGAGACTGACAATCTCGTCCTCCAGGGTTTCAACCCGGTTAGACCTGTCAGCGTTTGCAGGGGTTGTCGAGGTCGAGGCCGGATAACTGCCCTGGTTGGGCATCGCCCCCCTGCGCATTGCTGGTGACTCGACCGCGGCGGTTACCTCGATGGTCTGACGTCCGAGAACACCGAGACCTTTTTTTCTCAGGGTACGGGTTGACAGGATCAGAGCCTCAGGTCCGAGGGTCTCTTTTACCTGCTTCAGGGCTGCGGCCATAGTATCTGCTTCAAATTTTTTAACCAGCATTGACGGTCACCGTTCCTACCGACCGCACCTTCAGATGGGGTGCGATCTCATTGTGGGAGATAATTGCCAGACCGGGCAGATAACGCTCAGTCAACCTTTTGACATGGAGTCGGATTGTTGGCGTACACAGAAGGACCGGATTGGCACCGGCAATGTTCTGCAATGACTGACTCAAACTGTTAATCAGGGCCTGGGCAAAGCCCGGCTCCAACGCCAGGTAAGAGCCGTGATCCGTGTTGTGCAGGGCTTCCTGGATTCTGGTTTCGACGTTGCGATCAAAAGTCATCACTTCCAATACCTCTCCATCCTGACTGTAACTGCTGCTGATAGATCGTGCCATGGTGGCACGAACATGTTCGGTCAGTTGATCTGGGTCTTGCACAACTGGTGCCCAATCTGCCAGAGTTTCCAAAATAGTTCTCAAATCTCGGACGGAAACGCCTTCACGCAACAGATTCTGAAGCACCCGCATGATTACGCCAAGGCTGAGCAGGCCCGGCACCAGCTCTTCGACGAGCTTGGGATATTGCTGAGCAAGGTTGTCGAGAAGATTTTGGGTTTCCTGACGACCGAGCAACTCATGGCTGTGGTTTTTGATCAGCTCACTCAGATGGGTTGCTATCACGGTCGTATTGTCTACCACTGTATAGCCGGAAATCTGAGCCCGCTCTTTTTTGTCCTCGGAAATCCACACTGCCGGCAACTTGAACGCCGGCTCGACGGTTTCCACCCCTTTAATCACTTCCGTGGCAGTACCCGGATTCATGGCCAGATAGTGCCCGGGCAACAATTCACCACCACCAATTTTGACACCTTTGAGAATAATGGCGTATTCATTGGGTTTAAGCTGCAGGTTGTCCTTGATATGAACCGGTGGCACGATAAATCCCATATCGAGGGTAAACTGCCGGCGGATCGACTTGATCCGTGGTAGCAATTCGCCGTTCTGCGCTGTGTCCACCAGCGGGATCAGGCCGTAACCGACTTCCATCTCCAGCAGATCAACCGACAGCATCTGTTCGTAATTCTCTTCTTCGATCTGCTTGGGCGGCGGGGCCTCATCCAGCTCCTGCTGATGCAGCTGTTCGGCATGACCTTTAGATACCCGCCACGCCACCACTCCCGCCAGGATCGACAGGAGGAAGAAGGGAAGCTTCGGCAGGCCCGGGATCAATGCAAAGATCATGAGGATCGATGAAACTACCCAGAGGGAACGGGGATGGACACTGAACTGACGCTTCATCTCGGTGCCGAAATCTTCATCTCCGGCAGTCCGGGTCACCATCACCCCAGCACCGGTAGCAATGATCAAAGCAGGTATCTGCCCAACCAGGCCATCGCCCACGGTCAAAATGGTGTAATTGGCGGCAGCCTCAGACACCACCATCCCTTTTTGCACAACACCAATAACGATGCCGGCACCGATATTGATCAGGGTAATAATAATACCGGCAATAGCGTCACCTTTGACGAACTTGCTGGCCCCGTCCATGGCCCCGAAAAAGTCGGATTCAGATGCAATCTCTTTTCGGCGGGTGCGTGCTTCATCGTCGCTGATCAGGCCGGCATTAAGATCGGCATCAATTGCCATCTGCTTGCCGGGCATGGCATCCAGGGTGAAACGGGCGGCAACCTCGGCAACACGCCCGGCGCCCTTGGTAATAACCATGAAATTAATGATGACGAGAATACAGAAGATAACGATCCCGACGACGTAATTGCCACCGACGACGAACTGGCCAAACGACTGAATCACACTGCCGGCAGCACCGGGCCCCTGATCTCCATTAAGAAGGATCAGGCGCGTTGAGGCAACGTTGAGAGAAAGGCGAAACAGGGTCGTTACCAGCAGAACACTAGGGAAAACAGCAAAATCGAGAGCCCTTGAGGTATACAGGGCGGTAATCAGAATCAGCAGAGCAATGGTGATATTTAATGACAGGAACACATCGAGCATCATCGGCGGCACCGGCAGAATCATCAGCATCAGAATCAGCACCAGACCGAATGCAATCAGCACGTCGGTACGGATGATCAGCCGCCGCCAGTCATTCATCGTTGTCATTGTTACCATTGTGTCTGCTCCCGGAAAGACTGAATCCCGACATCTGCTGTGTCAAATTACCGGCACCCGCTGCCGGCCTGCTAGCCCACTCATTTTCTTTATGTATTTCAGCTACTTTTTGCTTTTCAGGCGATACACATAGGCGAGTACTTCGGCAATAGAGGTAAACAACTCTTCGGGTATTTGCTCGCCTATCTCCTGCTTGTACAAAGCCCGTGCCAGCGGCTTGTTTTCTATCACCGAAATATCATGTTCACGGGCTATTTCTCGTATTTTAAAGGCCAGGTGGTCAGCACCTTTAGCAACTATCTGGGGCGCGTCCATGTTCTCACGCTCATAACTGATGGCAATAGACAGGTGGGTCGGGTTGGTGATGATCACATCAGCTTTGGGAACCTCCGCCATCATCCGTCGGCGCGCCTGCTGCATCTGCAGGGAGCGAATACGCGACTTGATCTGCGGGTTGCCTTCGGTGTCTTTATGTTCTTCCTTGACTTCCTGCTTGGTCATTTTCATTTTCTGCTCCATCTCGTACCTGGTAAAAGAAAAATCAATGAAAGCCAGGACAATCATAATGGCGCAGGTTTTCCCCATGACCAGCAGCGACAATTTGGAGAGAAAGATCAGGGTCTCGTTGAGTTCGAGCATCCCCAGCCCCATCGCCGCCTCAAATTCATTGGCGACAGTGAGATAGGCAACATAGGTAATCAGGGAGACCTTTGCCAGGGACTTGACCAGTTCCATCGCCGAACGCTTGGAAACAAACTTTTTCATCCCCTTGATCGGATCGAACTTGCTGATATCAGGCTTGAACACCTTGGTCGACAGAAGTGGACCGACCTGCAGAAAGGAGGAGACTAAACCCACCACCAGGGACACCAGAAATATCGGCCAGAGCAGTTTGGCCAGGGTTATTCCAACCGCCCACGCCAGGGCAACGACTTCACCAGGCGTAACCTGGAAATCGCGCAGCCGCGTCAGTGATAAAATGTAGACATCTTGCAGGCTTTCCCAGAATGGTCGCAGATAAAAAAGCCACATCACCAGGGACAGGGTAAACAGGCCGGCCGTCGTCACTTCCTTGCTCTGGGCCACCTGCCCCTTCTGACGGAAATCATCGCGGCGCTTGGCTGTCGCTGTTTCTGTCCTTTCCTGTCCGGATTCTTCCGCCACAAGCTTCTCCCGCTATCAGTCGCTGGTTAGTTTGAGCCTGTCACTTTTTCACAGGAGCCATTTTCAAGTGCCGGTTTTTTGGCACTATCTGGAAAAAAGTTACAGCAAACTGAACAAACGCAAGAAGCGTTCCGAAAGCGCGGAAAATTCATTTTGAAGAATGGAGGCAAAAACACCGATGGTCAGACCCATAACAATAAATGAGAGTCCGATTTTTAACGGAAAGGAAATAAACAATACGTTGAGTTGAGGAACAATGCGGGTAATAAAGCCCAGGACCAGGGTCACCAGGATCAGTACAACAAGGACCGGTGCTACCAGCCTGATACTTAATATCAGGGCATGATTGGACAATTCAACGATCATGGGAATCGCGCCACCGGCCAGATTGATATTGCCCGGCGGCAAGAGCATGAATGATGAAACGATCGCCTCAAGAAAAAGGTGATGCACATTCAGCGAAAGAAAAAGCAGAATGGCAATAATCCCATGAAATTGTGCCAGCAAGGCCACCTGTCGCTGGGTTGTCGGATCAAACACATTGGCCATGGCAAATCCCATCTGCACGCCGATAACCGATCCGGCAAATTCAGCCGCCATGAAAATCAATTGAGCCAAAAAACCGACCAGCAGACCGAAAATCACTTCAGCTGACACAATCATCGCCATATCAACGACTGTCAGGGCTGTGACCGGAAGAACCTGCTGAATGACCGGGTAGGTCAGCAGGGCAAACATCACGGTAACGCCAATGCGCATCTGCGGCGGCACTTGTCCGCTACTGAAAATCGGCAGAACCGCAAAAACTGCGGCAACTCGAGCCAGACAGATGAGAAATCCCTGAACCAGGGTTGTGGTAAAAACGGGTAATTCCATCGCCTACCGTCCCTTAAGGGGTGATGTTGGGCAGATGATTGAATATTGAAATAAGAAAGGCAGAGCTTTTCTGCAGGATCCAGGGTGAAAAAATCAACAGGGTCACAAAGACTCCGACAATTTTCGGAATAAAGGTCATGGTCTGCTCATTGATCTGGGTTGCCGCCTGAAAAATACTGATGATCAGACCGATGGACAACGCCGCTATCAACATCGGAGCTGCGCACATCAGGGTAGTTTCAATGGCCTGGCGACCAATATTGACAACAAACTCAGGTGACATAAATGATCCTTATCATCTCATCAGTTTTTAGTCCGGAAACTAGCCAAAACTCTGTACCAGCGAACCAATCACCAGCGACCAGCCATCAACCAGAACAAACAGCAGAATCTTGAATGGCAGCGACACGATAATCGGCGGCAGCATCATCATCCCCATGGCCATCAGAATAGATGCAACAACCATGTCAATCATCAGAAAAGGCACGAACAGCAGAAAACCCATCTGAAAAGCCCGCTTGAGTTCCGACAGCATGAACGCCGGTATCAAGGTCAACAGACCGATGTCTTCCATGGTTTCGGGCTGGGGGGATTGCGATATATCAACAAGAAGCTGCAGATCCTGTTCGCCGACCTGGGAGAACATGAATCGCCGCATCGGTTCGAGGGCCAGCGGTAGGGCCTCCTCCTGGGTAATTTCTTCGTTCAGGTAGGGTTGCAGGGCCTCGTCGTTAATCTGGTTGAAAACCGGCGCCATGATAAAAAAGGTGAGGAACAGAGCCAGGCCGACAACAATCTGGTTGGAGGGTGCCTGCTGGGTGCCTATGGCCTGACGCACAAAAGACAGCACGATAACAATCCGCGTGAAGGCAGTGGTCATCAGCAGAATGGCGGGAGCAACAGACAAAATTGTGAGCAGTATCAGTATCTGCAGGGCCGTGGATACCTGGGCCGGTTCATCGGCTTCACCGATTCCCAACGTTATCGTCGGCAACCCTTGCGCCTGGGCAGCTAACGGCAGCAACACTGCCACAAGGACCACCACCAACACCAGGCGCGCTCTCATGATTCCCTCTCCTGCGCTTTCTGCAGGCTGTCACTGAACCCCTTTGGTGCCGGGCCCAGACGACCAAGGTGTTCTATGCGATCATGGCTCATCCCGAGCAGGATTTCTTCATCACGAACCTTAACGATGCATAGAAACTTTCTGCCGCCCAACGGGCGGGTCTCCAGAATCTGAATCAATTCCGATTTTTTCTGGGGCAAAAAACCAAAACCACGACGGCTGGCGGCATAAAAAAGCAACAGCAGGCCAACGATAACACCCAGGGCAGCTATCATTTTAAAAGCAGCCGCGAGCAGGCTCGGCTCACTTGCAGCGGTTTCAGCGAGCACCGCGAGTGGCTGAAGCAGGATAATGAGCAGAATCGTCACACGCATCTGTCTAACCAAGATTTTCAATACGCTCGGACGGACTGACCACATCGGTCAGGCGCAGGCCGAACTTTTCATTGACCACCACCGCTTCACCGCGTGCGATCAAGCGCGAATTGACATACAAATCGAGGGGTTCACCGGCCAGCTTGTCCAGTTCGATCATGGACCCTTCCTGCAGTTGCAGCAGATCACGCACCATAATCCTTGACCGACCGACTTCTACCGACACTTCCAGGGGAATATCGAGCAGCAGATCGATTCCCCGCTCCTTCATTGCACTGTTCACAGGCGCTTTCTCTGCCGCCTGCCCTTGATCACCATTTGTCGTCATTGCTCTCCTCCAACGGAAATTCATCCCGAAACGCGAACCGCTTTTTTGTTCCCCTGTACACCCACCATCCCGAGAAACTTGGGACGTTCTTCAACCAATATCCTGACCGGGGTCTGCGGCTTGCAACCAAGGTCGATAACGTCTCCAACCTGAAAATTGAGAATATCTCTTACCCGCAGCGACAAGGATGCCAGCCTGACCTCGACGTCGACCTCCATATTCTCCAGCTCGTCACAGACCAGTTTCTGCCAGCGGGTGCTCTGCAGGGTACTGGTTGGAACCGCTTTGTGTTTCTGTTTTTTCTGCAGCGGTTCCAGGGTCAGGTGGGGGATCACCAGGGTAATGTGTCCCTCAAGGTTGTCGATTGCCACCTTGAACTGGGAAATTGCTACACCGACTTCCGGATCAACAAAATTCAACAGTCGTAAATTGCTGACCACTTCAACCAGACTGGCATCAATCGTTTGCAGCTGGTTAAAGCCTTTGTTCAGTTCCAGGCAGGCCGAGTCAATCAGGTCACGCAGAACATTCAGCTCGATGGCACTCAAAGGACGCTCAGGTATCTGCGACGGAGCTTCCGAACCGCCCCCGAGGACCATTTCCATCAATGAAAAAGACAACTGCTCATCAAAAATCAGTAAACAGCCACCCGTCAGGGGCTCAAGCTGCAGCACAGCGATGGCCCCCCGGCCGGAAAGGCGCTGCAAAAGGGTATCGAACGGCATGGACTCGAGGGTTTCGAGCTTGACCTGCGCAGCGCGCTGAAATCGCGTTGACAAGGACATGGCATAGTTGCGGGCGAAGCTGTCAAGAACCAGGTCAAAATTCTTCAGTCGCCATCCTTCCGGACCACTGGTACGGAACAGATTACAGCTCTGAACAGACTTTTTGCCGGCAACTTGAGTTTGTTGCGCAGTATCCGCCCCAACGGCATCAACATCGACCTGGCCCTGGCGCACCGCCGACAACAGATCGGCAATTTCTTCTTTACTGAGAATCTTTTCCACAAGGTTGTCCTTTACTGGACGACAAAATCAGTAAAATAGATGCGTTTCACCTTGCCGCTAACCAGCAGGCTGTTGATCCGGTTAAGCAGTTCGGCCCGCAGCTGCAGTCGCCCCTGCAGGTCACTCAGTTCGGCGAAGGTTTTGTTGCCGATCAGCAACAGGGTCGCATCCTTGATCTGTGGCAGACGTTGGTTCAGCTCGGTGACGGTCTCGACGGTATCTGCTTCGAGAGTAATAGCTGCTTTAAGATAACGCACTTCCCCTTCGTCAAGAATATTGACGATAAAGCTCTCAAGATCGACCATCGGCCCGACCTCTTTGGCCTGGCGCTCCAACAAGGCCTGTTCCTGCTCCGGGGTCAGGGGTTTATCAGCGCCGCCGGTCAAGAAAAAATAAGCCCCGATCCCCACGCCGAGCAATAACACCACTACGGCGGCAATGATCATAATCAGTTTCTTTTTTGAGCTGCCGCCCGCTTCGGTCTTTTTGTCCGCTTCCTTTGCCATCGACTTATCCTTCCCTGATCACATCGTGACGGTGTGCAACCTGTTAACGTTTCTGTTTTCTTAAAAAGGCGTCTGATCCCGCACATCCATGAGGAACGGTAACTCCTGCTGTGGATCTCCCTGACTTTCGAGAACAAATTCGACCCGCCGGTTCAAGGCCCGTTCGCGCTCACTGGTATTAGGGAACAATGGCCGGTGCGATCCATAACCGGTAGCGGCCATCCGTGTCAGCGGCAGCAGCTGGTTTTCTGTCATAAAGCGCAACACGGAAACGGCGCGCGCCACGGAAAGCTCCCAGTTGATCATATCATCACCGATATCATCGGTATGCCCTTCAATCTTTACATTCAGCGGCAGAGGGCGAACCAGTTCAGCCACCTTGCGCAGGGTCGGACCCGCCTGGGGGCTTAAGGTCGACTGTCCGGAACCGAAAAGGACCGCCTCGTCGACACGCAGAATAACGGCGCCACGATCCTCGACCAGCTCTATCTGCCGATCGAGTTTAAGTTCGCGCAACTGGGTCCGCAAGCGCTGGTAAACCCGCGCGTTAAAATCATCATCGATGGGGACGCGCGACATCACCTGGGGTGGTGCAACTTCTGTGCGGGTACTGCTTTCCAGCACGCCAACGCCGAATGCTCCCGACAGGGACTCAGACGCCTGCTGGAAACGCACCTGATCAAGAGTAGCCATAGACAACAACAAAACAAAAAAAGTTAACAGCAGGGTCATCATGTCACTGAAAGTGACCATCCATAAGGGTGCGCCGGCCATGGGCTTTTTTGGTTTTTTTGCCATCAGTCAACCTTTTCAGCCGAAATTACTCTGCCGTTCCCTGGGTGCAACAAAAGCGTGCAGGCGCTGTTCCATCAGGCGCGGATTTTCCCCTTCAAGAATGGCTTTCATCCCTTCGGTAACCAGGGTTTTATTCAAGACCTCGCTGGCGGACCTGAGCTTCAACTTGCCGGCGATGGGGTTGGCAATAACATTGGCAATAATGGCACCGTAAAAGGTCGTCAACAGGGCAACCGCCATGGCTGGACCAATCGTGCTGGGGTCATCCATGGTCTGGAGCATCTGTACCAGGCCGATCAGGGTACCAATCATCCCCATGGCCGGCGAGTAGGCGGCAAAAGTGGCAAAAATCTCCGCTCCCTTGTCGTGCCGTTCCATAACGTATTCGATTTCCCGCTCCAGCATTTCTTTCAGGGCTTCCGGCTCCTGGCCGTCAACCGCCATCTGCAATCCCTTGAGAAAAAATTCGTCATCAATGTCATTCATCACCGACTGCAGTGACAGAATGCCCTCCTTACGGGCCTTGCCGGCATAGGTAATGAGTCGGGAGATGGTATCAACCGGAGAGTGGGTTTTGTGCATGAAGGCCTTGCTGGCAACCTTGACAGCGCCCAGGATATCACCAAAGGGGAAGTGAACCAGCACGGTACCGAAGGTGCCACCGATAACAATGGTCAAGGCGGCAATATCGACGAAAACCAGCAGTGAGCTGCCTTGCATGATGGCGGTGATCATCAGGCCGAAAGCAGCAATCAGGCCAACAATAGTTGCCAGATCCATAGTATCCTCGAAGCAGTTTGGTCGGAAGAGATCGACGACGACCGATGGTCAGCCGGCGATCCGGCACAAGACAACGCAAACAGTCGTCAACTCTTCACTCAAGCAGAGATCATGCCATTCTCATAAAAAACAACAAATATCTTTAAAGCCATTGCAATCCAACAAGTTACCTGCCGCATAAGCAAGCTTTGAAGGACGCAAAACGGTGCCGCCGGAACAATCCCGGCGGCACCTCCCCTTAAGTCAGAAATTTGACCCTGGCCGATCAACGCTTGAGGTTGATGACTTCGGCCAGCATTTCATCGGTGGTTGTGATCGTCTTTGAGTTGGCTGAGAACCCCCGCTGGGTCGTGATCATCTTGACAAACTCGGAGGCCAGGTCAACGTTGGACAATTCCAGGGCATTGGTAAAGATATCGCCGACCCCGGAACCGACGGTACCGACAACCGGCACCCCCGATGAGGTGCTCTGAGAATACATGTTGTTACCGATCTTATCCAGTGCATTGGGGTTGGTAAACTTTGCCAGGGCCATCTGCATCAGTTTGCGCGGTGCGCCATTGGAGAAGTTGCCGATAATATAACCTTCCGCATCGATACTCAACTTGACCAGGGTGCCGGTGCCGTAACCATCCTGCTCCTGGGATACCACCACCGAAGGGCTGGCATACTGGGTCGTCTGCATATCGATAGCGATCTGTTGATCCTGTACCGCACCGTTATTCCAGGCCAAATCTCCGGCAGTCGTTGTCGCCAGCGGACGGGGAAAAACCGGATCACTGTCGGTATTACCGGGGTCCGTGTAGAGTTCCTGCCCATCAACGCGTATCAGGTTACCACTGGCGTCGAACTCAAGTGTGCCGTCACCCACAATGGTCAGTTCACCGGGGGTGCCGCCACTCAATTCCCCACCATCAACAACCGAGTTCCATTCCCACTGCTGTTCCGCAGTCTTGGTGAAATAGGTGGTCATCTGATGGGTACTTCCAAGACTGTCAAACACCTGAATCGATGTTGCATAGTTGGAGGTACCACTGGGGTCCGCTGGGTCAAAACCCGGCGCCGGAATGGTCGTGGCGTCAGAGTTCAGATTGGTATTAAGATCGACACTCCCGGTTTGATTGGCCTGGGTAAAAGAATTGGTATTGACTTCTATCGGGGTTAAATCACCCACTGTATTGTCATTCTCATCCAGAGCATAGCCCATCACGTTGTAACCTTCCGGATTCACCAGAGAACCATCTGCGTCAAAGCGAAAAGCACCGGCACGGGTATAAAAATTACCGGCATTGCCGGAAAGAGGATCGCTGGCAATGAAAAAGCCGGCACCTTCTACGGCCAGGTCGGTATTGGTTTCGGTATTTTCAAAGGTGCCCTGGCCGAAAACATTGTCCACAATGGACAGCCCGACCCCGCGGCCGACCTGGGACGCGCCGCCGGAACCGGAAATCTGGCTGGAAAGCAGGTCACCAAAAATGGCGCGGCTTGATTTGAAACCGATGGTATTGGCGTTAGAGATATTGTTACCGATAACGCTCATGGCGTTAGAGTTGGCGTTGAGGCCACTGACACCACTATAAAGAGAACTCGATACTCCCATGATCTGACTCCTTTTGTCGAAGCCGCGTCCGTCGGTCGGCGGCTTGCGAACCTCCTCAAATGAGGACCGGTTCGGCGGGTTTAGGCGATAACAGCACTGTCGATATTGGTAAATACATTGTTTTTGAGTTGATCCTTGTCCATGACTGTGACCACCGTCTCATTTTTGACACTGACCACCAGGGCGGTGTCATCAAGCAGCACCAGGGACTCACGCCCGCCCTTGGCATTGATCTGCTCAACGGCTGATTCCAGGCGTTGCAGCTGCTGAGGATTAAAAGCCATACCCCGGCTCTGCAGGCGCTCCGTTGCATGGCGCGAAAACTTGATGGTCTCCGGCTCCAGTTTGTTACGCAGCAACGCATCAAAATTGGTTCCGGTTGGTGGCGCATTGTTCGGTCTTTTAGCGGCCGGTGGACCACCAGGAAAGACCGGTTGCGGAAAAATGTTAATGGCATCGGTCATCGGCCGCCTCCGGCCTGATGAATCCGGTTCATGGCAAAGGTACCGCTGCTGGTATCAAGCTGCACCGGACTACTGCTTAAATCAACGGATTCGACCCGCCCCTTGACCAGGCTTTTGCTGTCGATGGTTTTTTCGTCGCCGTCAACGGCATGAACCACCAGAGAGTAATCTCCGGGAACCAGCGGCATGCCAACATCGGTGTAGCCGTCCCAGTCGACAAAATACTGCCCCGGGCTGGTTTCTTGGGCGCTGATGGTGGTCAAGGTCGCCCCACTTTGATTCTGAACATAAAGCGTGACTTTTTCTGCCGGGCTATCGATGTCGTAACCGAGCTGCATCGACTCACCGTCGAAATGAAACTCAGATTCTTCGGCAACAACATCCTGACCGATCAGGTTTAACGCCGAGATCTTTTCCATTTCGCCACTCATGCGGCCAAGCTCCTCAAGATTCTTGTTGGCATTGGTCAGTTGCTCGAGCTGGCCGAACTGGGCCAACTGGGAGGTAAACTCGGTCGGATCCGCCGGGTTGAGAGGATCCTGATTCTCCAGTTGAGCAACAAGAAGCATCAGAAAATCCTCCTTGCCCATGGAGACATCCTTACCGCCCATATTGGTCAAGGGCGGAGTCTGTTCTGAAATGGCTGAACTGATTGCCGTCATCTGTTATGATCTCCCTCAATAAGGGTTAAACATGGAGGCTGATTCCTCTGCCACTGTTCTGGGTCAGATGTTCCAGGGGGATAGCCTGATCTTCCGGCAGATCTTCCTGATCATTCTGTTCGGCCGGTGCAAACCGCTCTGCTTCGCGGTGCTGATGAGCCAGATCTTCTGCCTGTCCCTGATGCTGGTTCTGGCGCCCGTCACTGCTTACCTGAAAATGATCTATCTTCAGGCCCTGATCGGCCAGAGCACTACGCAATTGTCCCAGGTTACGTTCAAGCACTTCCTGAACCTGCTGCGTCTGGGCATGAAGATTGGCCCGCACGCGATCACCTTCAACCATCAGTTCGATCTTCAAGGCACCAAGTTCTGCCGGGTGCAGGCGCAACACCATCCGCCCCGCATCACCTCTTAGGCTACCTGATAGATGCGTCACGACCTGGTCAAAAATCTGACTGTCTGCTACCGGCTGACTGGCGGCAAAAGGCGTCGTGACCGGTGTCGGTATGCTGATAGTTTGGGTTGCGGGAACAGGGGACTGCTGGGCATGCAGAGGATTCTGCTGCTGCCCACCGCCATCAACAACCGGCTTGACTGCTGTTGCCGGTTTGTGCAGGGCAAACGGCTCTTTCACCTGTTCAGCTACTTTGGCAAAAACCACTTCTGCAGATGGGGTCGCCGGCGGTTGCTGTTGCGGCTGTTGAGAATTCCGGCCGGGTTCTGCTCCCCGAACCTGCCCGTCACGCTGTTGCCGTGGCTGGAGCAGTTCACTGAAACGCGACTCCAGTGGTGATTTTGTCGCGTCATCACCATTCACCCTGATCGGAGCATCGATCATCCGGGCAGCCGGTGCGGTGGTATCAGCAGACGTGCCTTCAACAACGGCCTTGTCGACCGGTGCCTGATTCTCTTTCATACCAGCCTGCTGTATAGCAGCACGTAGCTGTTGCAAGCGCGTATGTAGCTGTTCCCGTGTTTGTGCGGCCACCAGGCCCTGTTCGGCCTGTTGCGGCACGGCGGATTCGGTCTGTGCTTCCTTGTGACCTGACTGCTCGGTAACATACTGATTAATCAGGGTGAGCAGTTCTTCCATCTGCTGCGGCACTGTCAGTTCCTGTTGCGGTACTGTCAGTTCCTGTTGCTGCGCGGCCGGATCGTGAATTTCCTGGGGCATTGCCATGGCCTGTTGATGCCATAATTCCGGAAAATCAATAGCGTTTTCAACCAGATCGAGCAACTGCAGCAGATCCGCCTGATCCATGGTCTCCGGAACTGTTCCCGATTCCATCAACAACACCAGCTTGTCCAGCAGCTCCGCATCAATATCAGCAGGATCAAACAAACCCTGCTGGTCCGCCGACACATCAACCTCCGGCTTCACCTCTTGTTCGAACAGTCCGAAAAACCTGTTCACGAAAGCAAAATTTCCAGCCTTCGCCGGCTGGCCCTGCTGTTGCTGCAGGTCCTGAGAAACAAACTGGCGGTGCTCCTGTTGCGCCAGGGCCTGACCAAAAAATTGACCCTGTCCCTCTGTCGCTTTGCCTGCGGACGGCATATCACCCGCAGACGCGGCAGGCGCAATTAACATCGCTGCGTTCATCATCGCTGTTTCACCTCCTTTCCTTTGTGCTATCGAATCTTTTCAAAAAGCTTCCGTTGTTATAGGGAAGGCATTCCCCGGAACCTAGTCTACCGACAAGTCGGTAAATGCCTTGCTCAGCCTGATAGCTGTTTCCTCGTTGAGTCGTTCCATAATCTGTCCAGCGGTTTTTTTCTTGATCCCCAGCAGCAGATCCACTGCCGTTCGGGTTTCCAGTTCACTGATCAGAACTGCTGCCTGCTGCGGATTCATGCGCTCATAGATCAGGCTTAATTCATATATCCGGTCTGCTTCGGCGGCGTCCTGACGATCGAGAAGCTGGTTCAGTTCAGTACGCAGTTCCTGCATTGCAGCGATTTTCTTATCGACCTCTGCCTGCAGGGTCTTTAGCTGCAATTCACGTTTCTCGAGCTGTTCTTCCCGTTCGGTCAAACGCTCATCACGTTCCCGGATATCCGCCAGTATCCGGCGCTCCTCTACCGATGTGAACTGTTCATCCGCTGTCAACGAAAACAGTGATGTGCCGGAAAAAAGAAGCATGCCGACGAGCAGAAACAAAATGATAAATAGCTGTTTTTTCATGGCATATTCCTTTTATTGCGAAGACTGATTTCGTCCAGTTGCAGACGTTCCTGCCGTTCCTGTTCCAGCCGAAATTCCGTTTCCTGTCGATCTTTCAACTTGTCGAGGACCTGGCGGTCACGGGCCGCCTGGAGCAGGGTGTCGCGCTCTTGACAAATTTTTTGTTCCAATTGCTGAAGTTCAGCTTTCAACTGCGCACAGCGCCGGCGACAATGATCGATACGCCTTTCATAGAGGTCGATCTCAGCGATAGCCAGACCTTTATGCTGGAGGGCTTTGAGCTGTCGGTCCTGCTCCTGCAGTTCGTTCTGTTGCTCATCGATTGCGGTAAGCAGATCACGCTGTTTCTGCAGGCTCAGGGCCAGGGCCTGTTGGGCCTGATCCTCAAGACTGGTACGGTAATGAAGGACGGAGTCCAGCTGAAATCTCCTGGCCATGGTTTATTCTTCCCGCGGAGCCTTACGGCGATCAAGAACCAGTTCACGCATCTGCGCCATGGTTGTTTCAAGGTCAAATGACTCGTCCATATCCTGGCAGAGAAAGTCATTCACAGCGTCAATACGGCTGATGGCATAGTCGATTTTTTTATTGCTGCCTTCGGCATAGGCTCCGATATTGATGAGGTCTTCAGCCTCTTTGTATGTCGCCATGACTTCACGCACGTTGCCGCTGCACTGCAGGTGTTCTTTAGTAACGATGTCACGCATCACCCGGCTGGCGGAATTGAGAATATCAATCGACGGGTAATGATTGCGGGCAGCCAGGTCACGGGAGAGCACAATATGCCCGTCGAGAATCGAGCGGACCGAATCCGCGACCGGTTCATTCATGTCATCCCCTTCAACCAGCACGGTATAGAGTCCGGTAATGCTCCCCTGGTTCTTGAAGTTCCCGGCGCGTTCAAGCAATTTCGGCAGGGTTGCGAACACCGATGGGGTATAGCCCTTGGTGGTCGGTGGTTCACCAATAGCGAGACCGACTTCACGCATTGCCATGGCAAAACGGGTCACCGAATCCATCAGCAGCAGGACATCTTTCCCCTGAGCACAGAAATATTCAGCGATGGTGGTGGCGACAAAGGCGCCACGCATCCGCAACAGCGGTGACTGGTCGGACGTAGCGGTCACAACAACCGAGCGTGCCAGCCCTTCCGGCCCCAGATCGCGCTCGATAAATTCACGCACTTCACGGCCCCGTTCACCAATCAGAGCGATAACATTGACATCGGCCTTGGTGTGTTTGGCGAGCATCCCAAGCAGAACACTTTTGCCGACCCCGGAACCCGCCATAATCCCCATCCGTTGACCGGTGCCACAGGTCAGCAGAGAATTAATTGCCCGCACACCCAGATCAAGAGGATCCGCAATCGGTTTGCGCGCCATCGGGCTCGCCGGCAAGGCATAGAGTGGGCATTCCTGCGCACAGGGTTCCAGGGGCATCTCGTCCAGCGGTTGCCCCAGGGCATCGAGCACCCTGCCGAGTAGCTGTTCGCCTACCGGCAGTGTCGCACTGCTGCGGACAACCTGAATCAGACTGCCCGGACCCAGTCCACGCAATTCGCCCAGGGGCATCAGCAGAGCCCTGGATTCTCGAAAACCGACCACTTCCGCCGAAACCGCCGGTCCTCCATCGCGCGGCAGCAGTTTACACAAAGTGCCGACCGTCGCCGACGGACAGTAACCTTCCACCACCAGGCCGACAATCTGGGTAACCTTGCCACTGACCTTATAGGGATTGACGGCTTTAACCTGCTGCACCAGATCGATCATGAGCCTCCTGTCGTGGCTTCTGCCAGGGCCTGTCGTATCGCTTCCAGTTGAGTTTCGACAGTGGCATCAACCTCACCGAGATCCGATTCGATTCTGCACCCACCTGCCGTTACCCCGGCATCAGCATCGATAATGAGATTTTTCAGACCGCTGATACTGGCCAGAAACAAGGGCTTGTGCTCATTGACTGCATCAAGGTCCGCCGGATTCACCTTGATCCGGTAATGATCTGAGCGAACGGAAGCCTTCAATGCCACCTCAATAACGCCGGCAATAACCTCCGGATGAAGACTGACTTCCCGATGAATGACCTGTTCCGCGACAGCCATGACCAGACGCAACATATCTTCCCCATTATTCCGGACCATGGCAGAGCGCAGCTGACTGACTTCCTTCAGCGCTGTGGCCAGGGCCTGAGCTGCCGATTCCAGCTTGGCCGCCGCGCCATTCAATGCCTCACGCTGTCCACGGGCATAGGCCTCTTCCAGCTCTTTCTTTGTTATTGCCGGAGCAGCCTGAGATGATGAAGAAGCAGCCGGTCGCGGAGCTGATTTCTGGAGTTGATCGACGACAAAAGCATGAGTTGCCGTTGTCAGGTTGCCACCATCATCAAACGCGTTGAAATGAAACTCTCTGACATCTTCTGTTTCCGCTCCCCGATAAATTTTAGACAAGTTCATCGCCACCACCACCCCGTCCTGGAATAACAATCGTTCCTTCTTCTTCGAGCTTCAGAGCCACCTTGACGACCTCCATCTGCATCGACTCGACCTCGGATAACTTACGCGGACCCATCGCCTCAAGATCTTCGATGATCATGTCGGCAGCACGTTGTGAAATATTGGCAAAGATCTTGTTTTTTACTGCATCGCTGGCGGTTTTCAGAGCCAGCGTCAGCATATCGGTACTGACCTCGCGCAGAACGGACTGCATACCGCGATTGTCAATGGAGACCAGATCTTCAAAGGTGAACATGCGCCGGCGAATTTCTTCCGCCATGTCGGGGTCGGTTGCTTCGATGCTGGTAATAATAAGCTGATCCGCTCCCTTTTCCATTTTGCCCAGAATTTCAACGACCTTCTCGATGCCGCCCACCTGCTTGTGATCATGACCGACAACAACCCCCACTTCCCGCTGGAGAGCGGCTTCAATCTGATTGATCACTTCGGGCGACACATTATCAATTTTGCCGATCCGATAGACAACTTCACCGCGTAAATCATCCGACAATTCGAACAGAATACGGCTGGCATGGTCGTCTTTCTGGGTCGACAGGATCAACGCGATGGTCTGCGGATGTTCATTCTCAAGCAGACCGGCGACCATCCGCGGATGCATTTTGGAAATTGTTTCCAGCGGCCGACCTTCGATACCCGCCGAGACCTGATCAAGCAACTGCTGCGCCCGCTGGCTGTCGGCACCACCCAGAATGGCATGCTTGGCAAAATCTTCGCCATGAATATAAACCCCGATATCACCGCCGCGAGCGTCCTTGTACTCTTCCAGAATTTCCCGGGCCAACGCGGGCTCGACATGCTCTATGTCCATCATGCAACGGCTGATTTCGCGCACCTCGGCATCATCGAGAGCTTCAAAAATCCGCGATGTTGCTTCCTCACCAAGACACAGCATAAGAATCGCCGCTTTTTTTGCGCCTGACAGATGTTTTGATTTTTTCACCAATCCGATCTCCTCTTGTCAGCAGAAATCTGCTTTCTGTCAGGACTCTGCAGGTTCCTGCCGAATCCAGTTTTTAACGACCTGAACCGGCAGCATATCTCCTCCCAGCACTTCCTGACGGATCTGTGCCAACGGGTCTCCAGGGCCGCCAAGCAACGGTTTTGATTCCTGGTTGCGCAGATCATTTTCGAGCTCTTCTACTGTCTTCATCGGCTGAGTCTGTTCCGACGCACTACGCAGGGTCCGCAGCAACGGTCGCAAGAAGACCAGGTAGACCATCAGGGCAGCAATCGCCAGCAGCGCATATCGAATCACCGGCAGCAGCGGGTACACCCGATCGACAACTGACGGTTCCGGCATGGTCATATCGACAAAGGAGCTCTCAAAAGGCATCGAGACGACGGAGATCACGTCACCACGGGCATCGTTGATCCCCAGAGCCGAACGAACCATCTGCTCCAGTTCCTGAATCTCCTGGGCGGTTCGTGGTGTTGTCACCGGCCCTTCATCGGCTCCTCCAGGGGCTACCCGGTCAGCAACCAGAACAGAAACCGACAGATTCTGGACGCTACCTACCGACTGCACGGTTTTACTGACGACTTTGCTTAATTCATAGTTGACCGCCTCTTCCGTTCGACTTGAGGGAATATTGGTCACCTCGGGGGCTTCGCCTTCTTCCAGGTTGGCGACCACACCAGGGACACCACCGGCGACCTGACGCCCCCCCTCTTCGGTCATGGTCTGTTCACTGACAACCACCGAACCACGGGGATCGAGGGCCTCTTCAACTCGCTCACGCTGATCAAAATCGATCACAGCGTTCACCTTGACCAGCGCATTACCAACCCCGAGAGCACGTTCAAGCAGCGTCTGGGCGCGGTGCTCGAGGCGGGTCTCCAGGTTCTGTTGAAAACCCAGCATTCCTGGAGTCGCCGGTCCGGGAGCTTCATCATCACGATTGCCGGACAAGGTACGGCCATTAGAATCAACGACGGTAACGTGCTCAGGATCAAGCCCCTCAACGCTTCCGGCTACCAGATGGACGATTCCCTGGACCTGTGGCTCCCTCAGGCTGCGACCGGCGGCAAGCTTGACGATAACGGAAGCCGTTGCCGGCTGCTGCTGTTCACGGAAAAGGCGCTTTTCCGGCATCGCCAGATGAATACGTGCCGCCTCCACCGGGGCCAGCGAAATAACGGTACGGGTCAGCTCCCCCTGCAGGGCACGGCGATAATTGACCTTCTGGGTAAAATCGGTCATACCGAAACTCTGGGTGTCAAATATTTCAAACCCGACGTCACCATTTGCCACACCGGTTCCGGCCAGTTCCAGGCGGACCTCGTAAACCTGATCGGCAGGGACCATGATCGTACTGCCGGCGCCCTCAAGACGGTAAGGAACGTTGTTGTCTTTCAACCACTCCACCACTGCTGCAGCATCGCGACTGGGAAGATTGGCAAACAGCAGGCTGTAATCAGCGACCCGCGCCTGAATAATAATCAGGGTAAACAACAGGATACTGACAGCGGCAACACCCACCAGACTGAGCTTACGCGTCATGGACCAGGCGGCAATAACATCAAAGATGCTTTTCTGTTGAGCGGTTGTACTGCTGCCCCCCTTATCATTGGTACCGATCAATGCCGGTGTATCCTCAGCCATCGCTTTGCTCCTTTTTCACTTGTTCTTGACCAAACAATGAGTTCGCTGCTCCCCACTCACTACCCGAATTTATCCAGCCTTAACCTAATACCATCGAAAAAAATCAACGGCTGGCTAAGCAAAAATTTCGTCCGACAAGGCCTGGTGGTTTTTCAGGGGCGCAGGCATACATAGCGTATGTCATGGTCCTGAAAAAACGCCGTAACGCCGGAGGGCGAACTTTTTGCGACGCCATCAAACCTGCATGCGCATCACTTCCTGGTAGGCTTCAACCGCCTTGTTACGCACCTGCACCATCATCCGCAGGGCAACATCCGCTTCTTCCAGACGAATCATGGCTTCATGCAGATTTTTGGTTTCACCAGCCGCAATCTGCTCAGCCGAACGATCTGCTGTAATCTGTGCGTCATTGACTCCGGCAATGGAATGTTTCAGCGCTTCTGCAAACTTGTCGCCAATCTGCTGCGATGGTGTCTGTTGCGGACGCGCCAGATTTTTCAGATGGGTTGTCAGTGTTACATCATTAATATTATTCATGATCTACCTCATCGTCCGATATCAAGAGCTTTAAGAGCCATACGCTTGGCCGCTTTAACCACGGTAACATTGGCTTCATAGGCACGGGCCGCCGACATCATATCCGCTGTTTCTTCGACCAGACTGATGTCGGGCATGGCAACATTGCCATTGTCGTCCGCATCCGGGTGTGACGGGTTATGAACCAGTCGCGGCGGGCGATCACTTGCCTGAATGTGTGATACCCTGACCCCGTGGGTGGCATCTCGAAGACGATTGTCCAGGGTATTGGCAAAATCCTGCTGGGTGCTCTGAAACACCACTTCACGCTTCCGGTAGGGACCACCATCAGGCGTACGGGTTGTTTCGATATTGGCCAGGTTGGAACTGATGGCGTTGAGCCGGGTCCGTTGTGCCTTAAGTGCTGTCGAGCTGATTTGCATACTGGAGAAAATATCCATAAAACCTCCTTTGAGGGTGGTTATAAACCCTTAGATTAACGGCAGAACCGACAGGTTTTTACTCTTTGCTAGCGACCATCGGAAACAGCGTACTTGAGCATGCTCATTTTCTTTTTGAGAATCTGTGTTCCCGCCTCATAAAGAAGCTGATTTTCTGCCAGAGTGAACATTTCCTCATCTAATGACACCGTATTGCCGTCACCAATGCCACTGGTATCAACATCACGAATAATCCGCCCCTGAAGCTGATCAAGGCTCCCGGCATTAACCGGGATATGACGTGGATTGGTCGGCTTGTTGTTCGTTTCGGGACGACTGATGGCCTGGCGCAAATCTTCTTCAAAACTCAGCTTGCGGGCGCTGTAGCCGGGCGTGTCAGTATTGGCCATATTACCGGCAATCACCTGCTGATTACGGGCTCGCAGATCAAGACTCTTCTCCAGGACGGCAAAGGTATGATCGGTTAATTTCATGAGTTACTCCTGACTGTTTTTTGACACTCACGCTAAAAATTGTTGCGTTGTTCCTGAATGAGCAAATCCCGCGCCAACTTTCCCCAGGCACTCTCAGTGTCCTGCTCGGTCAGCTCCTGCAACTGCTCCAGTGCGGCCCCTCGCTGCCGCTGCTGCAACATGACCTGGGCCCGCCGATAACGCGCCTGAGAACGGAAATCGGGATTGTCAGCAAGATGTTCATAATGGCGTAAAGCATCGGGATAGTTGCCCAGTCGAAAATAAGACTCCGCCAACTGAGCCTGCTGCCGTGGCAGCAGTTCCTGCGCAGCGGCAGCACGGACCAGGTTGTCAACAACAGCGGCAAAATCCTCCTGGCGCCAGTAAAAAGCGGCAGCGCGAATATCAGCCGCCGGGGTCTGCGGACGGTCAGGACGCTGCAACCATTCCTCAATCTCTTTATCAAGTCCCTGTCTCATCAGGGTGTCGATCAGCAGCGCAAACAGTGCGCCGGCATCTTCACCACCGGGATATTGCTGCAGATACCGCCGAGCGTAATCTCCGGCTGCCAGATACTGGTCGCGCTTGATAAAGTTCTGTGCCAGGGGAAGATAGATATCCTGTTGTTCTTCGCTTCCGGCACTCTGATCAAAGAGGTAGAGCAGCACCCGCGCTGAACGCTCAAAAAGACCGAGACGATCAAAAGCCGCTACCAGATTGTTCAGAAAGGCGCGATCGTACCCGCCGGCCTGCAGCAACTCACGATTCTGCTCTACCAGTACCACCGCCTGCAGGTCTTTGCCCTGGTCCAACAGTTGGGCCACAACGATCGGCAACTGCCGGCTCAGCAACAGGTTCATCTCACGACGCAATGGCGAACGGGCATAGTCACGCCGCAAAGCCATCAACCGTTGCACGCTCTGCAGGTGCTCACCGGCCAGAAACAGGGTCAGAGCCTCTTTAAAAAAGGCTTCTTCACGAATAACACGCAGGTCCGAACCCTTACCGATTTCGGTATAGGCAGCGGCAATCTCGCTTAACTCTTCTGTTCCGGCATTGACCACCCTGATATCGAGCAGCCGCAGAGCGGCTCGGTCGCCACCTTCGGTCTGCGGATATGTCTGGGTCACCTTTTCGAGCTCGATCCAGCCCCAGTCATCATCTCCCGCTGCATAAATAGCGGCAGCAGCGGCAAAATGGATCAGGTCAGCGCCCGGTTCATCGATATATTCCAAAGCCAGACGCCGATAAAGCCTCTGGGCAAAGTCAGCATCTTCCGACTTCAGAGCCGCATAGGCAGCACGGTGGCAGGATGAAAAATAAAAGTCGCACAGCAGTGGTTCTTCGACCAGAGAGTAATAGTCTTGCAAGGCCTGCTGACGGTCTCCGGCACCAAAACGCGCGTCAGCAAGACGGATCTGCCGTACTGATTCGAGATGAGATGGCCACTGGATATCCTCCTGTGTCAAAAGATCCGCAGCCAACCGGTATTGGGCCGCTGCCAGGGCTGTTTCAGCATGAAGCAACCGCACAACAGCGGCCAGCGGATGATCTGCTGACAAATCCTGCAAGGTCATCTGCAGATGGAGCAGCGCACCAATAGCATTGTCACGAGCGGTTTCCCCCCAGACTGTCAAATAATCGACACGCGCCTGCTCTTCCACGCCTCCGCTCCTGATTGCCTCCAATCGCGCCAACCCGGCGTCATAGGATCCGGTACGGAGAAAAGCGTCGGCCATCATCAGGTCACGCTGTCGGCGTTCTTCATCACTGAGATCGTCTAACTCCATGCCGCGCTGCAGCAGGCTTAAAAATTGCCTGTCGTCGGCATACTGCTGCAATGCCCGCAACGGACTCTGTTCATCTGTCACAGGGGTCAGCGGCGGCGGAGTAAGCCGCTGTTTGATGGGCACATTCCAGTCACTGCGGTATTCCCTGAAAAACTCCAGCCAGCGTCCTTCCCAGGGGGACTGCTGCTGAAAACGTGATGCGGCTGCCCCGGCACGTCGCGGCGGCATATCGGCAATCCGAAAAGCAACACCCGGGCGCACCGCGTCGTCTGTCAGCCAATGAATATCCATGACAATCCGTGCTGGATTGTTCTCAGCCTCGGTGGTAATACGCTGAGGTGTGCGACGCAGCAACAATGACACGACCAGATCCTGATGCCTGCGGATCAGGGTCATGCGCACGACGGTGCCATCCTCGGGCAACGCCTTCAAGGCAGAAGCGCTGCCGGCCCCTTCAATGGTGAGATCAATGCGTTGTCCCGACGAGTCGACACGGAATTCTGTCGCCTCTGACAGCATGAAGGTGACACGGGTACGACTCGGATCTTCCTGTTTCTGGATTCCGTTCAGAACTGGTTCCGCCTTGACCGGAAGGGCCGTACTCAAGAAAAAAAACAGTAAAAACAAAAAGATTCCGAGAATTTTTTTCCAGCCTGCTAAAGAACTCATGCGCTCCTCCAACGATAGGCAGAGTTGGTCGGATCAGAACAATGGCGAGAATCGTGCCAATCAATCTTATTATTCTTTATCTGCCTGTTTTTAATGATGTTTTATTTTTATTTGCGGAAAAGAACCATAGGAGGAACGGATTAATGCTGGTCCAGGTCGATATTTTGACAGCCGCCTCGTACCCGGGGACCAAAACAGTTGCATCTGTTGATTTGCTCCGGCACACTACTGCTGTTATAAAGAGCTTGTGCTTTTCCCGAGTTCCCGAGTGAACACCAAAGGTTGTCGGCAGTTATCCTCCAACTGAACAACGGACTAAAACAATGAATTTTTTTTGCAGCAAAGATTGTCCTGACCTGTGTGGCATGGAAATCCATGATGACTTGTCCCTGATCAGCTACAAGGCAAAACCGGAACCATGGAATTCACCCGCCTTCGTCTGCAGAAAATTCGATGATTTTGCCATGCGTGAAATTGACAACGGGTTGGTGTCATGGCAGAAGGAGGGAACACAAAAACAGGAATATCATGATGCTGCAACGGCGATGAAAGCACTCGCTGACTGGCTTGCGCCCTACAGTAATAAAAATATTCTCTACCTGCGCGGATCGGGAAGCCTGGGCTACAACATGGGCTACTGGGATCAGCTTTTTTCAGGTTTTCCCCAGTGCCGGAAAATCAGTGGTGATCCCTGTGACATCACCGGCAGTACCGCCCACGAACGTGATTTCGGTACTATTATCAATCCTGATATCTGTCAGCTGACCCAGGCTGACACCATTGTTCTTTATGGAAAAAATGCCGCGGCCACCAGTCCTCATCTGCACGCCTACCTGAAACGACTGAAAAAAACCGGCACAGAAATTATCCTCATCGATCCGGTCAAAACCCCCACGGCCGGGCTGGCTGATCACTTTATTCAGATTCAACCTGCATGCGATGGCCTGCTCGCCTGTGCGCTGTTGACCGAACTCGGCCATGAACGAGACTATCCGACCCATCAGCTCCTCGAAACCGCCGGTATCACCAGTGACCAGTTTGCCCTGTTGCTGGAGCGCCTGCGCAATAAAAAGGTTGCGCATATTCAAGGGCTCGGGATGCAACGTCAGGAAAACGGGATGAATATTGTCCGCTGGATCAATCGGCTGGCGCACTTTACCGGGGCTATAGACCTTCTTTATTTTGGCCACAGCTCCAAACGCCGCTGGCATAACCATCCGGCTCGTTTCGCCGGCCAGATCAGCATTGATGACATTCCTGCAAGGCTGCTCGCGGGAGAATTTGACCTGTTTGTCAACATTGCCGCCAATCCGGCGGTCACCTACACCGACAGCGGTCTGTGGGCCAGAGCGCTGGCACGCACACCGACCCTTGTGGTCGACACTAATCTGTCGGCAACTGTCGATTTTGCCGATTTTTTCCTGAAAGTGGGCGGGATGTTTTCGCAGCCTGATTTTCAAGGCAGCTACTTTTTCCCGCATCATTATTCGCGCGGCGCGATAACAGATGAACTCAGTGACATGCAGGCGGCCTGCGAACTGGCAGAACTGCTCGATATGTCTCTGATCCGCAAAGCCGACAGTGAATTGCGGACGACCGAGTTGGCTCCCCGCACCTATCGAACAGATGCCCTTGATATGCATTGGCCACAGGAAATGCGCGATTTTCGCTTGCTCACCGCCTCGCATCCGGAATATCTCAATTCACAGATTATTGCCGGCCAGGAGCAAGGTCTTCAGGTTGTCCACATTCATCCATTTGATGCCGAGCAACAGGAAATCAGAAACGGCGACACGCTCCGCGTTGAGGGGGATTGCGGCGCTTTCAGTGCCACCGCCCTG
>JAWLDI010000011.1:0-35218 GCA_041686715.1 Pelovirga sp.
AGGGCAGTTATGGTCGCCGCTGGGCCGTTGGGGCCACTACCGGCCGTGGTTCCGACCAGGCCGATGTCGGTCGCATCGGTCTGGTGCTGGAAATGCCCCTTTACAGTGGCGGCCAGATCAGCGCCGCCCTGCGTGAGCAGAGGGCGTTGCTGGCGGCTGCCGAGGCGCGCCTGCGTGCATTCAACCAGCAGATGTCGCTCGAGGTTGAAACGGCACTACGTAATATCTCGTCGGCCGCAGAGCGTGGCCGTGCTTTACGACAAAGCCTGGAACTGGCCCGCGAAAGTCTTCAGATAGAACAACAGAAGTATGATCTGGGCAAGGGTAGTGTCATGGATATTCTCGATGCTCAGACGGCACTGCTGCAGGTAGAATCCAGCTACTACAGGGTATTGGCAGATTATCATACAGCAAGGGCGCAATGGACTCTGGCGGTGGGTGAATAATGAAAAAACGGGTTGTGGGAATAAGTTTGATTCTGGGTGCTGTGGTAGCTGTTACCATTGCTGTTTTTTTCTGGCTGCATTCCGCAGAGAAGAACTCTGTTGCTGTACCAACAACAAAAAAAGCCCAGCCACCAACGGTCCGCGTGACGCCCGTGACCGCTAAAAACTTTGCCGCCAAACTGGCGCTGACCGGTACCGTTGAACCGGTACGCATAGCGCAACTGGCGTCAACAACTGAAGGTGTCGTCAAGCGTCTTCTGGTTCGCGAAGGCGATCAGGTGGGCGCAAAGACATTGCTTGCCTCCATCGTTCGTAAAGATGGTGTTCAAGCGTTGATCGATTCGTTAACGCGTGAACTCGCCCAGGAGGAGGAAAATCTGCAGCGCTTGAGGGCGCTTGTAGATGCCGGAGCCTTACCGGCGGAGCAACTTGAACAGGCCGATATTGTTCGAGAGAAAATCCGCGTACAACTGATCAACGCCCGCGAGGCGGCACGAGATTATGATCTTTACGCACCCTGGTCGGGAATTGTCAGTCGCGTTCATGTTAAAGAAGGAGAATTGGTTGTGCCACGCGTGCCGCTTGTTGAAATATACGATCCGGACAGCCTGATTATCCAGACGGCAGTGCCAGAGCGTTACGCTGTGGCCATTGCCACTGATATGGCTGTGACGGTGAAACTGGACGCCTATCCGGGAGAGATATTCAGCGGGCAGATTGTTCATGTGTTTCCGCAGCTGGATGTGCGTCTGCGATCCCGCCTGGTTGAGATTGCCCTCGATCAGTCCCTTGCCCTCCTGCCGGGAATGTTCGCCCGCTTGGATGCCATTCTGGAGTCAGTTGATGATGCTCCCGGGGTTCCGGTGGCGGCGGTTCTGGCCAGTCCACAAGGTCCTGTCGTTTTTATTATAAATGATGGCAGGGCCGTGCGCCGCAAGGTAGAGACCGGTATTGAAGAAGGCGGATTTGTCCAGATCAGAAAGGGTGTTGACATTGGTGATGTTCTTGTCATCGCCGGGGCCGAAAACCTTAAAGATGGTGCTGCTGTGACAGTGCGCACAGTCGGTAGCGGCCAGTCGCCAACGAAAGGCACCGAGTAATGTTCCTGACTCGTTATGCCGTTTATCGACGGCTTGCTTGTGGCGCCATTGCCGCCCTGTTGGTGGTCCTGGGTTTGTTTGCTTTGTCGCGTCTGCCGATGAACTATCTTCCCTCCATTACCTATCCGCTGATCAAGGTGGAAATTCGCTGGGAAGGAGCAGCCCCAGCGGAGATAGAAAAAAATATTGCCCAGCCGGTTGAACGGGTGATAGCCACGGTGGATCGCCTTGAGCGTATAGAGTCCTCTTCACTGGAAGGGCGCTATAGTCTTGATGTTCATTTTAAGTACGGTGCCAATGTCGATGTCGCATTCCAGGATGTGACTGCAGCTCTGGCGCGGGTACGTAACCTCCCGAACACTGTTGCGGCTCCATATGCATACAAGGCCGATCCAACCCAGATACCGGTCATGCAACTGGCTATTTCGTCCGATCGCTGGGACCCGGCAACCCTGCGCGATTGGGCTGAGAACTGGTTTCTTGATCGTTTGATGGCGGTTTCCGGTGTCGCCGGCACAGACATTGTCGGGGGGCTGGTGCGAGAGGTTCAGATCCTGCTTGACCCGGTGGCCATTGAAAAGCATCAGCTGGTACTTGATGATATCGTCTCTAAAATCGCAGCAGAAAATATTGAGCTGACCGGTGGACGGGTCACCGTGGGCCCCAAAGAAATTATTGCCCGTACCATGGGCGAAGTGACCGGTACTGATGAACTCGGACGTATTGTCGTTGCCAGTGAGGGGGTCCAGCGTGTTCTGCTGGCCGATGTTGCAACTCTTGTTGATGGCCATGCCGACAAAAGGGTGAGTGCCCGTTTTAACGGTGGGGAGGCGGTGCGGATTTCGGTGTTGAAATCCGCCGAAGCAAATATCGTCGCGGTAGCTGATGCGGTCAATCGTCAACTGGACTCGCTGCGTCCCGCACTGCCGGAGGGTATTACCCTGGGATACGTCGAAGATCAGTCAGTTTATGTGCGGCAGGCCTTAACCGGGGTCAGCAGTGCGGCCATCGCCGCGGCCGCGCTGCTGATTGTCGTGATCTACCTGTTTCTTGGTAGCCTGCGACAGGTAGCAGTTATGCTGATAGCTCTGCCGTTAACCCTGATTGTCAATTTTGCCCTGATGAAAGTCGCCGGCTTCAGCCTGAATATTTTTTCCCTTGGCGGCCTGGTGGTTGCCATCGGCGTGGTGCTCGATAACTCCGTTGTTGTGCTGGAAAACACGACCCGGCTGCATCGGAATTCTCCACAGCAAGATATTCGCATTACTACCCTGATCGCTACAACGGAAGTCAGTCCGGCGTTGATTGCTGCGACCTTGTCCTTTCTTGCCCTGTTTGTCCCTTTTCTACTGGTGCCCGGGCTGACCAGCCTGCTGTTTCAAGAGTTGATTCTGGTGATCGCCGGTATTGTCGTTGTCAGTTTGCTCGTCGCTCTGACTGTGACACCCCTGCTCGCAACCCTGTTTATCGGAAGTGCCAAGAAGATCGAGGCAGAGAGTTTGTTTGAGCGGTTTTTTAACCGGGTAGCTGGCGGGTATGCAGTTATTCTTGACCAGGCTGTTCGTTGGCGTTTATTGGTCGTGGCTTTGTTTTTCATGATCCTTGGTGGAGCGATTCTGCTGTCTGGTCGCCTAGGTGGTGAATTTTTGCCAATGATTGATGATGGCCAGGTGATGATTCGCCTCGAGATGCCAACTGGTGCTGCGGTAGCAGAAACGGATCGAACTTTACAGCGCATTGAGGAGCGTCTCGCTGACGATCCGTTGATTTCCACGCTCTTTACTTTTTCCGGTGGCCGGGTGATGGGGATGACAACCAATGAAATTGCTCATCGTGGGGAAATCTATATCCAGCTTGTGCCCAGGAGCGAAAGGGACCTCAGTACCGGGGAATATGCCGCTGATTTACGTCGCCGTCTGAATAGTCTGCAGCCTCCCGGAGGACGAGCAATGGCGCGCCAGGTGCCGATTCGCGGAATTCCCGGCATTCGCTCTTCTGATGTGATTGTCAAGGTTCGGGGCCCGGATCTGAACAAGCTGGCGGAACTGACCGAGGCGACGACGCGTTTGGTTGGTGCGGTTGAGGGATTTCATAATGTGCGCGGTGGCGTCGATCTGAACAAGCCGGAATTTCAGATACATATTGACCGCATGAAGGCCGCTGCCCTCGAGGTATCAGTGGCCGACGTCAGCCGCTCGTTAAGGACAATGATTACCGGTACGGTACCAAGTCGTCTGCGCGACGGTGAGCAGTATTACGATATCCGTATACTCATGCCACGGGAACAGCTCACCGGGCAGCGTGATCTGGAAAACCTGGTGATCAGTTCCCGTGGTGGAGTGCCGGTGCGCCTGCGGGACATTGCGATGGTTGACCTGCAGAGCGGGCCGCTGGAGATTCTGCGTGAAGATCAACTCAAGCAGATCACCGTTGAAGCCGATATTGCTGACAATGATCTGGCCGGGGCAGTACAAAGGCTTGAGGAGGCGTTGGGGAAAGCGCAACTGCCGCCCGGATATTCCTACGATCTCGGCGGGAGTGCCGAGATGATGCTCGGTATGAAACGAGCGGTGCTGGCAGTGCTGGTGTTTTCCCTGTTCTTTGCTTTTATTGTTCTGACGGTTCAGTTTAACAGTTTCAGACTTCCTCTAGTGATTCTGACCAGTGTGCCGGTATGTTTTGCCGGGGTTGTTTTTCTGATGTATCAGGTGGCACTTCCCCTCGGGGCGACAGTCATTATCGGGGTGTTAGTTGTGGTCGCGGCAACGGTTAATGACGGCGTTCTGTTGTTGACCTATGCCGGTGATATCAGAAAACAGGAGCAGTTGCCACCGGGGATTGCGGTGGTCAAGGCCGCCCGGATCCGGTTCCGACCACGGGTGATGACCACCGTTACCACCATTACCGGTTTTATGCCGCTGGCCCTGAACCTGAGTGACGGTGGTGATATGCTCCAGCCGATGGCGGTGGCTGCTATTGGTGGATTGGGAATGGAAATGCTGGTGGCGCTGTTTCTCATGCCCTGCCTGTATGTGCTGGCGGCCGGTCGCAGCGCTGTGCAGCACCCTGTCCCTTGAGACCGGATGAAATCATCCTGATTACTTTTTGATAATTCTCAAAGAAACAGCTGATAAACCGGATCATCGGTCTGTTCCAGATAGCGGTAGCCGATCCGATCAAGAAACCGGGTCAATTTGCTTTCATCTTCTTGCGGTAATTCCAGGCCGATCAGCACGCGACCGAATTCTCCCCCCTGGTTACGGTAGTGGAACAGGGAAATATTCCAGTTGGTGCCCATATCGGCAAGAAAGCGGGTCAGGGCCCCGGCGCGCTCAGGAAACCAGAAGCGGAACAGGCGCTCACTGGTGGCGGTTGATGAACGCCCGCCAACCATGTAGCGAAGATGGGTTTTGGCCAGTTCATTAGTTGTCAGATCGGTGGTTTGGTACCCGGCCTGGTTGAGCTGATCGGTAAACGACCGGCGTGCCTGCTCACCGCCAACGGAAATTCCGAGAAATAGATGCGCTTTTTCGCGATCAGCGAGACGATAGCTGAATTCAGTGATGCTGGTGCCGGTCAGCAGGTTACTGCAGAAGTGCCGTAAGGCGCCGGGTTTTTCCGGTATGGTAACGGCAAACAGTGATTCAAGCTCCTCTCCAACCTGGGTACGTTCCGATACATAGCGCAGGCGCTCAAAGTTCATGTTGGCCCCGGAATTGATCGCGACCAGGGTTTGTCCACTCAAATTCTGTTGCTTGACATACTGCTTGAGCCCCGCCATTGCCAGGGCGCCGGCAGGTTCGACGATGGAACGGGTTGCCTGATAGACACTTTTGATGGCACTGCAGAGTTCATCCGTTGAAACGCGGACAACTTCGTCAACATGCTTCCGACAGAGGTCGAAAGTTTTTTTCCCGACCTGACGTACTGCTACGCCGTCGGCAAAGATGCCGACAGTCTTCAGGGTGATGCGTTTATCTGCTACCAGGGACTGATGCATGGCGTCACTATCAAGGGGCTCTACGCCGATAATGCGCACATGCGGGGCGAGGGCTTTGAAATAGGTGGCGATGCCGGCGATCAGGCCACCGCCGCCAATGGGGACAAAAATAGCATCGAGTTTTCCGGCACTCTGGCGGAGCATTTCGTCAGCTACGGTTCCCTGACCGGCGATAATCAGTTCGTCGTCAAAAGGGTGGATAAAGGTCAGCGCTCGTTGTTCTTGGAGCAGCAGACAATGGTCGGCCGCTTCCGAGTAGTTGTCACCATGAAGAACAACCTCGGCGCCCAGTCGTTTCACCGCGTCGATTTTTATTTGCGGGGTGGTTGCCGGCATGACGATCAGGGCTTTGATGCCGAGTTTTTTCGCTGAAAAAGCGACTCCCTGGGCATGATTTCCGGCAGAGGCGCAGATAACACCGCTGATCGGCTCGGTTTCACACAGATGGGCGATTTTGTTGTAGGCGCCACGGATTTTAAAAGAAAAAACCGGCTGCAGGTCTTCGCGTTTGAGCAGGATGCGATTGTTCAGTTTTGATGACAGCTCGCTTGCCTCTTCCAGAGGGGTTTCGATGGCGGCCTCGTAAACGCGGGAGGTGAGAATTTTACGAATCATTTCCTGCATAATTAAGTATTACCTCGTAACGTGTGTCTGTTCAGTGCCGGCTTCGTTACCCTGTGTCAAGGGACGCTTTAAGGGACCTGCCGGTTCTGTTCCATAAACAGTTTGATGTACTGTACGCGCTCGTGAGCTTTTGGCGTCGCGCTGGCTTTCTGACTGAGTCGCCCCCTGAAGTCATCGAGACGACTGTAGTTGTTGCGCTCCATCCATTGCCGGAGTTGTTTTTCAATAACGGCAACCTGCCCCAGCCCGTACAGATAAAGGGTTGAACAAAGCTGTGTTACCGTGGCACCGGCGAGCAGTGCCTTGACCACGTGGCTGCCGTCGTGAATACCAGTCGATGCCGCCAGATCACAGTCGGCTTTACCAAAAAGCAGCGAGAGCCAGCGCAGCATATCCGACATCTCCGTTGGACTGCTGTAGGTTGTTTCCGGATGGAGCTGCTGGCTGTCGATATCAATATCAAACTGGTAATAACGATTGAACAGGACCAGCGCATCAGCCCCCTGCCGGAGGGTTTCTCCAACCTGAAGATTTTTCCCCATCCAGCCGACACTGTAGGCCGGCGCCTCGGCCCGATCGTGGGTCAGGCGCTCGACAACATTGGCAAAGGAGGTGAAGTACGGGCCGATCTTCAGCGCAACGGGAAGGCTGACCCGGGCTTTGACCTGATGCAGAATATTCAGGTATTCATTAACAATATGGTCACAGGAGCGGGCTGGATCCGTTGGCATGATACTGACATTCAGTTCAATGGCGTCAGCCCCGGCTTCTTGCAGCTGCTGGGCATACGCGGCCCAGGAATCACCGGAAATACAGTTCAGACTGGCAATAACCGGTATTGAAATATTCTTCCTGGCTTCCCTGAGCAGTTGCAGATACTCTTGCGGACCAAATGCCGAGGCATAACTCTGCAGATACTGAAACGCTTCACCATATCCGGAGTAGTCTTCAGCGTGACGGCTCAATGATGAGATATCTCCTCTGATCTGTTCTTCGAACAGCGAGGGCAGAACCACCGCCCCGGCGCCGGCATCTGCACACTGTTTGATCTCATCGATGCTCCCGGTCAGGCTGCAACTGGCGATTATCAGTGGATTTTTTAAAGGCAGCCCCATATAGTTGGTAGACAGGTCGATCATCGTTTCCTCCGGCAGGATAAGGTTATGAACAGGACAATGGCAGAAGCCTGGCCCCTTTCTTTCTTTTTTACCGTCCTGCTATACTGCAGCAGATGAAGAAATTACATGTTTTCAGTTTTTATGAGCGTTACCAGGCCGAATTGCTGCGCGACATCCTCGCGCGTGAAGGAATAGACTGTGCTCTGCGCAACTATCAGTTGACAGCAGCTGTTGGCGAAATCCCTTTCATCGAATGTTACCCGGAACTCTGGGTTGTTGACGATGAGGCCTGGCCCCGGGCAAAAATGCTTCTGGATGCCTGGTTAAAAAACGATGCTGTTACCGCCCACTGGAATTGCCCGCAATGTCATGAAGAACTTGAAGGGCACTTTGGTGCCTGCTGGCGCTGCGGGACAGTGCGGGATGAAGGATAGATAACATATCGTCATTCTCGTGAACAGTGTTAGTCTGTCCCGAACGTCCGGACAGGCTTTTCTTTGACGTTTTTTTATCCCCGATGGATACAGGTAAGGAACAACAGATGATACTCTCCGGTACAGAAATCGACGCACGGATGGGACAGGATATTGTTATCCGCCCTTATGATAAAGGGCGCCTGAATCCCAACAGTTATAACCTGGCCCTGCATGATGAGCTGCTGATCTATACGGCAACGCAGCTTGATATGAAAAAAAACAATGCCTGGAAAACCTTCACTATCCCCGAGGAGGGCCTGGTGCTGGAGCCCCAGCGGTTGTATCTGGGACGGACGGTTGAATATACCGAGACCAGCAATCTGGTGCCGATGCTGGAGGGGCGCTCTTCAGTAGGGCGACTGGGGTTGTTCATTCATGTTACGGCAGGGTTCGGTGATGTCGGTTTCCGCGGTTTCTGGACTCTGGAAATGTTCTGTGTGCAACCGATCCGGATATATGCCGGCGTGGAAGTATGCCAGATCTATTACCATACCCTTCAAGGAGACAGTGAGCCCTACGCCAGTGGCAAATACCAGGATAACCAAGGCATTCAGCCGAGTCTGCTGTATCGCGATTATGGCGATTAAGTTGATCGCTCCAGTAACCTTATAACCACCATTTTGTTTGGAGACTTATGTCAACATCATCACCAGCAACCAAGTACTTGAAGGATTATCGTACCCCGGCCTATCTCGTTGATCAGGTCGAGCTTGATTTCTATCTTAACACCACCGCGACAACGGTTGTTTCAACCCTGCAGCTGCGACTTAACCCTGATCGTCGGGAGGCCATAGAGCCCCTGATCCTGGACGGTGAAAAACTCCAGCTGGTAGAACTCAAACTCAATGGCGTTTCGCTGACAGTAGAGGATTACCAGTGCGATGACATCAGCCTGACGATTCCAGCGCCGCCACCGCAACTGGTTCTGGAAGTGACCACCCGTATCGATCCCTTGAACAATACCGCTCTTGAGGGGTTGTATCAGTCGAATGGGATATTCTGTACCCAGTGTGAACCTGAAGGCTTCCGTAATATTACCTACTATCCGGACCGTCCCGATGTCCTGGCGCCATTTCGCGTCCGGATTGAAGGGGGACAGGCCGATTGCCCGGTGCTGCTGAGTAACGGCAATCTGATCGAAGAAGGAACGCTGGATAACGGCTCTCACTTCGCCCGCTGGGAAGATCCGTTTCCCAAACCCAGTTATCTGTTTGCTCTGGTTGCCGGTAACCTGGCCTGTCTGGAAGATCATTACCCTACCGGGTCCGGTCGTCAGGTGCTGCTGCAGATTTATGTAGAAGAGCGCAACCGCCACGACTGTGACCACGCCATGCAGTCACTCAAGAAGTCGATGCAATGGGATGAACAGGTTTACGGGCTGGAATACGATCTGGATCGCTACATGATTGTTGCCGTGGATGATTTCAACATGGGAGCAATGGAGAACAAGGGCCTCAATGTATTTAACTCCAAGTACGTACTCGCCCGCCCGGAAACGGCAACCGATAGTGATTACCTGGGGGTTGAAGCGGTTATTGCCCATGAGTATTTTCACAACTGGACGGGTAACCGGGTCACTTGCCGCGACTGGTTCCAGCTCAGTTTGAAAGAGGGGCTGACGGTGCTGCGTGATCAGCAGTTTTCCGCCGATATGCAGTCAGCCGCGGTTAAACGGATTGATGATGTCGCCCTCCTGCGGCAATACCAGTTCCCCGAAGATGCAGGGCCGATGGCCCACCCGGTTCGGCCGGACTCTTACGTCGAAATCAATAATTTCTACACCACCACTATCTATAACAAGGGCGCTGAAGTTATTCGCATGCTCGAGACCCTGCTCGGGCGTGATCGTTTTATCAAAGGGGTTCGTCTCTATCTGGATCGGCATGATGGCCAGGCGGCGACTTGTGATGATTTTGTCGCTGCACTGGAGGAGGTCGGTGAGATTGACCTGGCGCAGTTCCGTCGCTGGTACACGCAGGCGGGGACCCCCGAGGTGCGGGTTGTCTCTGCTTACGACAGTGCGACCCGAACCCTCACCCTCGATTGTCAACAAAGCTGTCCAGCCACTCCCGGTCAGCCCGAAAAAAGGCCATTTCATCTGCCCCTGGCAATCGGGCTGCTCGGCAGCGATGGTGCCGATCTGCCTTTGCAATTAGCAACGGAAGAATCCCCTGTGGGCGTCAGCCGCGTCCTCGAGCTGAAACAGGCCCGCGAGCAGTTTGTGTTTGTCGGTGTCCCGGAACAACCGGTGTTGTCCCTGCTGCGCGGCTTCTCGGCACCGGTACGGCTGACAGCCGGGGATCGCCCGGAGGACCTGGCCTTTCGCATGGCTTACGACCGTGACTCATTTAACCGCTGGGAAGCCGGACAGCAGTTGGCCGTAGCCGAACTGCTGCACCTTTACCAGCAGGGGCAGGAAGGAAAGCCCTTTGCCGGGCTGAGTGAAACCTTTGTTGAGGCCTGGGGTGCCACTCTGGCCGATCCCCAGGCAGAACAAAGCCTGCTGGCGCGGATGCTGCTTCTGCCCAGTGAGCAGTACCTCGCCGATCAGCTGGAAGGATTCGATCCGCAACTGATCAGGGATGTTCGTGAGCAGGCCAGACAACAACTGCTGGTCCGCTATCGGCAGCAATTGTACGAGCGTTACAATAATTATTCCCTTGATGAAGATTATTCTCTCGACCCGCAGGCGGTCGGACGTCGCCGGCTGGCCCACGTTTGTCTGGCGCTGTTGATGCGCGCTGCTGATGAGGAAATGACTGAACGTTGCCTGCGTCAGTACCGGCAGGCCGGTAATATGACCGACCGGTTGGCCGCCTTCACTGCCCTGGCGGATAGCGATGGGCCGGTACGCGAACAGGTCAAGGAAGATTTTTATCGTCAGTGGAAGGACTATCCCCTGCTGCTCGATAAATGGTTTTCCACCCTGGCCCAGGGCTGTCAGGATAACACCTTTTTTGAAGTCGAGCGCCTGCTGCTGCATCCCGGGTTTAGCCTGAACAATCCCAATCGGGCGCGTTCGCTGCTCGGTGCCTTTGCTCAGAACCTGGCCGTATTCCATCGTCCTGACGGCAGTGGTTACCGTTTGTTGATGGAGCAGATCCGCCGTCTTGATAAGCGTAACCCGCAGGTTGCTGCACGCATGGCGACCCCTTTGACCCGCTGGAAACGCCTGGAACCGCAGCGGCGCGAGCTGTTACATGAAGAGCTGCAGGCGTTACAACAGGAAAAGCTGTCACGCGATTTGTTTGAAATTGTCAACAAGAGTCTGGTGTGACCGGGGAGTAGCGGATGATAGACTATACGATCATTGGTTGTGGCGATATCGGTAAGCGGCTAGCAAAAGAATTGCTGGCCCGGCACCACCGGGTGCAGGCGACAGCACATGACGCCGAGGGCGCTGCGGAACAGACCGCACTGGGTATTGTGCCGGTTATCGCCAATTTTGACTATCGTGACGACCTGCCGGTGCTGGCTGTCCATCAACAGCGCCTGTTTTACTTCATGCCCCCCCAGGGGGGCGGATCGATTGACGCCCGCATGGCTAATTTCTGTCGCATGTTGACAGCGGATAATTGTCCGCAGCGGATTGTCTATATCAGTACCAGCGGAGTCTACGGTGATTGCGGTGATGCACTGGTGACCGAAGAGACCCCGTTAAATCCGCAGACCAGTCGGGCCAAGCGCCGTGTCAGTGCCGAAAAACAGTTGCAGGACAAGGCCGGGGAGCTGGGTATTGGCCTGATCATTCTGCGGGTAACGGGAATTTATGGGCCCGGTCGGCTGCCCCTGGCGCAACTGCATAAGGGTCACCAGGTCCTGCGTCCGGAAGATTCTCCGGTAACCAACCGCATTCACAGTCTGGATCTGGTGCGTATTTGCCTGGCAGCGATGGAGCGCGGCGAGTCGGGGGATATTTTTAATGTCTGTGATGGTCAGTACAGCAGCATGAGTGAATATTTTACTGCGGTTGCTGATCTTTATGACCTGCCCCGGCCGCAGCAGTTAAGCTGGGAAGAAGCACAACAGGTCATGAATCCCCTGACTCTGTCATTTCTGCAGGAGTCACGGCGTATGACGAATCAGAAAATGTTGCAGAAGCTCGGCATTGCCCTGTTGTATCCGTCCCTGAAAGAAGGACTGGATGCCTGCCGGCTGCAGCATGACGGGCGGGAGGTGACATAAAATGATCAGAGTCGATACCTATCCACCGGTTTTGTGCCATTAGTATCGGTTCACGGTTGCTGGAAGTTCTGAACTGGGCTAAAGTAGTGAAAATCTCAGGTGTCAAGGCGATTGGCTGGCTGTTAATTTCAACAATAATAGGGGAGCGTACTCATGAGTCAACCGGGGAAAACCAAATTTCAGATCGATCTGCGGCGACATTTGCGCGAAACCGGTGTTGAGGAAAACCTGACCCATCTCATTTGTGAGATTGCGGAAGCATCCAAATATATTATTCACTCAATCCGCACTGGTGATCTGGGTGTTGCCGGTACCTCCAACCTCTATGGTGAGCAGCAGCTGGCTCTGGATGTCCTGGCCGACCGGATCCTGCGCAAGCGTCTCGATCATTCCGGGGTTGTCGCCAATATGATGTCTGAAGAGATGGATCAGATTATCCCTGTGTCTCCTGACTGGGAAGGCAAATACTCGGTTGCCTTTGATCCCCTTGACGGGTCCTCTCTGGTTGATGTCAATCTGGCGGTAGGCACCATTGTTGCTATTTTTCCTGGATATGATGTGGTGCGGCCCGGTCGTGAACAGATCGCGGCCATGTATATCCTTTACGGCCCGCGTACCACCCTGGTTTACAGTGTTGGTGACGGGGTCTATGAATTCGGCATGAACAACCTGATGGAATATACCCTGCTACGTGAGCACATTACCTTAAAACCGGAAGGTAAGCTCTACTCGCCGGGCGGCTTGCGTAATCAATACACTCCGGGGGTCGAACACTACGTCTCCTCTCTGGAAAAGCGCGGTGTAAAGCTGCGTTACAGTGGCGGTTTTGTGCCGGATATCAATCAGATTCTGCTCAAAGGGGAAGGGATTTTCCTTTACCCCCACTTGAAAGATCTGCCGCGCGGCAAGCTGCGTCTGCTGTTTGAACTCAGTCCCATGGCCTACCTGATTGAGCAGGCCGGGGGAGCCGCGTCAGATGGTCATCAGCCGATTCTCGATCTGATGCCGACCCATATCCATGAGCGTGCCCCGGTCTTCATCGGTTGCAAAGAAGATGTGGCTCTGGCGGAAGAAATGTTGCGTACCCACGAAGGGGAGTCGATTGCTCCGCCGGTAAAGAGCCGTAGGACAAAAGCTTCGGCATGACCCTCTGAAAAAGGGGCTGTGCCTTCTGTTTTGAGACAGTTTGACGGAGGAGGGGGATCTTGCCGTTGTTGCCTGTGTTGCTGGCTGCTGCTGTGGCCGGCCTGGTTGTTGCCAGTTTTGGCTCTATTGAATCGTCGGTAGGATGGCTGGCAATCGCCCTTTGTCTGGTGTCGGCACGGCTTTGTAGCCGGCGTCCGCAGTTAGCCCGCTTTGCTCTTCTGTTTGTCTGGATTGCCTGTTCCCTTTTTTTCAACCTCCGTTATCCCGCGCTGCTGCAATCTCCGGATGATGTCACCCGGATCGATCAGTTGGCGCGGCGTAGTACTGCCGTTGCTGTAGTCACTGATATCAGAGCGGTCAGTGATGGCCGCAGCCGGATACACCTGCGGGTTGAAGAGGTGTGGGACAAAGGAAAACCGCTGGGTCTCAAGCGGCCGCTGCGAATGCGCCTGAGTATCGAAGAAGGATCTGACACCCTGCTACCCGGTGATCGTATCCGTTTTAACGGTCGCTTGCGTCAGCCCCGATTGTTTGGCACCCCCGGTGAATTTCACTATGCGCGCTATCTGGCCAGTCATAAAATTAAAATGACTGGCTGGGTTAAAAACATGGATCAGATCGAGGTTCTTGATTCCGGCCATCCTGGTGTGATGCGTTCCATCGTTCAGTGGCGATCACAGATCGCTTCCTTCATTGCCGCAAATCTGGCGGATGAAAAAGCGGTACTTACCAGGGCCCTTGTGCTTGGCGAGGGCCGCCAGCTGCCTGATGCGGTTCGCAAAACCCTGGCCGGTGCCGGAGTCAGTCATCTGTTTGCCATTTCCGGGCTGCATCTCGGGCTGCTCGGGCTATTCGGTTATCAGCTGCTGTTGCTGTTGTATCGACGTTCTGCAAGGCTCCTCAACTGGCAGCCACCGCAACGGGTACTGACCCTGATGTTGCTGCCGTTACTCCTTGGTTATCTGCTGTTCACCGGTGACGCAGTATCTACCCGCCGTGCTTTTGCCCTGGTCGGTATCGGGGCATTCCTGTTTCTGTGGCGCTATTCTGTTAACCCTCTGCATCTGCTCGCCGGTGTCGCCCTGGTTTCACTGCTGGTCAATCCGCTGTTGCTGTGGCAGGCCGGCTGGCAGCTGTCCTTCAGTGGTGCTGCCGGGATTCTGCTGTGGCGCCCCTTTTGGCAACATGAGCGTCTTAACACGCTGCCGACGGTTCCGTTACGCTATCTGATCCAGATTTTTCTGGTCAGCTGCGCCGCGACCCTGGCCACATTGCCCTGGGTGCTGTTTAATTTTCATCTGCTCGCTCCGGCAGCTCTGGTGGCCAATCTTCTCTGTGTGCCTATCGTTACCCTGGCTGCGCTGCCCGTCGGATTTATCGGCCTGCTCTGCTATCCGCTCTGGCCCCAGGCTGCCGGTCTGATGTTTCAGTGCTGTGGTTTTTTTCTTCACCAGCTCTATCTTTTTTCAGCCTGGTTGACCGCGTTTCCGCTGTTCACTGAAGTCGATCTCTATCTCTCCCGCAGTCAGTGCCTGGCGGTGGCCTTGATGGTGCTGCCGTTGCTGTTGCTGCCGCAGCTCAGTCGGCTTCTATGGTTTAAACTGACGGCAGTTTGCATTTTACTGACGATGGTGCTGTGGCAGATGACCTTGACATCGCCGGCACCGGTTACCCTCACCATGCTCAGCGTCGGGCAGGGCGAATCTCTGCTGTTACAGAACCGGGCCGGGCAGAACATTCTGATTGACGGTGGTGGACTGTACGGTGATCGGTTTGATGTCGGCCAGCGTCTGTTGGCGCCTGCTTTCGGTGAACTGGGGGTGAGACAGTTTGACCGGATCATCCTCACTCATAATCATGCTGATCACTGGAAGGGGCTGGTGTATATACTCGACCGCTATCCAGTTGCAGAGCTGGTTATAGGTGAATCTTTAGCCAGTTACAATCGGGCCATGACAGAGGTGGTTGCGCGGCGTGCTATCCCGGTGCGCCTGATAGAACAGGGATGGACCCCTTTTGCTGACTGGAAGGAAGGTGATTTGTCCTTGTACAATGACAGTGATGCCGCCACTCATCCCAATGATGCGTCGCTGGTACTGCATCTGCGGCATAAAGATCAGCAGGGCAACGAGCAGGGCTTGCTGCTGACAGGAGATCTTGAAGCGGAAGGTATCAACCGGCTTATTCTTGCCGGGATTCCACGACCGGTGACGTTGCTCAAATTGCCGCATCATGGTAGTGGTAAATCAGGCGCGGAAATTCTGGCGGATCTGCTGCAGCCACAGGTCGGATTGGTTTCAGTCGGATACCAGAATATTTATCGCTTGCCGACGGCGCAGGTGATGGAAAACCTGTCCGAAAAGGATGTCGAGGTCTTTCGAACCGATCTCAACGGCAGTATCCGAGCTCAGTTAAAGGGTTCCGGGTGGCGATTGCAGACATGGCATCAGGGCCTTTTCCGTTGACTTTACATAGCAAAAGCTGTTACTAGAATACTAGTATTACAAGGGACTTATGATGGCTGACCAATCAAAAATATTGGTTGTCGACGACGAACTGTTCTTTCGTCAACTCTACCGTGATCTGCTCGAGGATGTCGGTTATGCGGTTGTTGTCTGCTCCAGTGGCGATGAAGCCGTCAGATTGCTTGAGGCTGAAGCGTTTGATCTGGTGTTAAGTGACGTCGTCATGCCCGGTAGAAGCGGTATTGATGTGCTGCGGTTTGCCAAAGCGCTGCCATCTCCTCCTGAAGTGGTGATGGTTACCGGTTACGCCAGTCTCGATTCTGCTATTGAGTCGCTCAAAAACGGTGCCCGTGATTACCTGGTCAAACCCTTCAACCCGGAAGAGTTGAAGCATCTTCTTTCCACCTGTCTGGAGCAGCGCCGTCTGCTGGCCGAGAACGCGCATCTGAAACGGCAGATCAATTTGTTTCAGACGGGACAGACCCTTTCTTCATTGATTGACCTGGAATGTCTTATTCCTCAGGCACTCGAAGCGCTGTTGCGCGAGTTGAACTCCGAATCGGGCTTTTCTTTCACTTTGGCCGATGATAAGGCTGCTTACCTGACCGGTCTGAAAAAGATTCACTCTGAACACGTTGAACAGCTTATTGATCTGCTGCTGCCGGAATTTTATGATGCTGTTGGTGTGGCGCAGCCGTCATCACGCTGTGCCGATGGGTTGCGCAAAATGCACCGGAGCCGTGATCAGCTCTGGCTGTTGCCCTTACGTGACGGTGATGATCTCAAGGGGGGCATTCTGATCTGTGATGCTGTCCCGTTGGACGAGGATTTTTCCCTGGCGGATCTGCGTTATCTTTGTGATCAGATTGCCCTTGGTTTCACTAACGCATCGCGCTATCGCAATGCTCAGCAGTTGATGTATTCGGATGATCTGACCGGTCTGTACAACCATCGCTATATGAAGATCGCCCTCCATCAAGAAATAATGCGTTCCCAGCGTTATGGACTGAAGTTCTCTGTGTTGTTTATGGATCTGGACCGTTTCAAGGAGATCAACGACCAGCATGGCCATCTCGCCGGGAGTGCGGCCCTGCAGGAGGTTGGCAGGTTGATGCGCGGGTGCGTTCGCGACGTTGATACCCTGTTCCGATTTGGTGGTGATGAGTTTGCCGCCTTGCTGGTTGAGACGGATCGTCGGGCGGCACGGGTGGTTGCTGAACGCATCCGTGGTCTGGTTGAACAACATGTTTTTCTGGAAGATGAGAACACCCCTTCTCAGGTGACCGTTTCTATCGGTATAGCGACCTTTCCTGATGATTCTACCAGTCAGGAGCAACTGCTTGATCTTGCCGACCAGGCCATGTATACCGGCAAGGCATCGCGTAACAGTATTTGCAGTGCCAGTGAAATCAACTAGTCTTTGCTTTTATCCCTTTCTCTGCAGCTAGTTCTTGCTGTTCCCTTCTCTTTGATTTATAACATCGGCGGTGGTAGCCTCTTAACCTGGTGCTGTTGTGGTATCGGTCTGCAGCTCCTGCCGGGAATCGTTTGCATGAAAGGATAACATCTTGAGTATTTCAGGAATCAAGGGGATGAATGATATCCTGCCGGATACCGTCGGGGTCTGGCAGTTTCTTGAGCAGACCGCACTTAAGGTGTTTGCTGCCTACGGTTTTACCGAAATCAGAACGCCAGTGCTCGAAAAAACAGAGCTTTTCTGTCGCTCCATCGGTGAAACAACCGACATTGTCGAGAAGGAGATGTATACCTTTGCCGACAAGAGCGGTAGTTCGCTGACTTTGCGCCCGGAAGGAACAGCACCGGTGATGCGTTCATTTATCCAGAATCGTCTGGCCGCGCAGGACCCGGTTGCCAAGCTTTGTTATATCGGTCCCATGTTTCGTCATGAACGACCCCAGAAAGGTCGTTACCGGCAATTTCATCAGATCGGGGTTGAGGCCATCGGGGTTGAAGATCCCAAAATTGACGCCCAGGTTCTGCTCATGCTTCACCAGTATTTCACCCGGATCGGTATCAGTGCCATCTCTCTGGAGATTAATTCGCTCGGATGCCCGCTCTGTCGTCCCGACTATCGTCTGCAGCTGATCAGTTTTCTACAGGAGCAGCTTGATTCGCTCTGTAGCGAATGCCGACGGCGTTATCAGAGTAATCCGCTGCGCGTACTCGATTGCAAAGTTGAGACCTGCCGGTCGGCTACCGCCACCGCTCCGGCAATGATCGATCATCTCTGTGGTGATTGTGACAATCATTTCGAGCAGGTCCGTCATTACCTTGATCTGCTCCAGGTCCCTTACAGTGTTAATCCACGAATGGTGCGTGGGCTCGATTATTATGTCCGCACCACCTTCGAGCTGGTGACAGATCAGCTTGGTTCTCAAAATGCCGTTGCGGCGGGGGGGCGTTACGATGGCCTGATTGAGAGCCTTGGCGGTCCGGCTTTGCCGGGAGTTGGTTTTGCCATCGGCCTGGAGCGACTGGTCCTTATGCTCGCAAACCATGAGCAAGAAACGAATGTTCCCACGCTTTTTATTGCTGCTCTGGGTGATGAAGCCGCCCGCCATGCTTTCGTGCTGATGTCACAATTGCAGGCACAGGGAGTCTGGGTGGAAATGGACTATATGGGTAAAAGTCTCAAGGCGCAAATGCGTCGTGCCGACAAGATGGGGGCTGTCAAAACCCTGATTATCGGTGATGAGGAACTGCGCAGTGGTCTTGCTCAGTTGAAAAACATGGCTGACAGTACCCAGAAGAGTATCCGACTCGATTCTCTGGCCGCGGCATTGTCCTGAATCGACCGCTTGAATTTGTCCTGGAGCTTGACCGATACCGATAAGGATTCATATAATTAACTGTTTGGCAATATTTTATTTCTTAAGCACCAGCAGGTGCATCTGGAGGAACCGTGCAAAACGATAGACTGGGTAGCTGGAAAAGGACACACCGTTGTGGTGAACCGACGGCAGCAATGATCGGACAGGACCTCTGCGTCATGGGGTGGGTGCAAAGACGCCGTGATCATGGCGGTTTGATTTTTATCGACCTGCGTGACCGTGAGGGTATTGTACAACTGGCCCTTGATCCGGATCGCGATGCGGCATCACACCAGAAGGCCGAACAGGTTCGCAATGAATTCGTTGTCGCCGCCAGAGGCAAGGTATCAGCACGACCGGAAGGGACGATCAATCCGCGGATGAAAACCGGCGAAATTGAAATTGAGGTTGCCGAGCTGTTGATTCTCAACCAGTCAGAAACGCCACCGTTCATGCTTGATGAATATACCGAAGTCGCGGAAAATATCCGCCTGAAATATCGCTATCTCGATCTGCGTCGTCCGGCGTTGCAGCGTAATCTGATGATGCGACACCTGGTTGCCAGGGCCGTCAGAAGATATCTTGACAGCCAGGGTTTTGTCGAAGTCGAGACCCCCGTCTTGACCAAAAGCACCCCGGAGGGCGCCCGTGACTACCTGGTCCCGAGCCGCGTTAATACCGGCAATTTTTACGCCTTGCCCCAGTCTCCGCAGTTATTCAAGCAGTTGCTCATGGTCTCCGGTTTTGATCGCTACTTTCAGATCGTCAAGTGTTTTCGTGATGAAGATCTGCGTGCCGATCGTCAGCCTGAGTTTACCCAGATTGATTGCGAAATGAGCTTCGTCAATCACGACGATGTGATCAGCACCATGGAGGGATTGATTGCGTCGATTTTCAAAGAGGCAATTGGTCTGGACGTTTTGTTACCCATGCCTAGATTGACCTATGCTGAAGCCTTACGGCGTTTCGGAGTGGACAATCCTGACATGCGTTTTGACCTCGAGCTGGTTGATTTGACGGCTCTGGTGGCTGATTCGCAGTTCAAGGTGTTTGCCGAGGTTGCTGCCAACAGCGGGTTGATCAAGGCCCTTAATGTCAAAAAAGGGGCAGACTTTTCCCGCAAGGACCTGGATGGTTTCACCGATTTTGTCAAAATTTACGGTGCCAAGGGGCTGGCCTGGGTCAAGGTGACGGCTGAAGGCTGGCAGTCACCTATCGCCAAGTTTTTCAGCGCCGCTGAGCTCACCCGTTTAAATCAGGAGCTGGATGCCGAGGTCGGCGATCTGCTGCTGTTTGTTGCCGATAGTGCCGCTGTCGCCAATGAAGCTCTGGGTCGTCTGCGGGGCCATATCGGCCAGCGCCTGGGGCTGACGAGCAAAGACGAATATCGATTTGTCTGGGTGACCGATTTCCCATTGCTGGAGTGGGATGCCGAAGCAAAGCGTTATGTTGCCGTACACCACCCGTTTACTTCGCCGCTGGAGGAGGATATCCCGCTTCTAGACAGCGATCCGGGCAAGGCCCGTGCACAGGCGTACGATCTGGTGTTGAATGGATCGGAAGTAGGAGGCGGCAGCGTCCGGATCCATGATCAGGCTGTTCAGTCCCGCCTGTTTGAACTTCTTGGTATCGGTGAAGAAGAGGCACAAATGAAGTTCGGCTTTTTGCTTGATGCCCTCAGCTACGGTGCTCCACCGCACGGTGGTATTGCCTTTGGCCTGGACCGGCTGATGATGATTCTTACTGGTACTGACTCTATCCGCGACGTTATTGCTTTTCCCAAAACCCAGAAAGCCACCTGTCTGTTGTCGGATGCCCCGAATGAAGTTGACGAAAAACAATTACAGGAACTGGGTATCAAACTCAGAAAAAAACAGGGTTAAGGCAACATTGAAAAGATTGCTGATGATTTCAAAACGATTTCTGCCGGTCATCGTTGCCACCATTGTGTTTGCCGGTTGTGCCAAGGCACCGCTGGCTGAGCTGGAGATGGCTCGTTACCAGGTTCAGGCTGCTGCCGAGGTCGGTGCTGCAGACTGGGCGCCGGGAGAGTATCAATTGGCCCGGGACGCTCTCGAGGTTGCCCGGCAGCAGATTGAAAACCACGAATACCGGTCTGCCCACAAAACCCTGCAGCTGGCCCAGCGCTATGCTGAGGTTGCCCGTATTGAATCTGAACAGGCCGCTGAGCGCGTTGCCGAGAGGGAACGCGCTCAGCAGGCCGAGAAGGCCCGTGCGGCAGCAGCACAGAGACAACGACTGCTGGCCGAAGAACAGGCAGCGCGGCAGCGACAGCTTGAACTGGAACAGCAGCAACAGGCAGAAGCAGAAGCCGCTGCCCGCGCCGCAGCGCAGGCGGCCAAAACCGCAGAACCGCCACCGCTCCCGCTCCCGGTACTGCCCGAGCAGACCAGGGTTGAACGCTATGAGGTAAAACCAGGGCAGAATCTTGCCGACATTGCCGGGCTACCCGAGGTTTACGATGATGATCTGTTGTGGCCGCTGATCTATCGGGCCAATCGCGACCAGATCAAAACGCCCGGGGAAATTTCCGCCGGGCAGATTCTCGATATTCCACAGAACAAGACCCCCGAAGAACGCGAAGCAGCGCGTCGGGAAGCCCGTGAATTAAACCTGTTTTAAGCTGTTGCAGCAGACTTGTCATCTCCAGCATTCTGTCTTGAACGGGTACCAGTCGGCAATTAACAGACTGTATTTCGAAGCCTCTTGACATGCTCTCGTTGCTTGTATACTGTATACAACACTTTCCCGTGCGGGATTCCCAGTTTATAACGAGGTTATAATCTGATTGTTATTGACACTTTATTAACCAAGGAGAGAGAAATATGGCAGCTAAAATCATCTGGTCCGAAATTGACGAAGCACCGGCTCTGGCTACTTACGCATTTCTGCCGGTCGTTCAGGCGTTTACCAAGGGGTGTGAAATCGAAGTAGAGAAGAAGGATATCTCGTTGTCAGGACGAGTTCTTGCGACCTTCCCTGAGCGCCTGACAGAAGAGCAGCGGGTGACTGACCACCTTTCAGTTCTGGGTGATCTGGTCAAGACTCCCGAAGCAAATGTTATCAAACTGCCCAATATCAGTGCATCGATCCCGCAGCTGCAGGCCTGTATCAGGGAGCTTCAACAGCAGGGATATGATATTCCCAATTACCCGGAAGAGGCCAAGAACGATGAGGAGCGTGAGATTCAGGAGCGCTACTTCAAGGTGCTCGGTTCTGCGGTCAACCCGGTCCTGCGTGAGGGGAATTCCGATCGGCGTGCTGCCCAGTCGGTAAAGAAATTTGCGCAGAAAAATCCCCATAAGATGATGCAGCCCTGGCCGGCACCGGGCAAGTCACAATGTCGAGTTGCTCACATGGATGGCGGCGATTTTTACGCGTCGGAAAAATCCGTCACCATGGATGCCGCCGATACCGTCAAGATTCAGTTTGTCGATGACTCCGGTAACAGCAAAGTGATGAAAGAAGTCAAACTGCAGCCGGGCGAAGTTTTCGACAGCTCGACCATGAACGTCAACAAGCTGCGTGAATTTTACGCGGCAACGGCGGCAGAGGCCAAGGACAAGGGAGTGTTGCTGTCGCTGCACCTCAAGGCAACAATGATGCGGATTTCCGATCCGATTCTGTTCGGGCACTGTGTTTCAGTTTATTTCAAAGACGCTCTTGAAAAGCATGCAGCGACTCTGAAGGAAATTGGAGCGAGCCCCAACTATGGAATGGGGGATATTCTTGAAAAGCTCGAAAAACTGCCGGCTGACAAGAAAGCTGAAATCGAAGCCGACATCAGCAAGTGCTACGAGACTGGTCCGGCACTGGCAATGGTCGATTCACGTAAAAACATTACCAACCTTCATGTGCCCAATGACGTGATTGTTGATGCTTCTATGCCCAACGTAGTTCGTGATGGTGGCAAGATGTGGAACCTGCAGGATGAGCTTCAGGACACCATTGCCATGGTTCCCGATCGCTGCTACGCCACCATGTATGCTGAAATCGTTGATAATGCCCGTGACAACGGACAGTTCGACCCGGCAACCATGGGCAGCGTGTCAAACGTTGGTCTGATGGCACAGAAAGCCGAAGAATACGGATCTCATGACAAAACCTTTGAAGCGCCGAGTAATGGTACCTTCCAGGTTGTCAACTCTGCCGGCGAGGTGCTGATGGAGCAGAAGGTCGAAAAGGGTGATGTCTATCGTTCCAGCCAAACCAAGGATGTGGCCATTAAGGACTGGGTGCGTCTGGCCGTGGAGCGTTCTCGCGAGTCAGGTGAACCGGTGATTTTCTGGCTTGATGAAAATCGTGGTCATGACCGGCAGATTATTGCCAAACTGAACAAATACCTGCCTGAACATGATACCAGCGGTCTGGAAATCAAGGTGATGCCGCCGCGCGAAGCGATGCGCTATTCCCTTGAGCGTATCCGCAAGGGGCAGAACACGATCTCGGCAACCGGTAACGTGCTGCGTGACTACCTGACCGATCTGTTCCCGATTCTTGAGCTGGGTACCAGTGCCAGAATGCTTTCCATTGTCCCTCTGCTCGCTGGTGGCGGCCTGTTTGAAACCGGCGCCGGGGGGTCTGCTCCGAAGCATGTGCAGCAGTTTTTGAAAGAAGGGCATACCCGCTGGGATTCACTTGGTGAGTACTGTGCTCTGGTTCCCTCACTCGAACTGGTTGCCAAGAACTACAGCAACAGCAAGGCCAAGGTGCTGGCTGAAACGCTGGATGCCGCTATCGGGACCTATCTGGAAAACCAGAAGTTGCCCTCGCGCAAGGTGAAAGAACTGGACAACCGTGGCAGTACGTTTTACCTCGCCCTCTACTGGGCACAGGCGCTGGCTGCCCAGGACCAGGATCAGGAGCTCAAGGCCCGTTTTGTTCCCGTGGCCCGCGAGCTTACCGAAAACGCCGACAAGATCGACAAAGAACTGATCGATTGTCAGGGAGAGCCGCAAGATATCGGTGGTTATTTCCGTCCCGATCCGGTAAAGGCAGAACGGGCAATGCGTCCGAGCGTAACCCTGAATACGATCATCGAGGCTATGTAGCCGGCTCTGGTGTTATCTGCAGACCGAGCGGGTCGGGGCGATAGGTCGCCCCGACCCGATGTAATATAATATTTTAAAACAAGGAGAGAGAAAATGGCGAGACCAAAAATAGCTTTGATCGGTGGCGGACAGATTGGTGGTGTTCTGGCTCAACTCTGTGCCCTGCGTGAGTTGGGTGATGTCGTATTGTTCGATATCGTTGAAAACATGCCTCAGGGAAAAACCCTTGATATTGCTGAAGCATCACCCGTAGACGGGTTTGATGTCAGTGTTACCGGTACCAATGATTACAAGGATATTGCCGGCGCAGATGTTGTTATCGTTACTGCCGGACTGCCCCGCAAGCCTGGTATGAGTCGTGACGACCTGATTGAGGTCAATTCGAAAATCATGACAAGTGTTTCCGAAGGAATCCGTGAGAACGCTCCCGATTCTTTTGTTATTGTCATCTCCAACCCGCTTGATGCCATGGTGACCCTGTGTCAAAAGGTTACCGGATTTCCGTCGGAGCGCGTCTGCGGTCAGGCCGGAGTTCTTGATTCCGCCCGCTTTGCTGCATTTATCGCCTGGGAACTCGGTGTTTCCGTGAAAGACGTTACCGCGATTACTCTGGGTGGCCATGGTGACACGATGGTGCCGCTGGTTCGTTACGCCAACGTTGCCGGTATTCCGGTGATGGAACTGCTTGAACAGAAGTACGGTGATGCAGCCAAGGCAAAGGACGTCATGACAGCAATGGTTGAGCGTACCAAAGGTGCCGGTGGTGAGGTTGTCAAGCTGCTTGGTAATGGTAGTGCTTTTTACAGCCCGGCTTCTTCTGCGGTTGCCATGGCTGAATCCTACCTTAAAGATCAGAAGCGTGTTCTGCCGACCTGTGCACTGCTGCAGGGTGAGTATGGCGTCGATAACTTCTATGTCGGTGTTCACTGCCTTATCGGGGCCGGTGGTATCGAGAAGATCATCGAGATGAAGCTTGACGACGAAGAGCAGGCACTGATGAATAATTCAGTTGCTGCCGTTAAGGAACTTGTTGGCAGTATGAATCTGTAAACAGCTCATAGCACGCGTTTTATGAAGGGCAGTCGTTCGGCTGTTCGACTGCCCTGTTGTCTTTCAGGCTGACCCTTGACAATTGAGTGGCTTAAAAAATGTGCTGTGACGACTGTTCAGGTCATCGTTTCAGGTGGTCTGTATAAACATGTTGCAGCGTTTTTTTTTATTATAATTATTTTTTACTCAATGTGCAGGTGAGACCCTAAGCTGCTGCTTTTATAAAGAAAACTACCGTAAATTGCGGTGTTTTTGATACTGCTGTTTTTGCTGGCGTATAGTCGCCGCTTATGTTAGCATTCCGCCGCTTTGAAAAGCTGTTTGTCGACAGTCACTATATAGATAAAGGAGAGAATCGTTCATGAGCGCGAAAGCGGAAATTGAGATCATCGAGTCCTATTGCAAAGGGTGTAGCATATGCGTAGAGTTCTGCCCTACAAAGGTTCTTGAGATGGATGCATTTGTTGTCAAGGTTGCTAACGCTGATGCCTGTATTGCCTGCAATCAGTGTGAATTGCGTTGCCCTGACTTTGCCATTAAAGTTCATAAGCTGTAATAGCTAGAGGAGGTTAGTTCGTGGCAAAAAAAATAGCTCTTTTACAGGGGAATGAGGCCTGCGCCATGGGCGCACTTTATGCCGGGTGTAACTTCTTCGGTGGTTACCCGATTACTCCCTCTACAGAAGTTGCGGAAGTCATGTCAAATGAACTTCCGAAAACAGGTGGCAAGTTTATTCAGATGGAAGATGAAATTGCTGCCATGGCATCAGTTATCGGTGCTTCCCTGGCCGGATCCAAAACATTGACAGCGACTTCAGGTCCTGGTGTATCACTCAAGCAGGAGCTGATTGGTTACGCCTGTATTGCTGAAGTGCCATGTGTCATTGTCAACGTTATGCGTGGCGGACCATCAACCGGCATGCCGACCGGCCCGGGCCAGTCGGATGTCATGCAGGCGCGCTGGGGAACCCACGGTGACCATGCCGCTATTGCCGTGTGCCCTTCATCCTGTCAGGAGATTTTCTCCGAAACCGTCCGTGCTTTCAACCTGGCAGAAAAATATCGCATGCCGGTACAGGTGCTTTTTGATGAAATCGTCGGTCACATGCGGGAGCGGATTGAATTTCCCGAACCGGGAGAGCTTGAGGTTGTTGATCGCACCAAACCTTCGGTCGCTCCGGATCAATACAAGCCCTACGATACATCTTTCGGTGATGTTCCTCCGCTGGCCGCCTACGGCTCTGAGTATCGCTTTCATGTAACCGGCCTGAACAAGGCAGCTGATGGTTTCCCGACCACGAAAGCTGAACTGGTTGATAATGAAGAGCGTCGCCAGCTGCGCAAGGTTGAATGCCCGGAAGCCCGCGCCGATATGGAATACAACGAGGAATATCTGACTGAAGATGCCGATGTCATCATCTTTGCGTATGGATCAACCGCACGTTCGGCTCGTTACGCTGTCAATGAACTCCGTGAGCAGGGCATCAAGGCCGGTCTTTTCCGTCCGATCACCATTTGGCCCTTCCCGGAAAAGCGCATTGCCGAACTGGGTGAGCAGGTTAAGGCAATGGTCGTTGCAGAAATGAACCTTGGTCAAATGGTCTTCGAGGTTGAGCGGATTGTCAAAAATACATGTAAATTAGGTCTGGTTACCCGCGTCGATGGTGATCCACTCACCCCGACTCAAATTATCGACCAGGTTAAGGAGGTTCTCTAAATGGCTTACGATTACGAAAAATCAATCCGCCCAGGTAAGCTGCCTCACATCTGGTGTCCCGGATGTGGCCACGGGATTGCCATGAAAGGCCTGATCCGTGCGATGGATACCTGTGGTCTGGAAAAGAATAAAACCGCCATTGTTTCCGGTATCGGCTGTGCAAGCCGTCTTCCGGGCTACATGGACTGCCAGACCCTGCATACGGCCCATGGCCGTGCGGCGGCATTCGCAACCGGAGTCAAGATGGCTCGTCCGGAAATGACAGTGATCTGCTGCGGCGGTGATGGCGATGGGGCTGCCATTGGTGGTAACCATTTTATTCATGCCTGTCGGCGGAACATCGATATGACCTATGTTCTGCTGAATAACTACATCTATGGTATGACCGGCGGTCAGTTCTCATCATCCACCCCGACTGGTGACAAGGCCTCCACGACTCCTTACGGCAACCCTGATCCAGCTTTTGATCTGGCGAAATTGGCGATTGGCGCCGGGGCCTCATTTGTAGCCCGCACCACGGCATTTCACGCGACTCAGATTGACAAGTTGATTGCAGAGGGTATCCGTCATAAAGGGATGGCAGTGATCGAGGTTCTCGATGATTGTCCGACAACCTATGGCCGTCGTAATAAGTTCCGCAGTGTTGTTGACATGATGAAGCGGCTCAAAGACATTGCCGTGCCGGTAACAGCCGCAGCCAAAATGACCGCTGAACAGCTCGAAGGCAAGGTGTTGACCGGCGTTCTGCACAAAGAAGATAAGCCGGAATACTGCGAGCAATATCAGAAAGTTATTGAACGCGCCCAGGGCGTTTGATCACATCCATAAGGAGACGAGAATCATGACAGGTAGATATGAACTTCGGTTTTCCGGTGCGGGTGGTCAGGGCCTGATCACAGCCGGAATTATTCTGGCTGAAGCCGCTTCAATTATTGAAGGGCGACATGCCGTTCAATCACAAAGTTATGGCCCGGAAGCCCGTGGTGGTGCTTCCAAATCAGAAGTTATTATTGGCGAAGGACCCATCGATTATCCTAAGGCAACCGTTGTTGATGCCTGCCTGGCAATGACCCAGGAAGCTGCGGACAAGTATGCCGTCGGGATCAAAAAGGGTGGTGTGCTGCTGGTTGATTCCGATTTTGTTAAAAATCCGCCCAAAGGGGATTACAAGGTCTATGACCTGCCGATTATGCGGACCGCAAAGGTTGACGTTGGCCGTGAAATTGTTGCCAATGTTATTGCTTTGGGTGCGATGATAGCTCTGACTGATGTTGTTAAACGTGAATCAGGTGAGCAGGCTGTTCTGGCAAAGGTTCCCGAAGCCTTCAAGGATTTGAACAAAAAAGCCTACAGCCTCGGCTATGAAAAAATGAAAGAAGTTCTGGCCGGCTGATAACCTGGTCTGCTATAAATGAAAACAAGGCCCGGCGTCATTGCCCCGGGCCTTGTTTTTTTGTTTGCGGGATGATGAGTTTAGTTATACCCTCACAAACGACTTTTATCTGAAGATTCTTTTTCTGAGTAACAAGAAAGGACGAACATCATGAAGATTCTGGTTAATATTCTGTTGCTTTCTGTCATGTCAGTGTCGGTCAGTGTCGCTGCCACACTTGATACCGAGGCAGAAAAAACAGGCTACGCTCTTGGCATGAACATTGGTCAAAGTATGAAGATGCAGCAGCTTGACATTGATCCTGATCAGGTAGCTGCTGGTCTTCTGGCTGCCTATAAGGGTGAGACCACCTTACTTTCCGAGGAGGAAATGGCCGAGATATTAATGGCATTTCAGCAGCAGATGCAGCAACGTGAAATGGAGTTAATGGCTGCTGAGTCAGCTAAGAATATCGAAGCATCGAGAGCTTACCTTGAAGAAAACAGCAAGCAGGAAGGTGTTGTAACAACTGAAAGCGGTTTGCAATACAAGGTATTGGATGAAGGGCAGGGGGCTTCGCCACAACCGGATTCTACTGTGGATGTCCATTATCGTGGGACGCTGGTCGACGGGACAGAATTTGACAGCTCATATTCACGCGGGGAACCGGCCACTTTTCCGGTTGGTGATGTTATCCCCGGCTGGACAGAAGCGTTGCAGATGATGAAAGAAGGAGCCAAGTGGGAAATTGCCATCCCGGCAGAACTGGCCTATGCAGATCAGGGGGCTCCTCCTGTTATTCCACCAAGCGCAGCACTGATCTTTGAGGTTGAACTTCTCAAGGTTCACTAGAACGAGCGGTTAATTCTCGTCGGGCAGCAATTGCCCGATGAGAATTAACACGATACATAGAAGCAATAACATTTCAAACATCAGCCTGCCTTTCTCTTTTTCACTGCGATTTAATTCCCCGGTATCATCAGAGTAATGCCTGAGTGTGACATAATAAGTCATTCATGCTGAGCGCTGAGCTTGTTGTCGTCTTTTCTGCTGAGCTTTTGATGGTGACGAATATGAACAGGGAAAGAAGATCTGTTGATTGACTTTGGTCCAAAAAATCGTATACAGTATGCAGTTAGTGAAAGCTAAAACAGTTGTTTAATTGCCATGTTAAACCTTGTCATTATGACGTGCTGTTAATGTACCTAACGCAATAAATGGAGGAGAGAATGATTGACGCGTATCTGAAGCATGAAGAAGAAAGAAATGCACAGGGAATACCGGCGCTGCCGTTGACACCGGAGCAGACGACGGATCTTTGTGGCTTGTTGCAGGACCCGCCTGCCGGTAGAGAAGAGTTTTTGATGCACCTGTTGACCGAACGAATTTCCCCCGGCGTTGATCCGGCAGCAGAAGTGAAAGCAGCATTCCTGGCTGATATTACAACCGGGACAAAAAGTTCACCGTTGATCGACAAGGTCAAGGCGATAAAGATTCTTGGTACCATGATCGGCGGTTACAACATTCAACCGCTGATTGCCGCTCTGAGTGATGATACGCTGGCTGATGAGGCCGCCAAAGCCTTATCTGCAATCACTTATGTATATGATGCTGCTGACCAGGTCTTCGAACTGGCTAAAACAAACGCCGCAGCCAAAAAGGTTGTCGAAAGCTGGGCTGATGCCGAATGGTTTACCAATAAACCCGGAGTTCCAGAAACGATCACTGTCAAGGTATTTAAGGTAGAAGGTGAAATCAACACTGATGACTTTTCTCCGGCCGGTGATGCCTGGAGTCGACCTGACATCCCTCTGCACGCCCTGGCCATGGGGAAAACGCGTTTCCCGGGTGGCATCAACGATATTGCCAAATGGCGTGAAGAAGGCCATCAGGTGGCTTTCGTCGGTGATGTGGTTGGTACCGGATCTTCGCGTAAGTCGGCCTGTAACAGTGTTTTATGGTGGATCGGTGATGACATTCAGGCCGTGCCCAACAAGCGCCGTGGTGGTGTGATCATCGGTGGCGTCATTGCACCGATATTTTTTAACACCGCTCAAGATTCCGGTGCTTTGCCATTGCGTATGGATGTTGCCGAGTTGAACATGGGTGACATTATCACCATCAACACCGCAAAGGGCGAAGTGACCAACGAAGCTGGCGAGGTCGTTTCGACTTTTGACATCAAACCGAGTACGGTCCCGGATGAATATCGTGCCGGTGGCCGGATTCCTCTGATTATCGGTCGATCGGTAACCAACGCGGCACGTGAGGCGTTGGGACTGGAAGAAACCGATCTCTTTGCCCAACCGGATAATCCGACCCCCCAGACCGGACAGGGTTATACCCTGGCTCAAAAAATGGTCGGTCGGGCCTGTGATGTTGAAGGTGTTTTGCCCGGCACTGCCTGCGAGCCGAGGATGACTACAGTCGGTTCACAGGATACCACCGGCCCGATGACGGCTGATGAGTGGAAAGAGCTGGCCTGTTTGAAATTCCAGTCACCGATGGTGATGCAATCTTTCTGTCATACCGCCGCCTATCCGAAACCGGCGGATGTGAAAATGCATAAAACACTGCCGCAATTTATTGCCGAGCGTGAAGGGGTTGCCCTGCGACCGGGGGACGGCGTTATTCACAGCTGGCTTAATCGCCTGCTGATTCCCGATACGGTTGGTACCGGCGGTGATTCTCATACCCGCTTTCCGATTGGTATCAGCTTCCCGGCCGGTTCCGGCCTGGTTGCCTTCGCCGGGGCTCTGGGCTTCATGCCCCTGGATATGCCGGAATCGGTTCTGGTGCGTTTCAAGGGTCAACTTAATGAAGGTATTACCCTGCGTGATGCGGTCAATGCGATTCCTTATTATGCCATCAAACAGGGACTGCTGACCGTGCCCAAGAAAAACAAGGTGAATATCTTCAATGGCCGCATTCTGGAAATGGAAGGTCTGCCGGACCTTTCAGTTGAACAGGCTTTTGAACTGACTGATGCCGCTGCCGAACGTTCTGCGGCAGCCGGCTGCATCCAGCTCAACGAAGATCAGGTCAGCGCCTATTTGCGTTCCAATATTGCGTTGATGGAAAAAATGATTGAAGAAGGATATCAACATCCTGACACCCTGCGCAGACGCATTGACGACGTCAAGGAGTGGCTGAAAAATCCCAAGCTTCTCAAAGCTGACGACAACGCTGAATATGCCGCAGTTATTGACATTGATCTGGCCGATATCACCGAACCGATTCTGGCTTGTCCGAATGATCCGGATGATGTCAAGCTGTTGTCAGAGATACAGGGTACGCCGATACAGGATGTCTTTATCGGATCCTGTATGACGAATATCGGCCACTTCCGAGCTGCTGCCGAGATCTGGCGTGGTGAAAAATTCAATCCGGATGTGCGCACCTGGATCTGTCCGCCAACCCGGATGGATCAGGACAAGTTGAAAGAAGAGGCGGTGTTTTCGATTTACAGTGCCAAAGGTGCACGCATCGAGATTGCCGGGTGCTCTCTGTGCATGGGGAATCAGGCCCGCGTGCCGGACAAGGTGAATGTCTATTCGACCAGCACACGTAATTTCGATGACCGCATGGGCGATGGGGCAAAAGTGTACCTGGGTTCCGCGGAACTGGCTGCCGTGGTTGCCAACACCGGAAAACTGCCGACGCCGGCCGAATATTTTGCTGTCTACAAGGACCGTGTTGCTCCGAAAGAGGGGCAGATATACCAGTATCTGCAATTTGATGAAATAGACGGCTACGGAGCCTGATTTTTCTGCCTGATTATTCAGTATAGCAAGGGCCGCTCTGCTCGCAGGGTGGCCCTTGTTGTTGACTGGTCGCAACTAGCGGAACAGCTTTTTTACCTGATAGTGACCAATGACGGCCAGCAACAGCACCAGAATCACCAGTCCGAAGCGGGCCCCCATGCTTTGAGCCTGTCGGAAACTGTTGGCACCGAGATAGCCGATTGCCGGATAACTGATTCCCCAGAGCACAGCACTGATAAAAATATAAATACAGGCAGCCCGGGTTGGAATGCGCGACAAACCGGCAATGAATGGAACAATACCGCGAATCGGACCTATAAAACGGGCAAAAAAGAGGCTTTTGCCGCCATGGGCAATAAAAAACTTCTGCGAATAGCGGATCAGCCGGCGCCGGCGCCTGAAGATATGCAAGTGTAACAATCCCCTGCCGTAGCGTTTTCCCAGCCACAGACTGAACAGATCACCGAACAGGGCACCCAGGGTCGCCGCCAGTGCCAGAAGTGTAAAATCCCCCTGGTTGGCAACCACCAGGAGACCGGCCAGAACGATGATCGTACTACCCGGCACAATAAGTCCGGCAGCCGGTATTGACTCTGCAAATGCGACCAGAAAAATGAGCAGGTAGTATGTACCCCCATCCGGTAGATGGAGGATGAGTTGTGGGATCAGACTGTCCATGTTCATCAGTGTCCGGGCTCGAAATCCTGGTGCCAGAGTTCGAAAATCCCGACCTTGTCAGGACCATAGTTTGCCAGTTGTCGGCGTATGTTATTGACCGATTTTTGCTGATGCAGTTTTGCCGGATTTTTAGAGAAAAAAAGATCAGCATAACAGATGATTTTTTCTTCCAGGGTTTCCGGCTGCAAATCACGCGCCGGCAGAGGAAGACCGTCGCGAATGATTTCAGTCGCCGTCAAACCAACACCGGTATGTCTCTCACACACACGCGCATGAGCGGTCAGTCCTGTTTCAGCAAGCCGCTCAGCGCCAATAATGCCATGTTGCAGATAGTGAGCTTCACCATGGCAACCGATTTCCGGGGCATTGGTAAAAATCATGCCGATGTCGTGCAGCATGGCCGCTTCGCCGATAAATTGCAGATCAGGGTCCATTCCACGCTGTTTCAGAGCCCGGGCAATAGTAAGAGCCTTACGCGTTACCAGGCGACTGTGTTGGACAAGAATGGCGTGAGCCAGAGGATGATAACGATAATAGTGCTCAATCAGGTCGGCTGGTTTAAGAGTCGAAGCCATGGCGCGTCAGAGACCCTTTATTCTTCCCAGGTGATACAGGCGACGGGGCAATTGTCCATGGCCTCTTCAATCTTTTCCGTCGTGTCGCCGGTTGGGTCCAGCACGGCAGCTTTGTGTTCGGATACCATGTGGAAAACCTTAGGACAGATGCGGGTACAGGTTTCACAGCCGATGCAGGCATCTCCATCCAGGTGAGGAATTTTAGGCATGTGTTATCCTTTCGTGTTGATGGGGGATTTGATTAAACTTGATCACCATTATTACCTGTTCGCTGTTGCTTTGACAAACATGATTTAATTTAACGGCGAAATATGGTAGTCACAAGCAACAGCTTGACGGAACTGGATTGAGGGTGCCCGTGGCAAAAAAGGTTGTCGGTTTAAGAACAGAAATTCTCGTTACCCTGACTTTTCTCCTGGTCGCAGCCTTGCTGCTGGGGGGATTGCTCATGTTGCGCCTGACCGAACAACGGCTGCTCGAAGAACGGCTGCGCCACCTCGATGAGGTGGTCCGTTTGACTGCTGTGGCCCTGGCACAACAGAACATTCAGAAAATCGACGATAACGGGGAGAGCCTGCGGCAACGATTACTGAATCATTTCAGTGAAAAAGACCATTGTCATGGCTTGTGGCTGTTTGATCAGAACTTGAACCTGATTGAGTCCTTTGTCGCTGCTGACAGCGAGCCATTAAGTGCCGCCCGGCGTCAGCAGGTGAAATTAACCGGCAGGGTTGAGCAGCGCGTTAATTTCCCGGTCCTGCTGAACATCTTCAGTGATACTGCTGCCGGGGTGTCCCTTGCCGTGCCCATAACAAGCCATCAGCGTTTTGCCGGTATCATTGAAGTTTATTTCAGTCTTGAAGATATTCGTCTGCAGGTGATTGATTCTCTGCAGTTGTTGCTTGTTTATGTGATTCTTTACGGCCTGGTGCTGATTGCCGCTGGGTATTATCTGCTGCAACGCAATATTATCAGACCGGCAAACCTGCTGTTGCAGGCCACGCAGGATGTTGGTCGTGGTGACCTGGAGACACGCCTTCCCGTTGCCGGGCCAACCGAACTGGCTCAGCTTGCTATCGCCTACAATGAAATGGTTCACGCTCTGAAATCCAGTAGAGCCGAGACCCGCACCCATATTGATGAACTGGAACATACCAATAACCAACTGCAGCAGGCTCGTCATGAGTTGATACGAAGCGAAAAAATGGCTTCTGTCGGGCAGCTTGCTGCCGGTCTGGCACATGAACTGGGTAATCCTCTGGCGGCCTTGATCGGTTATCTGGAGTTGTTGAAACAACGAATTACGGGTGCCGAAGCGGATGTCGTTGAACGTTCTCTTAGCGAAGCCCGGCGTATTGACTATCTGGTTCGTGAATTGCTCAATTTTTCGCGGCCGACAGACAACACCAGCGTTGAAACCATCGATCCAGTCACTGAGTTACGCACCTGCCGGGAGCTGCTTTCTCACCAGGGGGCTTTTGGTCATCTCCGTATTGATGATCTGTTGCCAGACCGGGGTGGCGCGGTACGTATCAACCGGCAAAAACTCCATCAGGTTTTTATCAATCTGCTGATCAACGCAGCTCACGCCTGTGGCCGTAACGGTGAGATCAAGTTGACCGCAGGAATCGAACAGGCTTTGCTCCGGATAACAATCAGGGATAACGGTTGCGGCATTGACAGTGCCGATCTTACCCAGATTTTTGATCCTTTTTACACTACCAAGCCTCCGGGGGAGGGTACCGGACTCGGTCTGACGATCTGTCATCGGATCATTGATGAGGCCGGTGGTCGGCTCGAGGTTGATTCAAGGCCTGGTGAGGGGAGCAGTTTCAGGCTGGTACTACCGTTGGCGTTGAGTCGGGAGAGTAAGTAGCAAGAGGGAATTGGATGACGGCTGCAAAGCGCTCAGGCCCTTCGCAGCCGTTGGGTTTATTCGTTGATGATTATTCTTTCAATAAGGATCGGTTCTTTGGGGACATCCTGATGGGGGCCGTAATTTCCTGTTGCTGCTTTGGCAATTGAATCAACGACCTCCATGCCCTCGGTAACCCGGGCAAATACAGCATAACCATAGCCCTGAGGGGTCTTGCTCTGGTGGTCCAGAAAGGTGTTGTCAGCCAGGTTGATAAAAAATTGACTGGTAGCACTGTCAACAACCTGCGTCCGCGCCATAGCCAGTGTGCCGCGAAGATTTTTCAGACCATTATCAGCCTCGTTTTTAATCTGTTTGTCTCCTGGTTTCTGGGTCATATCCACAGTGAACCCTCCGCCCTGAATCATGAAGTTGGGAATTACACGGTGGAAAATGGTTTGTTCGTAAAAACCGATGCGCACGTAGTTGAGAAAATTCTCGCAGGTGACAGGCGCTTCTTCAAGGTGCAGAACGATACGGATTGGGCCTTTGCTGGTTTCGATCATAATGCCTGGTTGTTCACTCATTTTTCACTCCTGAAAAAAAATCAAACAGTCGGTAGCAGCGGACAGGTTTCGGGACGGTAGCTCCTTCTGTCGGATGCTGGGATCAGCAGGTAAAGACATCAATCACATGGGACAGGTTTCTGACAGTTTAAGCTGTCAGGAATCAAAGATGCCGGTTT
>JAWLDI010000012.1:0-32765 GCA_041686715.1 Pelovirga sp.
TAATTTTTCGGGTCGGCCCGGAGAAAAACCACAGTTACTGACTCAGCCTTGCGACAGATATGACACCCTTGCAACAGGTAACCGATGAATCTTACCGCAAATGTCCGCATTGATATTGCCAGGAATCGACTCTACTGCACCTTTGCGGAAAAAAGCACCGCTCAGGAGCTTGCCGAGCTGTCAGCCGACATTCAGCGTCGGGTCCCGGAGCTTGAGCCCGGCTTCGATGTGGTTGAGGATATGAGCCGTTGTCATCTGTTCCAGCTCGCCGCACTGCCGACCCTGCGCAACATCATGCATTATCTGGTTAATCGTGGCGCCCGTGAAGTAATTCGTGTTGTTGACAAAAAAAGCACTGTATTCAGGCAGTTTACCAACCTCTCGGTGCGGCTGCGCAGCTACAAGCCCATTTACGTCAGCTCGATGGCTGAGGCGGATGATCTGCTTAATCAGTCACAACGAAGATCGGGGTTACGTTTTGATCTGCCCAACACCTGGATCACTGTGCACACTGAGACCGGTGCTTTCAATGCCAAGGCCGTCGATATTTCCGCTAACGGCTGCGCCATTATTACCGACGAAGAACCGCTTTCTGTGGGAACAGAGGTGCGGTTGAAACTACCGCTGAAAAATGAAAAAGGCGTCACGCTTGCTTTTGAAATTCCTGCCGGTGTCGTCAGATGTTTTGAAGGTGGGTTTGCCGTCAATTTTTCCGAATTTGACGGCACGACAAAGGACGAATTCATGAACTGCCTGATTCATGAATTAAAACAACAGAACGATTAACACTTCTTGCCCTTTACATACTTTGTCACCAGGCCATGACATCCCTGGCAAACGCACATATATTCATTCTGATGCTCGGACCTGCTGCCCCAATCAGGAGGCCGCCTTACCGTTTCTCTGCAGGTTGTTGTCGCAACGACGACCTGTGTTATATTTAGTCCCATCATCTCATAGCTGACAGGAGATTGAGCCATGATCGCGGATCTGAAATACGGTAGCGGTACTATTTCACTGGAATATCCTGTTACGCCTAATTTTCAAGGGATTCTGCACCCGGCTGCAGCCGCACCATTGTCAGATGCCGCCGCTGCAGTGACAGCATCTCTCGACAATCCTGTCGACTTATCGTCACTTATGGAGATAGCGCGCGGAAAAAAAGACGCGATTATTGTAATCAGTGATATTACCCGCCCGGTTCCCAACCGGTTGCTGTTGCCGATTATCATCGGCCGACTCGAAAAGGCGGGCCTGCCTTCAGATTGTATCACAATTCTCATCGCTACCGGCATTCACCGTCCCAATGAGGGCGCCGAGTTGGAACAGCTAGTGGGAGCCGACATTGTTGCCAACTACCGGATCATTAATCACCTGTCTAAAAAGGATGAGGATATGGTTCTGGTCGGCCATATCGGCAATGGAGTACCCGCCTATGTCAACCGCCATTATGTCAATGCCGATCTGAAAATTCTCACCGGCTTTATTGAGCCCCATATGTGGGCCGGCTTTTCCGGGGGACGCAAGTCCATTCTGCCGGGGATATCTTCAGTAAAAACCCTTGAGTTCATGCACGGCCCGGAGATGGTAGCCCACCCACAAACCCGTTACGGGATACTCGACGGCAACCCCTTTCATGAGGCCGGACTGGCAATCATGGCCAAGGCCGGTGCCGATTTCATTGTCAATGTCACCCTTGACACCAGTAAGCGGGTGACTGGCGTGTTCTCCGGCCACCCGGTCAACGCCCATCTTGCCGGCGTCAAGTTTCTGGCGCAACATTGTATCAAAACCCTGGACCAGCCCCTCGATTTCGTCATTACCACAAACTCGGGAGCGCCCCTTGACTGCAACCTGTATCAGACCGCCAAGGGACTTTCCGGCGTTTCCGCCGCCACGCGCGAAGGTGGCGTCATCGTTATCGCCAGTGAGTGCCCCGAAGGCTTCGGCAGCGAGGAATACCGGGAAGTCTTCACCCAGGCAACCAGCCCGCAGGAATTTATCAACCGGGTAATGAACAAGGAATTCTTCGTTCCCGATCAGTGGTGCGCCCAGGAAACCTACCAGGTCATGATAAAAAATGAAATCTGGATCCATACCGATGGCATCTCCGCCGACACCTTGCGTCGTTTTCATTTTCACCCGGTCACCGATATCTCTCTGGCCGTCCGCGAGCTGCTGGAGCGTTTTGGAACCGATGCCCGCTGGGCGATTATTCCTGACGGACCGATGCTCATTCTCGATGTTGACCCTCAATAACCAGGAAGCCTCATGAACAGGCGCACAACTGTTACATTTCCTTGTCCGCCAAACTTCTGGAAGCAGGTTGACGCCCGGGCGGCTGACACCGGCTTCACCTTGAACCGCAAAGATAAAGAACAGCGGACCTACCGTAAAGGGAATCGACTGTTGATGGCACCTGCCTGGGTAACGTTGCGCCGTGACGGCAAACAGGCGATGCTTGAAGCTTGGGTTGTCGCTGACATGTTTCTGATACTCAGTGCCCTTGCCGGGAAAAAACCGGAAACCGGAATTAAATCAGGCGGCCTGACAGCCATGCTCCCACGGCGGCGTGCCGCGAAGCGGTCAACCGTCTATTTCGACGCTTCAATCAAAAGCCGATCACCTGAGCCCTCACTTTCCACCTTGATGGCGTTGGAACCCGGTTGATGACTAAGCAGCCCGGACCTTTCAAGGTGGCGATAAAAAAATTCGGGTCGAGGCAGCCCCTGCCTTGCGTTATAATATTGACTTAAGTATTCGTAGCGACAAGCATTATTGCTGTTTTTAACGGCCAATCATCGAAGGAAACAGTGCCCATGATTCCCACGCGACTGATCGCTATTGGCGATATTCACGGTCAGCTGGATCAGCTGAATCGACTGCTGGACCAGGTATCGCCATCGGGGGATGACCGTCTCGTTTTTCTCGGTGATTATGTCGACCGCGGGAAAGACAGCAAAGGGGTGGTTGATCGACTGAACAGTTTGCGTCGGGAATTTCCACAGACTGTTTTTATCCGCGGAAATCACGATCAGCTCCTGCTTGATGCACTGGTGGAATTAGGTATCAGACAGGCGCCAACATTACGTGACAGGTCGGCCCTGTATGGCGGATATGCGCCCTTGTCTGACCTGGATGTCTTTCTGGATAATGGCGGTAAAGCCACTCTTTCCAGCTACAACTTCAATCAGAACAAAACATTCCCCGATGAGCATCTCAGCTTTCTCGAATCAACCCGCCTCTGGTGGCGTTTTGAGCATTTTGTTTTTGTTCACGCCGGGGTAGCTCCTGACATTCCCATGGATGAGCAGGATCCTTTTACACTGATGTGGGAACGATCTTCTCCGCCGGGCAGAGGCGGTGAGATCCATGTGATCGGCCATAACCCCACCATGGGGTTTCCTCGTTTTGAAGCGGGTCGCTACTGTCTTGATACCGGCGCTGTTTATGGACAGCGCTTGACGGCCTGTGATGTTCTGACCAGAAAAAGCTGGCAGGCATAGTAAAAAAGCCCACCGGCGATATAACACATCCCATCATTAGCTGTAAGGATCAACCATATGACTGAAATGCGGAAATCTCAAGGCAGATCAAAGCTCCTGCTCGCCCTCATCCTCCTGCTGATTGTTGCTGTTTCCTGGTCCGGTTATATTGATCGACGGACGGACAGCTACGTTAACAAGGCAACGGTTCAGGCACTTGCCGCGTTTGCCAGCGCCAGGGTGCTGAATGCCGGCATCACCGTTGCCAAATCTGTTCAGGTTGGTGCGGTCGTCAGCGTGCAACCACTGGAGATTCTAGATCCGGTCCATGATCTGGTGGAGCAGTACTCATCGATCATGAAACTGGCCATCGGTTCCCTTGTCGTTCAAAAAGTGCTCCTTGAAATAGTAGCTACGGGGTTTTTCAAAATTCTTTTGACCTTACTGTCCCTTTTGCTGCTGACAAGCCTGTTTGTCGGGAGCACCGGCCAATCGACTCAGATGTTCAGGCTTTTTGCCCTGGCCTGCCTGGTCAGATTCCTGCTGATTCTGGCAGTCGGCCTGAATGGCCTGGTCGATACCATTTATGTCGACAACAAAACCCGGCAAAACATGGTGGAGTTGGAAAAGTTGTCTCGCGAAGTTGATGCTCTGACAACCAGCGATGATAGCGACGACAGCTCCTGGTACACGGGAATCACCTCGAGATTTTCTGCAGCAAAAGAACTGATCAATCTCGACAAGCTAAAACAAAAGATTGAGGCTGCTGTTCCGGCGGTGCTGAACCTGATGGCCTTGTTTATCCTCAAGACCCTGATTCTGCCCCTGTTATTTTTATGGCTGCTGCTACGCGGTTTCAGTTCAGTCTGGAAGATTGATCTGGGCTCCTTGCACTTGACCGAACGCAGGGCAACATCGATGCCGGTCTGACAATAAAAAGCCGGGGACTGTAATGGTTGCAATACCGACCGTGCTTTAGTCCTGTTACTGTTATTGACTTTAATCGTCCAGGCTCTTTTTGCTGCCTTATCAAACGCCAATTGTTTTTCGTAACAACAGATTATGGAGGCCAGTGATCATTCCTCCGCCCCCCTGCGGAGCTCAAGTGTTACACACCAGTGGAAAGATCCTTGCCCTGATGGTTTTAATCAGAATGAACGGGCTGATGTTAAACCTGTTATACTCCAAGTATCTGTCTACCGCGCAATGCCGTTATAATCTCTGTCCATCTTTTCTCTGGAGGCCTGCCATGACCGAAAACAACTCTCAGCAACCAAATCAGGAAGAAATCAGTCTGTACACCAGGATTGTTACCCGGACCGACGAGTTAATGGGAAACGGTCGCAAAAATCTGGATGAGGCGCTTAAAAAAGCAGCTGAAGAATTAACCGCGGCGGGGGACTATACCCGTGAACAATCGGAACGAATCACCAGATTTATCAAACGTGATGTCAACCATGCCGCCGGTCATGTCACCAGAACAACTGCGACCATCAAAGAGGCCGTCACACCTCAGCGTCTCGCCGCCGGTGCCCAGAGCCTGTTTGCCAGAATCCTGACAACGACATCGGAACAGTTAAGCGAATGGGCACATAAAGCCGAAGGTCAGCTGGAATTTAAAACCGGAGAAATAACCAGTCCCGGCACGTTGACCTGTCGCAACTGTCACGAAGAACTCCACATGAAACGAACAACCCGGATCCCCCCCTGCCCGAAGTGTCATAAAACGGTCTTTCGCAAGTCATATTGACCGAGATCAGGTTATCTGCTGATCAACCGTTACAGCGGCATGGTATCAGACGGTGTTATAGCAGAGTAGAGCCACCACCTTAAAAGGAGATTTCAGCCAACGCTATCATTTCCTCTTTCAGTTATTTGCCGTATGCGCCAGTGAGATTTCACCGGAACGGACGATGCTGATTTTCGGCAAAAAGCGTCCGATATCGAGCTGGGCTTCAAAGGAATAACTGACGAGATCGCGCGGTTGCTTCAGCCAGCGGGTAAACAGGTTGATGGTACTGAAGACGTCGGGACGGACCTGCAGCAGCACCTCACCGGTGTCATAGGCTGCGATCACTGGCAAGCGGTTGGTAACCCCCTTAAGGACCGGTTCCCCTTCGATGACAACGGCGTAGGTCATCCCTTCTAATTTGAGCGGTACCCGGTTGGGATTGCTGATATTCAGGCCGATCTCAAACGTCGGTACAATAGTATCGACTGGCAATGTCCGAAAACTGCTTAAGGTCGCCGTCGGCGTTTCAAATCCGGGAAAGAGGGGCGCGCAAGCAGTAAACTGCAACAATAAAATCGACAGTAAAGCCAGCCTGAAAACGTTCATCGCTTTGTTCCTTTTGTAAATGAAGGTACTAATACTGTGATAGCGACGCTAACAATCACCATTTGCTACGCCCGTCTGTGAACGGTCGCCATCATCTCACAGCTTTGTCGTACGCCGGGACGCCCCATTATCCAGCAATAGCACGCCTTGAATAGGACATTTTTTGCGAAAGTATCAATACAGGTATGCCTGACGCAGCCGTAATTCCAGTCGACCGGCCAGATTCGAACAACTGTAAGTCAGCAGAAAATACAGAACGGTCACCGTCAACCAGACCTCAAAGGTCAGATAGGTGGCCGCCATCAGTTCCAATCCCTGAAAGGTCAGTTCCTGAACGGAAATGATCGAAACGATGGCAGAATCTTTGATTGTAGAAATTGCCTGCCCGGCCAGGGGAGGGATCATCCGCTGAAAAGCCTGAGGCAGGATGATCTTTCTCATGATCTGCCAACGTCGCATCCCCAGAGCACGGGCCGCTTCCCACTGACCGGTCTCGATACTGTTGATACCGGCCCTGACAATTTCGGCAACGTAGGCTCCTTCGAACAGGGCCAGGGCGAACACTGCCGCCACAAAGGCCTCCACCTGGTCAATGGGTGCAATCAGTAGAGGTACCAGCGTCTGCAACCACTCAGGGGCGGCATAAATCCTTGCGGTAATATTGAACTGCGGCAGAATCTGATCACTGATAAAGAAAAAGATGATAAATACCAGCACCAGCGGCGGCAGATTGCGCAACAGGGTAACATATGCACCACCCAGCAAACGACCAAACAGATGCGCACTGATCCGCAACAGTCCGGCGCAAACTCCGAAAGGCAGCGCCAGCAACAGACTCCAGAAGCTCAGGCGGATAGTGGTCAGCAACCCCAGCAGCAGCATGTTGGGAACCCAACCGCCATCGCTGTCACGGCGCAACAGGTACTGCGGGATAACCTGCCAGTTCCAGCTATATTCGAGCTCAAAGCTGACACGATAAGTGAAATAGCAAACCAGAGCTATCAGGGTCAGCAACAACAGGGTATCAAGCCATCCCCAGCGCAGGGAACGTCGCACTACAGCCTCCACCGCAACGTATTTTTCAGCATCGCCTCAAAACTTCCATGTCAGATGAAACGTATCAGCCTATTCGATCTGATCGCGCCACTGCTCGGTAGTAAACCAGTAATTGTAGCGTTCTTCCAGCCACCCATCAGCAAAGCGCACGCGAATCCAGTTATTAAGAAAATTGAGAAAATCCGGGTCGCCCTTACGGATGGCGAAACCAATGGGTTCACGGGTGAAGGTTTTTCCTTCCAGAGGCAAATAAAGACGCTCCGGATAGCGCAGAGACTGAAATTCCGGAAAGGGCTGTGAAGCGACCATCGCTGCAGCACGGTTGTTAAGTACCTCCTGGAGCGCCTGCCCTTCATCATCAAAGAGCCTTAGGCTGGCTTCAGGAAGGTAGCGCTGAGCCGCCGCAGCGGCGGTGGTACCGATCCGGGCAACAATGTCCATGTCCGGCACGTTAAATTCTGCGAGCGTACTGCGTTCCCCCGCCAGTCGCCGGTTGGCCAGAATCGACATGCCGGAATATTCATAAGGGTCGCTGAAGTTCACTTTAAGATTGCGCGCCGGAGTAATGCCCATACCGCCGATAATAATGTCAAATTTTCCCGTCAGCAGGGCTGGAATAATGCCGGACCAGCGGGTTGGTACCAGGTCCAGTTCAACCCCCATATCCTCTGCCAGGCGCTGCGCTACCTCAATTTCAAAACCGGTAAAATCTCCGACTTTATTCTTCATGGCCCAGGGCACAAAGGTCGAAAACCCGACCCGCAGCCGATTTTTTTGGATCACCTGCTCTAAGGTACTCTCCTGCAACAATTGCTGACGCAGGTCGTTTGCCGACAGGGGGACGGCTATCAACAGTAAAAATGCCAACATCATGATCAATTTTGTTTTCATTATTGGTCTCCTGGCACTGTGGCCGTTTAATATGAAGGAAAGAGCTGATATTCGAGATATCTTACCAGAAGTGTCAGCAGCAGGGTAACAGCAAGATAGATAGCAGCGACAACAAACCAGATTTCGAAAGTTAAAAAAGTATCAGCGATGATCTGCTGACCACGCATGGTCAGATCATAGATGGCAATAGTTGACACCAGGGCGGAATCCTTGACGAGGGAGATGCCCTGGCTGGTCAAGGGGGGGATCATCTGCCGCAGAGCCTGGGGGAGGATAACGTAGCGATAGCCCTGAGACCTGTTCATCCCCAGGGAAAAGGAAGCCTCCCACTGACCAGAGGGGATAGCAAGAATACCGGCACGGATAATTTCCGACGCATATGCTCCTTCAAACAGGCTTAATGCAAGCACCGCAGCAGAAAAACGTCCAATATCGAGAATCGGGGCAAAAACGAAATAGATGACAAAAATCTGAATCAGCAGCGGCGTATTGCGGATCAGTTCGAGGTAGACCCTGGCGATACCGGTAGCCATTGGACTGTACGACAAGCGCATTATCGCTACCGCCAGACCGATCAGCAGTGACAGCCCGAGACTGACCACAACAATTTCCAGGGTAACCCACAAACCCTGGAAAAGCACACCAAAACGCCAGCCATCTGCGGTTGTTTCAATCAGATAAGGTGTCACGCGCTGCCACTGCCAGTTGTAGCCAAGATTTTCCGCGCCGTTCAATAACAGATAACTGCTTCCCGTAACCAGCAGTATAAACGCCAGCAACTGCAACAGATCAGTAATTTTTTTATTTAATCTACAACCTGAAATAAGTATGCTCATGCCCCTGTTATATCGTAATTATTAACCAGCAGCCGCTTGCAACTTGACCTCTTAAAGCAGGTCTCGAACTATTGCTGCTTCTGACTATTTCTGTTTCTGAATATAACGCTGATGATACTCCTCCGCCCGCCAGAAGACGCTCGCCGGTACGATCTCGGTGACGATTGGATCATCATAGCGTCCGGCAGCAGCAACGGTGGTTTTCATTTCAGTGGCAATCTCTCGCTGCTCCTCTTCGTAATAGAAAATGGCCGAACGATATTGACTACCGATATCCCAGCCCTGGCGATTGCGGGTCGTCGGGTTGTGAATACTGAAAAAGTGTTCGAGCAGTTGACGATAGCTGATCCGACTCGGATCAAACTCAAGGTCGACAACTTCAGCGTGGCCGGTCTCGCCCGAACAGACCATCTGGTAAGTGGGCTGGTCAACGGATCCGCCCATGTAGCCGACGGCTGTTTTTTCCACCCCATCCAGCACACGGAACTTTTCTTCAACGCCCCAGAAACACCCTGCAGCAAAAGTTGCTCTGTTCATAAATTAATCCATTTCAAAAATTAATAGTGGTTTTTGCTTTTACAAAAGCTTCGTTGGACAGGCTTTATGAATGAAGTCTCTGGCCGTTATAATATCAACAGGGCGAGCAGGTTAATGCAACCAATCAAAAACCCCAAAAAAGCACCGAACAAATTAATGTACTTGAACTGCTCTTTCATTACCCCCATGAGCAGGTCTTCGACCTGCAGCAGATCGAGACCGTTTACTTTATCTTCAACCATCCGCCGCACGTTGAGAGTTTCGACCAGACGTGGCGCTTCCTGTTTAAGCATCTCTTCAACCAGATGACAAACGGAGATATCGATCTCGCGGCGCAAATCCTGAGGAAAAGGCGCAGAGATTACACCGAGGGGTTTTTCGTAGATCCAGATACTTGTCTGTTCCGTAATCAGACGTTTAAGGACCGGTTGCAGCTGTTCTGAACGCAGTGTGTCAAGCAGATAATCTGCGATTTCGTCCACCCCGCGATTGAGCCCATCGTCAGGAAGCACGGCCGTCAGCAGTTCATTAAATGGGCGATCCTTGATCCGATCGACAGCACTTTCCGTCAGTATCAGCGCCGTATCGATAGTTGCTCGGGACTGCAGCCGGGTCACTACCTGGTCACGGATAAAAGTCTGGGCCCCGGCAACTTTTGCCGGCGAAAGATTTTCCGTCAGGCTCGCCACCGGCCGGTCCAGCAGTTGATCCACGCGCTGGCGCAGGAGAACCGCCAGCTGTTCACGGGTACGAGGTTGACGTAACCAGCCGGCGATCTCATCACCGGCACGATCAAGAAATTCGGGGATCTTGGCATAGAGCTTTTTCAAGTCGACAAAGCCGCTCAGTAACCCCGCCAGCCCACTCAGGGAGTCGAGAAAACTGTCAATGCTTTTCTTTCCTTTTTTTACCAGCTGAGCACGGAATGCGGGATCCTGGAACATATCCCCGAACTTTTCGATCAGTGGCGGCAGCTCCTTCTCAACCTGCGCCAGCAACACCTCGACCAGTTCATTTGGAAGATGCTCGCGTAGCGGTCGTTGGCTGGCCAGCAGTTGTGCGACCTTGCGGTCGACAGCACCACCGACCAGGGCAGAGGTAGCGGGAGACTGGAAAAAGCGGGTGTAGCGTTCATCAAGATGAGCCTGCCAGGCGTGATTACGCTCCGGTGTCAACAGGCTGTTAAGATCCCGCGCCAGCAGCTGTTCCCCCTGCTCATGAAGGAATGAGCGCAATTGTTCTTCGAATCGGTCACTGGCCAGATAGTTCAACACTGATGCGGCGAGCCTGTTCTGTCCCAGTTGCACAATCTCGTCAAATCGCGTTTTAAAATGTGCCGGAACCAGACTGACCAACGGACCACTGTGGTGATCAAGAAGTCGCCCGAGTTTTTCGGTTACCGCCATGCGCAGTTCCAGACGGATGGTCTCTTTATTTAAGGCCTGACCAACATCATCAGCGGTCAACAGGTGGTCGCCGACCATTTCTCCCATACGCCGGGCAAGCTCTGCACGCCGGGCGGGGATAATGCCGGGCGTGAGGGGAACCCGTAGACCCGCCACCCGCCAGGGCGTTAAGGGACGAAACAGCATTCGAATGGCAATGTAGTTGGTTACATAGCCGATCAGCGCCCCGAGCAGGGGCGGAAGCAGGTAGGGAAGATAAGACGTGGTCAACATGCCTGTGTAACGCGGCTCCTTTTATTGGTCCATGATAATCAGGGAGTGGTCACCGATATTCATCTGCCGCGGCGCACCGATCAGGGTCACGGAATTACCTAACAGGGATTGATGGAGGGCCATGTGGCTGACCTTGCAACCAGCATTGATGATGGAATCACTGATGGTGCTGAAATCAATGTCGCTGCCGGCGGCCACAGACACGTTGGGACCCACGATGGAATGACGAATGCGTGCCCCTTTTTCAACGTGAACCGGTTCGATCAGCACACAGTCAGTAACATCACCGTGAATATGATGTCGTCCTTTGAGCAGATAACGGTTGGTTTCGAGAAGAGTCTCAGGTTTGCCACAGTCGAGCCAGGCATCAATTTGTGGTGCCTTGAACTTTTTGCCGGCGGCGATCATGCGCATAAAGACGGCGGGCAGGTAGTATTCACCCTTGACCGTAGCACCGGCCTCGATAGCAGCGTTGATGGCGTCGATAAACCCGGCGCCGTCTTTCAGATAATAGAGGCCGACCTGGGCCAGGCGGGAGACCGGGGTATCAGGCTTTTCAACCATATCAACGATATAGTCACCCTGCATGACGTTAACCCCGAAGCGCTGATAATCCTCAACCTCGTGGGAATAAATAAGACCGTCGGCATCGTGGCAGAGTTCGCCAATCCTGGTCAGATCGGTAACAAAAATCGTATCATTGAAAACTACCAGCAGATCATCGCCGGGGGTGACCGATGGTGCGGCCAGGGCGACCGCGTGGGCCGGGCCGAGGCGGTCCTGCTGTATATAGTAGCTGCAGACAAGGCGAGGAAAATGCTCAGACATAAACGCTTCAATCTGCTCACCATTCTCGTCAGTAATAAAGATAAACTCATCGACATCCAGAGCGCTTAAACGCTCAATGATATGCTCCAGCACGGTCTTCCCGGCCACATTGACCAGCGACTTGGCCCTGGTATGGGTGTGAGGGCGCAACCGGGTCCCCTTGCCGGCAACAGGCAGAACAACTTTCATGGCTATCTCCTTTTTCCTGGTGATCGCAATCGACAAGAGCAGAAACCGGCTCAGTCGACCGCAGCTTCGATGATTTCACCAATCAGGTCATAATCGGAGGTATCAGTAATACGTAAGCTGACATAGTCTCCGACGTTCGCCTGGCCGGCAGTGATCAGGCACAGCCCATCGATATCCGGTGCCTGACGACGGCTGCGTCCTTTGAGAAGCAGGTCGGTTTCGTCACTATAGCCCTCAACAAGAACCTCTTCAATACGTCCCAGGAGGGCACGATTTTTCTGAAAAGAAACGCGTGACTGGGCCTTCATCAGCCGTTTGTAGCGTGATGTTTTTGTCTGTGCCGGCACCTGCTCCGGCAGTTGCGCCGCCACCGTTCCCTCTTCACGTGAATAACGGAAAACCCCGACCCGTTCAAAGTGCCCTTCGCCAACAAATTGCAACAGTTTATCAAACTGCTCACGGGTTTCCCCGGGAAAACCGACAATAAAGGTCGTCCGCAGGGTCAGATCAGGAACACGTTCACGCATTCGCACCAGCAGGGCACGAGTGGCTTTTTCGCCGAGCCGGCGGTTCATCTGACTTAAAAGGCTGTCATCGATATGCTGCAGGGGGACATCCAGATAGTTGCAGATTTTATCCTCATTGGCGATCAGATCCAGCAGCTCATCACTGATACCTTCCGGATAGGCATAGAGCAGCCGCAGCCACACCAATCCCTCTATTTTGACCAATTCACGCAACAGATCAGGCAGCGTGACAGCATCATCGCGATCCTGGCCAAAGGCGGTGATATCCTGGGCAATCAGATTGATTTCCGTTACTCCCCTGGCCACTAAAGAGCGCACCTCAAGAACCACCGAGTCGATACTGCGCGAACGCAGGTCGCCGCGCAATCGCGGAATAACGCAATAGGAGCAGCGATTTGAACAGCCTTCGGCAATTTTAACATAGGCGCTGTACACCGGGGAGGAATTGACCCGTGGAGTGGTATGATCATAGAGGTAGTCAGGCACACCGATTTCGCGGCTGGGGCTGTCCTGTCGCCACTGCCTTTCGATCAGTTCGACAATGCGAGCCCCTTCGGACGTGCCGATAAACAAATCAACCTCCGGCAGTTGTTCCTGCAACTCCTGCTGATAACGCTGGGGCAGACAGCCGGCTACGATGAGCATGCGGCACCGGCCCCGGTGTTTGTATTCCGCCACCTCAAGGATGGTATCAACTGATTCCTCCTTGGCATCGTTGATAAAGGCGCAGGTATTGACGATGACAATATCGGCCATTTCCTCATCAACGACAATATCATATCGTTCCGCGGGCAGGTGACCCAGCATCACTTCGGCATCAACCAGATTTTTCGGACAACCGAGGCTGACCAGACTGACATTAAGTTTATTCACGTAAATTCACATTTCCTGTAGCCGCCGGATCAGAAATCCGGTGCGGAACAAACACCCTGCAACACCTTCAAAGGTTTTTATCGATTCAGGAGCGCATATTTTCAAACTGCAGCTCAATACCAAGATCCTTTTCCTTGAGCAGCTGCATCACTTCCTGCAGATCATCAATTTTTTTACCGGTGACCCGCACCTGATCCTCCATGATCTGAGCCTGGACTTTCAGCTTGCTATCCTTGATCACCTTGACAACGTCCTTTCCCTTTTCCTTGCTGATCCCCTGGACGATAGCCACTCCGACTCGTACCGCCCCACCCGAAGCCGGCTCTACCTTGCCATAGTCAAAGCACTTGGGTGAAAGGCCACGGCGAACCAGCTTGCCGATCAGTATATCCTTAATCGCTTCCAGCTTATAGTCGTCGGCTGCAAGAATCTTGAGAGAGTCGCTTTGTAGTTCCAGCTCATTTGTGGTTCCCTTGAAATCGTAACGCTGCTTGATCTCCTTGATTGCCTGGTTGACGGCATTGTCAACCTCCTGCAGATCTACCTTTGAAACAATATCGAAGCTTGGCATCTTTTTTCTCCATGGAGGTAAATAGGTAGGCTCGGTTATCCAACTCTACAAGCTGTGGGTTTATAGCACAAAACCGCTCACCGGCAAAAGCACGGGAGCGGTTAAAGACAGACGGGGCATGATCCTTTAAGGAGCGGGTTTGAAGATGCCTGCTGCTAGAAGGGCATATGCGCTGTCGATGATAGCTGCTCCACCCCGTCAGGGATGTCGAAAACAAATTCACTGTCGGCGAGGCCAAGGTTCCAGCGTACCTCGGTAAAAACAATTCGTGTCAGATTGCCCTGCGGATCGGTGACCCGGGTTGCTAGCAGGGGAAAGGAGGTTTTTTCTTTCTCTTGTTGATAGGTGGCTACGGCCTCCTGATTGACAATCACTTCAATCTCTTTGAAAAATTGCGATGGCTGACGTGGAGTCAACAACAAGCGATAATGGCCGGACTCATCTCGCTGATGCGGGCCCCAGGTGATATGAAAATTTGCAGCCAGATCTCCCAAGCTACTGAAAAACGCCGCCGGATTATCCCCGTACTCAGCTTCTACCTGCTCCACATCACTGACGATAACCTGGCGATTCTCCGGTACATAAACCCACAGGGTTGTGCCATCAGAAATAACCTGCTGTTCAGTCGGCAGCTGGTAATCCCAGCGAAACATCGGCATACCAGCGGGCTGTGATTGAAATTTAAACCACACCCTGCCTTCTCCCCGCTGTTGACGGTCAATCGCAACCACCGTCGACAGTTGGACAAAGTCGGCCGAAAAATCATGGACTTTCCGCTTTTCCTCGGTTTCTTCCCGAAACGGAGTTTCCAGTGCTGCGATAACTGTCTCCAAGTTGTCATCAGCCGGGACAGTTCCGGGTGCTGATAACAACAGCCACACGCAAGAGGCTATGATCCATTTCATGAGTTTTCTCCTTACTGCAAGGGCGATCCGTCCGACATGATCAACGCGCAAAACCACTGTTCAGGGCAATAAAAATTCCGGCGTTGCCTCTGTCTCCCGGTCTGCCGCCAAGATTCAGCGATAACCCGTAAATGGTTGACCCGGTATTCTCATTACTGTCTTCGCTGGTGCGGCTGTCCAGATACAGCTCCGGAAGACCGGGCATACCGCCACTTCCGCACCAACGCTCCAGTGCGACAAGAAAGGCGGAGGCAATAACATTAGCCACTTCTTTCAGGGCTGAGCGCGCCATGTCACTGAAAGAACCCTTCCGCGGTACTTCACCCACCAGGGCTGCTACCAGTTGGCGCGCAGCAGCCTCATTGAGCACCAGTCTAAAGGTTCCGGATAAACATCCGGACAAGGTCAGCACCACCGCTACCCCATTAAGATGCAACTGCTTTAAGCAGGCTTGTGCCATGATTGACGATTGAATAAACTCGTGCGCCTCAACATCCATCACTCCCTCCCCGAACATCTGTCGAAAAGACCCCAGCGATGACCGCAGACACTCTTCGATCAGACGGCTGTTTCTTATTTCAATTTTTTCTGCGGGACCCATCATACTGCTTTTTTACGCCTTTCGAGCAGGGACTGTAAATCAAGCAGGAAAATTCCCTGGCCGTCGCCGAGAATCGTTCCACCATGGCACCCGGGAATCTGGTCAAAAGGGGGTGACAAACGTTGCACAAAAACCTCCTGTTGACCCACCAGACGATCAACCACCAGACCAACACGCCGCCCCATAACCTCTGAAACAACCAGTGAGATGGTACCCTCCGGCGCTTGTTTGGGCTGGTTTAACATTTTACGCAAAGACAGCAGGGGAATAAAGGCATCCTGAAAGTGAACCATAAGCTGTTTGCCGCTACTGTGAACTTCTGCCGGACTGACCTCGATTGCCTGAAAAACACGGGTTATGGGAATCGCCATACGGGCACCGGCTGACTCTATCAACAGCACTCTGATAATCGCCAGGGACAGGGGCAGCTTCAGGGTAATACTGGTTCCCTCTCCAACGGTTGAATCTATCAATACCAACCCACCAATCCCCTCAATCGTGGTTTTCACTACATCCATACCGACACCCCGACCGGACATACCGGTAACGGTTTGTGAAGTTGAAAAACCGGGCTGACAAATCAACTGATACAGGTCATAGTCACGCAAAGTTTTCGCCTGGGCGCTGGTCAGCAAGCCTTTCTGTCGAGCAAGCTGGCGTATGGCCTCCGGATCGATACCGGTACCGTCATCGGCCACTTGAACCAGCACCTGATCACGATCACGCCAGGCCTTGAGACGGATCGTCCCGGTCTGCTTGTCTCTTAATCCATGGTCTACGGCATTGCGTATCATATGAGTCAAGGGATCGATCAGTTCTTCGACGATGGCCCGGTCAATTTCAATATCGGCGCCCTGAGTCTGCAGTTCCACCTTTTTGCCGCTGGCTCGAGCAAGATCGTGTACCGTTCGCGACAACCGGGAGAACAGCGCCTGCAATGACACCATACGCACCTGCAGCACCTGGTGATGCAGATTTTTAACCAGTTGTGACAGTTGCCCGACACCATCATCAAGATCTTGCCATTGCCGCTGTTTTACGGCATTCTGCAGTTGATAACGGATGGTAATCAGCTCGCCGGTCAGATTGATAAGATGATCAAGACGCTCGGTACTGACCCTTACACTGGTACTTTTCTGCACCGGCTTGTCCTGATCCGCTCTTATTGCCGGCTCTGGAAAGGAAATCTCCTCTATCTCGCTATATGTCGCCAACTGCGCGTGGATCTGTTCGGCTGGCTGTTCGGGACGCAGTTGCACCAGCAGGCGTCCGCCTACTTTGTCAGTGAGAATCTGTTCCTGTGACGGCCAGGATTTCATCACGGAACCGAAATCGCCCAGCCTCTTCAACAGCACCAGCAAGCGCGGTGCCGGCACCGGGACAGTATCTGCGAGCTGGATCTGAACCAGTATGGATTCGGGGGCATCTGACCCGGCTGAAACGTCTGTTGCCGGCCGGTCTTCTGTCTGCCCGTGCTCAGACGCAGCGTCGCGTTGATCCGGTGGGGTCAGTGTCTGCAGGTAAGATTCGACATGACGCTCTGGACGCTCCTCACCGATGTCTTCTAACAGGGCATCCAGCAGATCAACTCCTGCCAGCATCCGGTCGATCTCATCAGCGCTGATGTCGCCACGTTTACGGCACAAATCCAGATGGTCTTCCAGGCGATGAGCCAGCCTAGCCGTTTCCTGATACTCCATGGTCGCGGCCATCCCCTTGATGGAATGGGCCTCACGAAACAGGGCATCAATCTCCTGGCGGTTCTCCGGGTCATTGTCAAGACGCAGCAGAATCTCGGACATGGCCTGCACATGCTCTGTTGCCTCGGCTAGAAACATTGCTCTGTATTTTGCTTTATCCATCTATTGACTTCCGTCTTTCACGTCCTGATTGTCAAACGCTGATAACCCGTTCAGCCACTTCAAGTACCTGTTCACTCTGAAAGGGTTTGACAATAAAATCCTTGGCACCTGTTGTAATTGCGTCAAGAATCAGGTGTTTTTGCCCCAGCGCGCTGCACACAACAACCCTGGCTTCCGACTCAATCTGCAGAATTTTCTTCAGCGCTTCGATCCCCCCCATGACCGGCATAACGATATCCATGGTCACCAGTTGCGGGCGATGCTGTTGATACATGGCTACTGCCTGCTCGCCATTTTCCGCTTCAGCAACCACATCCCACCCGGCCTGGGTAAAAATATCTGTCAACATATTGCGCATGAACAGCGCATCATCAACAATCAACACTCGTCCGGGCATCTGTCTTCTCCTCAGTTCATGCAGGCTGTTTCTATTGCCGCCTCGACATACTTCAAGTCGAGCAGGCTGATCACTTCTTCACGCCAGGCAAACACACCGCGAACATAGGGCTGCTGCAAGGCAGAATCGTCATCTTTTATAAATCCTTTTTCCGTACCGAGCAACGGTCGGATTCGATCAACGGCAAGAGCAAAAGGCCCGTACTTGTTGGCCAGAACAATCAAGCGTGGACACAGATTATCCGCAGTGTAGCCCAGCAGCAGAGGCAGATTCACAACCGGTACAATTCGACCATGAAAAGCGATCGCGCCACTGATCTGTTCAGGTGCCGCAGGAAAAGGATAGATATTGCGGTTTTCGACGATCTCCTGAATATCAACCAGCTCTAAAGCGTAGGTTTCGCTGCCGATAACAAAAGGGAGCATCTGGGTCATGATGCTGCCTGATCCTGGTCTGCCCCCAGATTAAATCGCCGTACTGCCGCCAACAGTTCTTCTGCCAGACGTGACAGCCGTTGCGAAGCAAAGGTCATCTCTTCCATGGAGGCGGTCTGTTCTTCTGTTGCCGCAGATACCTGTTCGGTAGAGGCGGCATTATCTTCCGCCACCCGGGCAATTTCTTCGATCGCCTCAACAATGGCCTGCGCACCGTGACTTTGCTTTTCGGTCAAATCACGGATATCAATGGAGCGCGCCTGGGCCGCCTCAGCCTTGTCGATAATGGTTTTAAAAGCATTACCGGTAACATCGACAGCCTCACGGCCGGCATCGATGGATTTGATGCTTTGCGCCATTGACAGCTGTACCTGTTGACTCTGCTCCCGCGTTTTCTCAATCAGCCGGGTAATCTCTGCCGCCGAATTACTGGTACTGTCTGCCAGCTTGCTGACCTCTTCAGCAACAACGGCAAAGCCATGTCCGTACTCTCCCGCCCGTGCTGCTTCAATGGTGGCATTGAGAGCGAGCAGGTTGGTTTTCTGCGCGATGCCGGTTATTACATCGATAATACTGCCGATCTTTTGCACCTGCTCGCTGAAATCAACGATCATGGCACCGTTTTCTTCAATCTGGCTGAGAACCTGTTTCATATTTTCCAGCGCTTTGCTGGTCAGGCCTTCCCCTTCTCGAGCTGAAGCCGTTGTCTCTTCGGCAGATACGGTTAATTTGCCCGACGAAACAGCTACGCCCTCGATCTGTTCCGCCATTTCACGAACAACCCGGGACACCCGTTCGACCATTTCTGCCTGGGTTTCAGCACCACGGCTGATCTGTTCAATTGATCCCGCCACTTCATGGGCTGTTGCGGTCATTTCTTCCGCCGTTGTTGCCAGCGCCATGGAAGACTCATTGACATTCAGAGAACTGCCCCGGATCTGACCTACCAGATTACGCTGGCTGTCAACAACCAGGTTTAACGAATTTGACAGATCCTCCGTCTCATCAGAAAACAGACCTTGGCGCAAGCGCACCTTGCGACTTAAATCGCCATGACTCAAACGTTCAGCGCCATCGGTAAGGATCTTGATATTGGCGGTAAAGGCTTTGGAGAACATCCAGCCAAAGATCAGGCCCACCAGCAGTGCCCCGATGACGGTAATAAACTGATGGGTCCATTCCGGAATGTCGAGCCGGGGGACTACCAGATTCAGCAGCACAATGGAAGCAACGACAAAAATAAATCCGATAACAAATTTATAACTGATCTCTACACGCATTTGTTCCTCCACCTCGGTAACGCCGGGTTTTCATTTTCCAGATCCTCCAGGACTGATTACAGATCAACAGTTCGCCGATAAAGCCTCTCCGCGGGATCAACACAGTGAAACAGGTTTCTGCAGTCAGGTGCCAGCGTCTCTGCCCGGCCCAGCACAAGGTAGCCGCCGGGCGACAGGGCTCCTGCCAGTGACCGCAAAACCTGCTGTTGTTTTTCTCGAGCAAAATAAATCAACAGGTTGCGACATAAAATCAGGTCGGCCCGATAAAAAGCCTCCTCAGAAATAATATCATGACGAAAAAATTGCACCAGATAGCGGATGTCGGCTTTGATCTGATACAGCTGAGGATGTCCGGTAAAATAGGTCTGTAGCATATCCACCGGAACATCCTTGAGACGATCTGCCGGATAAAAACCGCTTTTTGCCCTTTTTAACGCCTCATAACTTAAATCTGTACCTAAAATAGCAACCTGGTCCTCTTTTTGTTGGATTTTTTTCAGTAACAGCGCTACCGAATATGGTTCTTCCCCATAAGCACAGCCTACGCTCCAGATCCTGAGCTTACTCTTCTGGCGCCGTGACACAGTGAGCAGTTCGGGTAAAATGCGCTTTTCAAGTACCAAAAAAGTACTGGGGTTACGAAAAAAATGGGATACCTGAACCCCGAGGGCCGCAATCAATTGTTTCTGCTCATCAGGGTTAGCGACCAGCCCGGCACTGTATTGAAGGGGATCCTGGCAATTGCCGGAACGCAGATAAGCTGCCAGGCGGCGTTTCATATTCACCGCTTTATAGCTGTTCAAATCAAAGTTCTGCTGCTCTTTAAGGATATCAGCTATCTGACCATAAGCCTCCTCGGGGAACTCTTCACCAATAAGAAGGCTCTTCTGCTGATCCCTTAGCGGATCAGCAGACATTTCTTCTGCAGTGTCAGCCTGGCACATTGCTGGCGGGTCATTCATCAACAAAATGATCAAACCCCCGTCTGCGGCATTGATAACTCCTTCCGTCAGGCTGACGGATCATCACTGTGCCGCCAGCATTAATTGTTCCAATCTTGACAACCCCGGGCCTAAATGACAGATATTGTTCAAGATCATGTCGGGCAGAGGTGAACAAAAGTTCGTAATCTTCCCCTCCAGCCAGGGCCAGGTCAATCAACTGTGGCTCTTTATTGAGTTCATGACGAAACGCATCGGACAGCGGCAACGCTGCTAATCTGATTTCAGCTCCGACCCTGGATGCGGTCAGCAGGTGATTCAGATCTGCCATCAGGCCATCGGAGATATCCAGCATTGATGTTGCCAGCCCCTTTTCACTCAAGTGGCTGCCGATATCTACCCGGGCACGTGGTGTGTGCAGTCGTTGCGCCAGGGGCGCCGGTGGAATCCGCCCTGATTCTAAAAAGTGTAGCGCCAGTGCACTATCACCCAGGGTCCCGGAAACATAGATGGCATCACCACTGCGAGCGCCGTCGCGCTGTATTGCCGCTCCGGTCTGCACATGACCCTGAACAGTTACCGCTACAATCAAGGGGCCGGGAGAAGCACAGGTATCCCCTCCGGCCAGAACAGCATCAAATTGCTGTGCTTCATGAAGAAAACCCTGGATAAAGTCCTTGAGCTGTTTTTCTTCAAGCTGTTTAGAGCGCCCGATTCCGAGAAACAAAGCACGGGGAACCCCCCCCATCGCGGCAATATCACTAATGTTGACTGCCGCCGATTTACGCCCCAGGTCAAACATGCTCGTCCATTGGCGTTTGAAGTGGATATCCTCAATCAACAGATCAGTGCTGGTGAGTAACTGCTTGCCTGCTGTCAACTGATCGATGGCACAATCATCACCGATCCCGCGTATCAGCCCGTTGGCTACCCCCGCCTGTTGTTGAATCCAACGGATAAGTGCAAATTCACCGACGTCACTACCAGTTGCATCTGTCATAGGGGCATATCCATATTTCTAAGTATCTAATTATTATTTTTTCTTTATATTATGTCAAGCAATCAGTTGCCGAAACAGCAACGGCCGGCAAATGCCGGCCGTTGGAGAGCTACGACGACAAACAGAACAAAGGGCAACTAAACCTTTGGTCCGGCCTTGGTAAAATCGAAATCGTCATTGTCGTCTTCAATGTATTTTTTGAAGTTCTGGATAAACATCCCTGCCAACTTATTGGCTGTACGATCAAAAGCATCTTTATCCGCCCATGAATTTCGCGGATTGAGCAACGTCGAGTCCACCCCCGGCAGCTCTTTCGGTATATGCAGTTTAAAGAAACGGGTCTGATCGAACTCAGCCTTGAGAATACTGCCATCAAGGATAGCATTGATGCAGGCCCTGGTCGCCTTGATACTCATCCGCTCACCTACACCATAACCGCCCCCGACCCATCCGGTATTGACCAGATAAGCGTTGACATTGTATTTCTCCATTTTCTCACCCAGAAGTTTGGCGTAGGTTGTTGGATGCAATGGCAGGAAAGCTTCCCCGAAACAGGCCGAGAACGCCGCGGTTGGTTCAGTAACTCCCCGTTCGGTGCCGGCGACCTTGGCTGTATAGCCTGAGAGGAAGTAATACATTGCCTGTTCTTTAGTCAATTTCGATACCGGTGGTAGGACACCAAAAGCATCACAGGTCAGAAAGATGATATTTTTCGGATGGCCGGCACGTAAAGACGGCTCATAATTATCAATATGATGAATCGGATAAGAGACGCGGGTATTTTCAGTTTTCTTTTTGCTGGTAAAATCAATAATACCATCTTCATCGTAAACAACATTTTCAAGCAAAGCATCACGGCGGATGGCCTTATAAATTTCCGGTTCGCTTTCGGCAGACAGATCAATGCACTTGGCGTAACAACCACCTTCAAAATTGAATATTCCATCGTCATCCCAGCCATGTTCGTCGTCACCAATGAGTTTACGCGAGGCGTCTGTGGAAAGCGTGGTTTTGCCCGTACCGGACAAGCCGAAGAACAGACAGACATCGCCATCTTTACCAACGTTGGCACTACAATGCATGGAAAGAATTTTTTCCAGCGGCAACCAGTAGTTCATCATGGTAAAGATGCCTTTTTTCATTTCACCGCCGTACCAGGTACCACCGATGATCGCAACCCTTTTTTCAATATTGAAAATAACAAAAACCTCGGAATTCAGTCCCATTTCTTCCCAGCGCTTATTGCTGTATCCGGCGGCATTGTAAACGGTAAAGTCAGGGGCAAAGTTTTCCAGACCTGCAGCATCGGGGCGAATGAACATGTTCTTGACAAAGTGCGACTGCCAGGCGATTTCGGTAATAAACCGGACCTGTCTTCTGGTGGCCGGATTGGCGCCTGAATAACCATCGGTAACATAGATGTCCTTGCCGGACAGATAGTTGATAACCTTGTCGTACAGTTCATCAAAATAATCTACAGAGATCCGTTGGTTGATGGTTCCCCAGGCGATGTGCTGTCTGGATGGGTCCTGCTTGACAAAGTACTTGTCTTTGGGTGAACGGCCGGTAAATTTACCGGTATCAACCATCATCGTACCGTTTTCAGAAAGTTTGCCTTCCTGGTTTTTGTTTTCAAGTGTAAACAGTTCATCGTAACTTAAATTACGAGAAACCTTACCCACACTCTTCAGCCCCAGATCCGCAGCAGTCAAATCACTCATCAATTCTTCTCCCCGTGTTAAGATGTTGACCCGGATCCCGTCACATAAAGCGGGTCTTGGCCAGATAAAAAAATAATTCCGTTACAGTGTACATAATTTTGTAATATATCCCAACGGCTTAGGGATCGCAACCACAGGGGCGGTCCTGATGGTTTTTTTCATTCGTACTGTTGCGTAGTTTGAGTCGTGCTTGCCATGATCGGTTTTGCAGGATTGCCATCGCCTACCGGCAAAAAAAAACAGCCCTCGCCGCCATGGGGCTGAGGACTGCTTATAGAATATTTCCAGCTGAGTACGTCAGTGTCGACTGGCCTCGTCACTACGACTGCCTGCCAAACTTTCAAGCAGCACCTTACTGCCTATCTGCGCCGTCTTTTTGACCAGGTCTTCGGCTGCGGCGCCATCTTTACGCCGAAACGCATCCAGCAGCTTTTCATGCTCCTCAACAGAGATTTCCATGCGCCCCTTCACCGAAAGGGACGCCATTCGCAATCGGTTGAATTTCATGCCGAGTTGATGAATCAGTTCATACAATTTGTTATTGTCTGCAGCTTTGAGAAATATTTCGTGAAACTCATTATGAACGCGATAAAAAGATCTGACATCTCCTTCACTGGCCAGTGCGCTGAGCTTTTTATTTACTGCCTCAAGACGATCAAGATCTTTTTCTTTCAGATTATTAGCTGCCAGGGATGCCGCGTAGCCCTCAAGGATACTCTTAATGGCATAGAACTCCTGCACGTCCCGCTCAGACAAAGCCGCGACAACGGCCCCTTTGCGCGGAATAACCGTTAAATAACCCTCAGACTCCAATTGCCTGAATGCCTCGCGAATAGGCGTTCTACTGATACCGAAACGCTCCGCCAGCTCGGGTTCTGCAACCTTTTCTCCCGGCTTGAGAGTTCCTTTCAAAATGGATTCGCGAATGGTTTCGAGAATTTTTTCCCGCAGGGTCTGATGCCGTTCGATCTGTTTGGTTTTCATAGCCGTTCTCCGTATCAGGTTTATAAATTGTATACAGTATACATATCGTGTCAATCTTTTTTTACCTGACAGCTACCGGCTCTGTTTTTTATTTCATTTTTGTATCGTAACTAACTACCTGATATCGGATGACAATGAATCAATTGCGACCTTCTTCCCTGCCGACCACCCAGACTTACAGCTCCCGGACCCGGCATGCTACTATTTTTACAAACCCTGCCTGTAAACATTAAAAAAGGGCACCCTCAGCCGGGTACCCTGTTGTTGATAAATATTCGATTGGTGGATATCAGCGGGCCTTGCCGGCCACCTGAATTCTGATCATGGCCCGGTGCAGGGCTGCTTCCATCGTAGCGTAAGATTTGTCTTCCGAAGAAATAGTTTTCAGCGCTTCTTCAGCACGATCGAGGGCTGCCTTTGCTCTGGCCAGGTCAATTTCATCTGATTTTTCAGCTGTATCTACCAGAACAGTAGCAGCATCTTCATCAATTTCGACATAACCCCAGTTGACAGCAACATGAAATTGCTGGCCACCCTTCCGGTAACTCAGCTCACCAACACGCAGGGTTGTCAGGAGCGGGGTATGACCTGGCAGGATTCCAAGCTCACCGACCAAACCGGGCAAGGTCAACTCGTCGACCTCCTCAGAAAGAACCTGCTTGTATGGCGTCACCATTTCAAGCTTGAGTTTTTCAGCCATCATGTTATTCCTTTTATCTAACGAATCTGTCTGAACCCTTATGCTGCCATTTTACGCGCTTTTTCAATCGCTTCTTCAATCGTCCCGACCATGTAGAAGGCCTGCTCCGGCAGGTTGTCGTGCTTGCCATCGACAATCTCACGGAAGCCCTTGATGGTATCCTTCAGCTCGACGTATTTACCTGGTGAACCGGTGAAAACTTCGGCCACGTGGAATGGCTGGGAGAGGAAACGCTGAATCTTGCGCGCCCGGGCAACGACCTGCTTATCTTCTTCAGAGAGTTCATCCATTCCCAGAATCGCAATGATATCCTGCAGATCCTTATAACGCTGCAGCACATACTGGACATCACGGGCGACCTGGTAGTGTTCTTCGCCGATAACCTGGGGGTCAAGGATCCGGCTGGTTGAGTCCAGCGGATCAACCGCCGGATAAATTCCGAGTTCGGCAATCTGGCGGGAAAGAACCGTGGTCGCATCAAGGTGAGCAAAGGCGGTGGCCGGAGCCGGATCAGTCAAGTCATCAGCAGGTACATAAATAGCCTGGACCGAGGTGATGGAACCTTTATCAGTTGTCGTGATACGTTCCTGCAACTCACCCATCTCGGTCGACAGCGTTGGTTGATAACCAACGGCTGAAGGAATCCGGCCAAGCAGCGCCGACACCTCAGAACCAGCCTGGGTAAAGCGGAAAATATTATCAACAAACAGCAGCACGTCCTGGCCTTCTTCATCACGGAAATATTCAGCTACGGTCAACGCTGACAACGCAACCCGGGCTCGTGCTCCCGGTGGTTCATTCATCTGGCCATAGATCAGCGAGGCCTTATTGAGCACCCCGGAATCTTTCATTTCTTCCCACAAGTCATTACCTTCGCGGGTCCGTTCACCAACGCCGGCAAAAACGGAAAAGCCACCGTGCTGCTGGGCAACATTGTTGATCAGCTCCATAATCAGCACGGTTTTGCCGACACCGGCGCCTCCGAAAAGTCCGATTTTCCCGCCACGGGAATAGGGAGCAAGAAGGTCAACAACCTTGATTCCGGTTTCAAAAGCTTCGACGTTGGTTGACTGACTGATAAAGTCAGGTGCGGGACGGTGAATCGGCCATGTCAGTTCCGTTTCAACAGGACCTAGCTCATCAATCGGCTGACCAATGACATTGAGAATTCGACCCAGGGTTTTCGGGCCGACCGGCATCAGTATCTGATCTCCGGTATCCAGGACATCCTGACCGCGGACCAACCCTTCAGTCGCATCCATGGCAATCGTACGGACAGTATTTTCTCCCAGGTGTTGAGCCACTTCGCACACGAGATTCCACTCTTCATCACCCAGCGACGGATTGGTAATTTTCACTGCATGATAGATCTCCGGCAGTTTACCGGGTTCGAATTCAACGTCGACAACAGGACCTATAACCTGTGTGATTTTGCCTTTATTCATAACGCAACCTTTCCTCCTTATCCCGCGGGAATAAGCCTTTTTCTATTTAAAATCACTCAACTATTTAATGGATTCAGCACCGGATATAATTTCCATCAGTTCCTTGGTGATAGCTGCCTGACGGGCGCGGTTGTACTGCAAGGTCAACTTGTCGATCATTTCCGCAGCGTTGCGACTGGCGCTGTCCATCGCCGACATCCGAGCGCCATGCTCCGATGCGTTGGATTCCAGCAAAGCACGGAATAGTTGCACCTCTACCATTTTCGGCAGGATCTGCTCGAGTACTTCAGCGCGATTCGGTTCGTAGATATAGTCAATGTTGTCCGTTGCACTGCTGTCGACCTCTTCCGGCTGAATCGGTAACAGTTGTTCAACCGTCACATTCTGAACAACAGCACTTTGAAATGCATTATAAATAAGATAAACCGCGTCGTAGGTGTCTTCTACGTAGCTGGAGACAATTTCTTCTGCTATCAACTGTGCGGTTTTGAAGCTTATGTCCCCGGTGATATCCTCATGGACCTTGGTGATGTTGGCGCCCGCGCGGTTTTTGAGAAAATCACTCCCCTTACGACCGATAATCATCAGGTCGATATGCTCATACCCCTCTTCATTTTTGCGAATAAACCGTTCTGCTTCTTTGGAGGGATTGGCATTAAAGCCGCCACACAGACCGCGGTCAGCGGTCAGCAGTAGAACAAGGGCACGTTCTTTGCCGGGTGAGGAGAGAAACGGATGCTCTTCGGCTCCTTCACGCACAGCGAGATGGGCCACCACTTTCTGCAACTTCTGCGCATACGGTCGGGCAGCTACGGCAGCTTCCTGAGCACGACGCAGTTTCGCCGCCGCAACCATCTTCATTGCCTTGGTGATCTGCTGTGTGTTTTTGACCGAGCTGATCCGTTTTTTTATGTCTTTCAGACTTGGCATCTGTTCAACCTTTATATCTTAAGATCAGGCGACAAACTGACTCTTAAATTCATCCAGAGCCTGCTTGAGCCTTGCTTCAAGATCATCATCAATCGCTTTTTTCTTATCCAGATCGTTCAGAATATCCGTTTTCTGGGTTTCCATGAATGTCAGTAATTCACTTTCGTAACGACCAATAGTGCCGACCGGATATTCATCAACATAGCCGTTATTGGCCGCAAAGATAACAACTACCTGTTTGGAAACCGGCATGGGCACATACTGTCCCTGCTTGAGTATTTCAACCAGGCGGGCACCGCGGTTCAACTGTGCCTGCGTTGCGGCATCAAGGTCCGATCCGAACTGGGCAAAAGCTGCCATTTCGCGATACTGGGCAAGAGCAAGACGCAAGGTTCCGGCAACCTGTTTCATTGCCTTGACCTGTGCGGAACCACCAACACGTGATACCGACAGGCCGACGTTAATTGCCGGCCTGACACCGGAATAAAAGAGATCTGTTTCAAGAAAGATCTGACCGTCGGTGATGGAGATAACGTTGGTCGGAATATAGGCTGACACATCACCTGCCTGAGTTTCAATAATCGGCAGCGCAGTCAAAGATCCGGCCCCCAGTTCATCATTAAGTTTGGCTGCCCGCTCAAGCAACCGGCTGTGGAGATAGAAGACATCACCAGGGAAAGCTTCTCGTCCCGGTGGTCGGCGTAACAGCAACGACAGCTGGCGGTAGGCAACAGCCTGCTTGGACAGATCGTCGTAAATAATTAATGCATGGCGACCGCTGTCACGGAAAAACTCACCCATGGTAACGCCGGTATATGGTGATATAAACTGCAAGGGTGCCGGATCTGATGCGGTTGCTGCAACAACAATCGTGTAGTCCATTGCCCCATTTTGCTTGAGCTTGTCGACAACCTGGGCAACAGTTGAACGCTTTTGGCCGATGGCTACATAAATGCAGATAACACCGTTGCCCCCCTGATTAATAATAGTATCGACAGCAACGGCCGTTTTACCTGTCTGGCGGTCACCGATAATCAACTCGCGCTGACCGCGGCCGATCGGCACCATTGCATCAATAGCTTTCAATCCGGTCTGCATCGGCTCGTGGACCGATTTTCTGGCAACAATTCCCGGCGCCTTGATTTCAACCTGACTGTAACTATCAGTCTCAATCTCGCCTTTGCCATCGAGCGGTATGCCGATGCCGTTCACCACGCGGCCAACAAGGGCCTCACCGACCGGGACCTGAACAATCTGCTCGGTTCTTTTGACCAGATCACCCTCTTTGATGTGTTCCGAGTCACCCAGAATGGCAGCACCGACATTGTCTTCTTCAAGGTTCAGAACCATTCCCATGGTACCCCCGGGAAACTCAAGGAGTTCACCGGACATCGCCTTGTCGAGACCGTGAATACGAGCAATACCATCGCCAACAGAGATAATGGTACCGGTCTCACTTACCTCGACCTCGCGACCAAAATTCTCGATCTGCTTCTTGATTATCGCACTGATTTCTTCTGCTCTGATTTCCATAATCGTGTCCCGTTACCCCTTTGCTAAGGTATCAGCCATCCTTTTCAGCTGAGTTCTCACAGTTCCGTCAAACAGCTTTCCGCCCATTTCCGCCTGCAGTCCGCCAATCAGGGCAGCATCTTTTTCCACATCCAGCATCACCTGCTTGCCAGTCTGCTGCTCCAGTCCCTTGCGAATTTTTTCAACACGCTCTTTTGTCAGTTTGCTTGCTGATTTGACGTTTGCCCTGACAATGCCTGACAGTTCATCAGCAAACTGTCGGTAATTCACATCAATCTGTTTGATAAAAGACATCCGCCGCTTGTTCAGCAACAATCCGAAAAAACTGCGCATCTGTTCACTCAGGTCAAGAGCCTCAGCGATATCATGGAGAATGGCAGTTTTTTTCTGTTGTGAAAACGTCGGGCTGTCAAGCAATTGCCGTAAAAAGTCTTCCCGCTCCAGCAGGCCGGCCATTGTCGCGAGTTCACTGCCAAACTGATCAATCTGCTTGTTTTCTTCGGCAAGCTTCAGCAGCGCTCTGGCGTAGCGGATAGATATCGCACTGTTACTCACTGTAGCTCTCCTACCTTCTGCATATATTCGTCAATCAAGCGGCTGTCGTCATCTTTGGTAAAATTCTTTTTAAGCAGATCTTCAGCAATGCTGACAGCAAGCTGTGACGCTTCCTGCTGCAAGTTCTGACGTGCTTTTGCCACTTCAAGAGTGGCTGCCTTTTCAGCATCCTGTTCGATTTTTTTTGCCTGTTCCTTGGCATTATTGATAATTTTCTGTTTTTCGAGTTCCCCCTCTTTACGAATACCCGCTGTTATGGCAGCTATTTCATCCGTTGCCTCTGCCAGCTTTTTGTCGTATTCGGCAAATTTGGCCTCTGCCTCCTGCTTGGCTTTTTTTGCTTCTTCCAGGGCTTTTTCTATATCATTGCGCCGTCCAGTCAATCCTGCACGGATCGGCTTTTTCAGGAAATATGCAAGGATGGCAACGACAATAGCAAAGTTAAGAAGACGGAAGAGGAAATCTTTCAGAAGAATGCCACTATCAACATGGGCATCTCCGGCGGCGACAGCCGACCCGCAAAACCAGATGACCAGCAGCAGAGTGATAACCAGTGTTTTTTTGTTGGTGCTTATCATTCTATTAGCCTTCCTGCCTATGTCAGTGATCTGCCGAGAATTTTAGTAGCGATCTGCTGAGCGAGAGCAGTTGCCTCCTGCTTCAGTGTTTTACTTGCCTCATCAGACTCCTGCGTTACCCGTTTCCTGATCTGTTCCATTCTCGCACCCGCATTAGTCTGGGCAGTTTCTAGCATGTTTGTTTCTTCTTCGTGAGCAATACTTCTTAATTGTGCCCGCTCTTCATTGGCCTGTTTTTTTGCTTCTGCCAGTTGCTGTTGATACCGGCTCATCTTGTTATCGATGTCTGCCTGCAGGTCACGAGCACGGGTATGCGATCCGTCAATAGTTTCACGGCGCTTTTCCATGACTGCGCGTAAAGGCACAAACAGTATTCTATTGAGAAGATATAGAAGGACAATAAAATTTATGAACTGCAGAATGAGTGTCCAGTTTAAGCTGATCACCTAGCTCACCTCTTCTTATGCTAGTGGTACGTAGCTCGACTTAATGTATACTGTATACAGTTCAGCCGGTCGGCGGGTCAAGACTTGCCTCGAAAGAACGGCATAGCTATCACATATTTGTCTTCGTTGTCAACACTCTGTTTCGCTAACATGTGCAGTTGAGTGTTGATTATTTTACTTCTTTTTTTTTCTCCGCTTCGACTTTTGGTGCGGTGGTCATATCAGAATTGTTCCGCATTTTAATTTCGCCATTAAAAATGACCTTCTCATCGATTTTGAGACTGGGTGTTTCTATTGTTCCTTCGACTTCTGCCGGTGCTTTCAGTTCAACCATAGTGGTGGCTTTGATGCCGCCGGTGAATTTGCCGCTGAGGATCAATGCCCCGACACTGATCTGGCCATCTATGTTAGCAGTGTCCCCCACAATCAGGGTATCACTCGAGGTGATTTCACCGGTAAAACTGCCATCCAGGCGAACCAGCTCGTCGAAGTTCAGTTTGCCCTCGAAGCGACTTCCCTGCCCTAAAAATGCTTTTATATCTGCCTTGTCGATCGCCACTGGTTTTTTTTCCTGATTTTTTCCTTCTTTTTTTCCATTAAACATGTGAGCACCTTTTCATTTCAATTCAGTTAAAAACCTTTATCCGTTGACCAGTTGACTGATGAGCCGTTCGAGATCTTCCTGGTCGTGGTAACGGATTTCTATTTTACCGCCTTTTCCTTTGTCCACCACCTTCACCTGTGTGCCAAGATGTAATTCCAGATTGCTTTCCAGTTCGCGCCTTTCCGGATTTGTTTCTCCCCCATCGCCGGCTCTGGTATTAACGCTGCCGGCAAAGTTTTTGATTTTTTTTACCAGTTTTTCAGTTTCTCTTACTGACAGTTTTTTCCTGATAACTTCGTTACCTGCTTCGATAACATCTTCGTCCTGCTCCAGTGACAGCAAGGCCCTGGCATGTCCCATACTCAACTGATTGGTCGTTACCAGCTGTTTGATTTTTTCCGGTAGCCGCAGCAATCGCAGGGCATTAGTAACACTGCTGCGATCCTTGCCGACACGCCGGGCGACATCTTCCTGGACCAGGTCAAAGGTATCAATCAGATAGCGATAGGCGCCAGCTTCTTCCAGCGGATTGAGATCTTCACGCTGAATGTTTTCGATAAGCGCAATTTCCAGTGCGTGATTGTCACTGACGTCCTGAATAACCACAGGGACCCGGTCCAACCCAGCCTTCTGAGCTGCACGCCAGCGTCTTTCTCCAGCTATGATCTGGTAGTGATCGCCCTGCTGCCGTACCACCAGGGGCTGAATAATCCCCTTTTCCTTGATTGAAGCAATCAACTCGGCCATTTTGCTGTCATCAAAATTTTTGCGCGGCTGCTTACTGTAAGGCTTGAGCTCCTCAACCGGACAGGAAAAATACTTTTTTCCGCCTTCCTGAGCAGCTGAACTGATCAAGGCACCAATCCCTTTACCAAGAGCCGGTCTTTTAGCCATGAATGCCTCCTGTTACCATTTCTTCTGCCAGCTCCATATAGGATTGGGCGCCACGTGATGCAATATCGTACAGCAGAGCCGGTTTACCATAACTGGGGGCTTCTGACAGGCGGACGTTACGCGGGACAACAACCTCAAATACTTTATTACCGAAATGTTCTCGTACTTCCTGACAGACCTGGTGACAAATATTATTTCTTCCATCAAACATGGTAAGCAAAATACCTTCAAGCTTCAGCTCTCTATTTAATTCGTGCTGAACCAACCTGATTGTCTGCATCAACTGACCCAGTCCCTCCATGGCGTAAAACTCGCATTGAAGGGGAACCAGAACGGAGTCAGCCGCTGTCAGTGAGTTGATTGTCAGCAGCCCCAGTGACGGTGGACAATCAATAATAATATACTCATAGTCTGATCTTATTTCTTCGAGGGCTCGTCGTAATTGCTGTTCTCGATGATCGGCATCAATCAGTTCAATTTCGGCACCGGCTAGATCCGTGTTGGACGGCAAAACATCAAGAAACTCAAGTTCACCGCGGCAGATGACTTCAACTGCTTTTTTTTCTCCCAGGAGAACACTGTAAATTGTTGATATTACACTGGTTTTGTCAACATTTAAACCACTGCTTGCATTGGCCTGCGGATCCATATCAATCAGCAGTGTGCGCTTTTCTGCAGCTGCCAGGGAAGCCGAAAGATTAACCGCCGTGGTTGTTTTACCAACGCCACCCTTTTGATTTGCAATGGCTATCACTCTCGTCACAGATCTCTCCTTTTTCACTACTAACAATTACGCAAATGCGGAATTTACCACAAACCTCTTTGACTTGCAGCTTAAAGATGCCGCTTATCGACCCAATTGATATTGCTTCCAGCTTTATTTTACAATTCAACTGCTTTACGGGTGCTTTTACGATATTCTTCACTACTCAGGCGGATCTGCTTATTTTTTTATTTAATGTCCTGATTGTAACCTCGTTTATCCCTAAGTGCTGAAGCTGATATCGTTTTTACTCTTAGACATTCAACTACCAGTTGCTTTTTCACGCCTTCTTCAACAATTCTCACTATAACAACTTTGTGTCTTTTTTACCGCCACCACCTGGCTTCTTCCGGCACGGGTAAACGGTAGCTGATACCTGTTT
>JAWLDI010000013.1:0-32699 GCA_041686715.1 Pelovirga sp.
CATGCCTGGTGACAGGCATGCCGCTCTTTAGTTTAACGACGCAAGCCGAGAGACTTGATCAGTGATCGATAACGCTCAACATCCTGCTTTATCAGGTAGTTGAGCAGGCGACGACGCTGGCCAACCATTTTCAAAAGACCACGCCGGGAATGGTGATCTTTTTTATGGGTTTTAAAATGATCCGTCAGATAGGTGATCCGCTCTGTTAACAGGGCCACCTGAACCTCAGGTGAACCAGTGTCACCCTCGTGCCGTTTGTACTGTTCAATAATTTCTTGTTTACGTTCTGTGCCGAGCACTGCAATCTCCTTTTTTAGTCAATCATTAAGCCAGTGGCGTGGCTGATAAAGGCATATTTATATCGTCAAGATCTACCACAGTTAAAATGCTCATGTAAAGGCCTATTCGTTGCAATGTCATTAGATAAAAACGCGTATCAACTCGAAATCTCCACGCTTTTCCTTCTGACGCAGGGGTTGATAGGCAGCAACAGCAACCAGATGATCCTCTTCAAGCAGGCGAACCCGTTCGCCGGCAGTTAATGATCCCTGGATTAGGCACTCGGTCTCCTGCGGAGGTATGCCATAAGCAAGGTTTTCGCACGCTCTGTGATTTAATTTTACCGCGGGCAGATGGCTCAGGGCTGTGCTCAGCGGGACCAACGCCTTGTGAGGCTCTTTCATCTGTTCAAGGGTTGCCAACTGGTAGCACTGATCCAGGTGAAAACAGCCACTGCGCAAACGCCGTAGACTGGTGAGATGAGCTCCGCAACCGAGAGCTTCGCCCAGATCATGAACAAGTGATCTGATATAAGTTCCTTTGGAACAGTCTACCTCAATAGTGACAAAGGGAGGATTCAGCGCGATCACTTCGAGACGATAAATTGTGACTGGCCTTGGTGTCCGCTCAACCTCTATCCCCTGGCGGGCAAGCTTGTAAAGAGGAACCCCAGCGCGTTTTAACGCCGAAAACATCGGTGGCAACTGCTTTATATTGCCGCGAAAACGGTTACAGATGGAATCTACAGTGGCGCTATCTATTTCGGGAACAGCACATTCAGACACCACCTTCCCCTGTGCATCATAACTGTCGGTTACTATTCCAAGCTGTAATGTGGTGCGGTAACGCTTGTCGTCACTGAAAAGAAACTGCAGAATCTTGGTACCATCACCGACAGCAACAGCGAGCACTCCGGTGGCCAGAGGATCCAGGGTACCAGCGTGGCCGACTTTACGGGTTGAATAGATTCGCCTTACCTTGCGCACAATATCATGCGAAGTGTAAGATTCCGGTTTATCGATTAAAAGAATTCCGTGCACAAAAAATCAGTTCAGTAATGCATCGATATGCCGGTAAAGCTCCATTCGAGCAGCATCGATGGACGCCGCCTGAATACGCGCGCCGGCAGCATTGTGGTGACCACCACCACCCAGATGACGCGCCAGGGTGCCGACATCAATGCTGCCACGCGAACGAAAGCTGATCTGGTAAATAGAATTCGGCTCTTCCTTGATAAACAAGGCAATCTCTACCCCCTCAACAGCACGGGCGTAATTGACAAAGCCATCCGACTCTTCACTGGTCGCACCAGTTGCGGTTAAAAATTCCTGTTTCATTGAAACCGAGGCATAGCGGCTACAGGAAGAGACATCAAGGGTGCTAAGGACCAGACCCAACAGGCGCATCCTGCTGGAGGGGAAACTTTCGTAAAGTCTGCTGGCAATATCCCAGGGATCGATCCCCAGGTCAATCAATCGACCAGCAACATCAAATGCTTCACGATTGGCGCTGGAATAGCGAAATGACCCGGTATCGTCAAGAATTCCCAGATACAAGGGTTTAGCTACTTCGGCATCAAGAGAAAAATTGCAGGCCTGAAGAACACGACAGATCAGAATGGCCGTGGCGCTCGAACGGGTATCCACGTAGCACAAGTCACCAAAATCGGAATGCGGATGATGATCGATATTGATCAGCACTTCGCAGTGTCTATGCATATCGATGCCGGCGCGCTCAAGATCTCCGGCATCAAGCAGAAAACCGACATCGAAATAGTCATCATCAGCAAGGCTGGAGCAGAACAGGTCCGCACCCGGTAAAAAGGATAAATTGGCAGGCACACCATCGACATTAAAGGCGACAACGTCTTTTCCCATTTTGCGTAACGCCAGGGTTAAGCCCAGGGTCGAGCCGATCGCATCACCATCAGGACTCTGATGAGAGGCGATCAGAAACCTTTGAGATGATTGGATTTTTTCTGCTATTTTAGTCAGAATCATCGAGATCATCCTGAACCTGACGCAACAGTTCGTCTATTCGCTGCCCGTGACTGATCGATTCATCGTACTGAAATTTGATTTCGGGCATAAACCTAAGCTTCATGATCTGGCTGAGCTCACGCCTGATGAAAGGTGAGGCGCTTTTCAACCCTGCTTCAGCTTCCTGCAGATCAGAAAGATCATGAACCGTAAAATATATTCTTGCCAGACTTAAATCACGAGAAACCTTGACGCCAGTCAAAGAAACAGAAGCAATTCGTGGATCTTTAATCCGCTGCAGAAGCAGAAAGGTTGTCTCTTTTAGTATCTGTTCTCCAACACGTTCCGGACGAAAACTACTCAAGTGGATTGTTCTCCATAGTGAATAAATTCATTTTCTGAATTGATAATTTCAACGGTTCCTGACTTTTCAATAATCGATTCGAGTCGACGGAAAACAGAATCAATCAGTGGCTCGCTTGTGGAGGTGATGCTTGCAGCAATAATGCACCGCTGCAGCAGATCTGTATGCCCGACCTCAGCTATGGAAACGGGACATCCGGAGCTTAATTGATTGAGTAAACGACGAATCACAGATCGTTTTTCCTTGAGAGACTGAACGCCGTGCAAACGCAAGTCAAAGCGGATGACACCTACAACCATACTGGTTTGCCTCCACTATAAGGTTGTTTTTACCTCTTCAATTTCAAAAGCTTCGATAGTATCGCCTACCTTGACGTCGTTATAGTTTTCAAGGCCGATACCACATTCATACCCGGTGAGAACCTCTTTGACGTCATCTTTGAATCGCTTCAAGGAGCTGAGGTTTCCTTCCCAGACAACAACATTATCGCGAATCAGGCGAACTTTTGAATTCCGTACAATTTTACCATCAAGAACATAACAGCCGGCGATGGTGCCGACGCGAGAAACATGGAAGGTCTCACGAACCTCAACCCGTCCCAGATGTTTTTCTTTCAATGTGGGAGCAAGAAGGCCTTCCATGGCGTTACGGACATCATTGACGGCATCGTAGATAATGCTGTAGAGACGAATATCAACCTTTTCGCTGTCTGCCAGGGTGCGGGCCTTTACCTCCGGACGAACATTGAAACCGAGAACAATAGCATTAGAAGCGGTCGCCAGGGTGACATCGCTCTCTGATATACCACCTACACCAGTATGGATAACATTCAGCCGACAGGTATCGGTAGAAAGTTTTTCGAGGGCATCACGTACAGCTTCGACAGAACCCTGAACATCAGCCTTGATAATAACAGCCAGCTCTTCAACAACACCTTCCTGCATCCGTGCGAAAAGCTGTTCAAGGGAGGCCTTGCTGCTTTTTGCCAGGTCCAGTTCGCGCTGCTTGGATTGCCGATGTTGAGACACTTCCTTGGCAGATTTTTCTGAATCAACCGCATTGAATGTCTCCCCTGCATCCGGGACTCCGCCGAGGCCGGTGACTTCCACCGGGAAGGAAGGTCCCGCCTCTTTTACCTGGATGCCGTTGGCAGCGGTCATGGTCCGGACACGACCGTAATGAAGGCCGGCAACAATAGAATCGCCAACCTTCAAGGTGCCATCCTGCACCAGGACTGTTGCAACCGGACCACGCCCCTTATCAAGGCGAGCTTCAACAATAGAACCTTTAGCGCGCTTGTCGGGGTTTGCCTGCAGTTCCAGTACTTCGGCCTGAAGCAGAATCATTTCAAGCAGGTTGTCGAGGTTCATTTTCATCTTTGCAGACACCTCGACAAAAATTGTCTCACCGCCCCATTCTTCCGGCACGAGTTCGAATTCAGTCAGACCCTGTTTGATTCTCTCCGGGTTAGCTTCCGGTTTATCAATCTTATTGACCGCAATAATGATTGGGACACCCGCAGCCTTGGCATGGTTGATTGCCTCTCGTGTCTGCGGCATGACCCCGTCGTCAGCGGCAACGACCAGAATAACAATGTCGGTAACGCCGGCACCACGGGCACGCATCGCAGTAAAAGCCTCGTGGCCAGGGGTATCAAGAAAAGTGATTTTGCGTCCATCAAGATCAACATCGTAAGCACCAATATGCTGGGTTATGCCACCGGCCTCTCCTTCGGTAACATTCGCTTCACGGATGGCGTCAAGTAGGCTGGTTTTGCCATGATCGACGTGTCCCATGATAGTGACTACAGGAGGACGGGTTTTAAGATCAGCAGCAGAGCTTTCTTTTTCTTTCGGCAGCGCTACGTCAAGAATGGTTTCTTCATCAAAAGCGATATTTTCAACTTCATAATTAAATTCAGAAGCGAGAATTGCCGCTGACTCATAATCAAGTGGATGGTTGATGGTGACCATCGACCCTTGACGCATCAACTCAGCAATCAATTCATTAGCTTTAACTCCCATACGCTTCGCCAACTCGCCGACCGTGATTGAATCACTGATTTTTATAATGCGCTTGATTGCCTTGCTGACAGTAACTTCTGTATTTTTAACCGGCTTTGCCCCTCTACCGGACTTTCTGCGTTTCTGTCCACCACGGCCCGGCTCAAATACTTCAACCCGGCGCCCCCGGCGTGAAACCTGGCCTTCCTTCTGATCAAACTGATCGTCATTGCGGCGGCTCTTTTTACGTTTTTTGGTGTTTCTGCCTTCTTTTTCAGGCAGCGGTTGTTCTACCGGCAATGGCGTTGACAGGTCCGCACGGACTCGACCCCTGGCTGGAGCTGAAGAGGGCTTTGGCTGCCGTGCCGGCCGTGCCTGGCGCTCCTGCTGGTCCTGTTTTTTTTGACCATTTGCCGGCTTTTTGGGTAACTCGACACGTCCAAGAATTTTGGCACGATCTTCGGTCACGCTTTGAGGTTGCGGCTGTTTAACCGGTTCGATTTTATCCTTGGCTTTGTTGTCATCACCAGAAGAAACTGCTTCGATCTCTTCTTTCTCTTGTTCGGGTTTCGCTGGTGGTGCGTCCTCGATAACCTCTGTCTCAATCTTTTCAGGGGTTTCTTCCAAGATGGCATCGTCAGGATCTTCGGCGGGGCTCTCTGCAGGTGCTACAGGTGTTTGTGTTGCTGCTGTTACCGGTGCTTGTTGCCCATCTGTTTTTTCAGCAGCATTTTCGTCTTTATCTGCGACAATGTCGCTCTCGTTTTTGCTGTCAGTCTCATCCTTCGGAGCTGCTACAACAGTACGGCGACGCCTGATCAGGCCAGGCTTGATCCGCTCTTCTTCCACTTTTTCTTTGACCGGACGATTGAACGATTCGAACTTCTGCAAGTCCTCATCACTCAGGGAACTGGCATGAGAGGCAACATCGACTCCAGCCTCAGCAAGCTTTGCCAACAGCTCTTTGTTTTCAATGCCTAACTTTTTCGCAAGTTCGTAAACTCTGACCTTGACCATCAATTCTCCCTTACCAGTTCATACCTGTCTAATTCACTCTTTAATGCTTCGGCCAGCGGGCCGTTTATCACAGCAACGACACTCCGCTCTTCTTTGCCAATCAGCTGTCCGAGTGATACCTTGTCATACATCCGGGCCAATGTGATTTTATGCCGGTCAGCGGCATTTTCAATTCTTTCACCCATGCCGGCACTGATATCCACGGCGACAACAATTACCGAGGGTGGTGATTTGCCCTTCATAACTTCCAGAACCTGATTGCTGCCAGTGATCACTTGACCTGATTTGCGGGCCATTCGAATCAATCCGGTGATACGCTGTTGCAGCGCCTGTTGCAATTGTGCCTGTAGCTGAGTCAGGCTGATTGGTTCCTGTTGTCGATCGCCAAGGCGCCGAAAACTGTTTTTCTTGACTGCCTGGGACAGACACTGTCGGTTCAGGCAGGTGTAAAGGCCACGTCCTGGAAGTTGTTGACGATAATCCAGCACAACCTGACTGTCCGGAGCAAGCACAAAACGCAGTAAATCTTTTTTATCTGCTACCTTGCGACAGGCAGCACAACTGCGTTGTGGTTTGGTAGATCCTCCCGGGGGCATTGCTGACGGTCAACCCTTCTCGCCCTCATCATCATCTGAGGGTGGCACGGTGTCTTCATGACCTACCGGTGTCTCTTCGTCCATGGCGGTAACCGATTCATCAGCACTGGTGGAACTCGGAGCAAATAAATCTTCTGCAGCCTGTCGTTGCGAAGAGACGGTTTCTTCTTCCTGATCTTCATCCTGGGCAAGCGACTCACTCTTGATATCGATTTTCCAGCCGATCAGTTTTGCTGCCAGCCTGACATTCTGCCCCTTTTTACCAATCGCAAGGGACAGTTGATCATCAGGAACAATAATTTCCATTGCCTTGTCTTCATCATCGATATACACGCGAGAAACTTCTGCAGGCGCCAGCGCGGAGCAGGCAAAACGCGCCGGATCCTGTGTCCAGGGGATGATATCGATCCGCTCACCGCGCAATTCGGTCACAACATTCTGCACCCTTGAACCGCGCATACCGACACAGGCACCAACAGGATCAACATCAACATCATGCGACAACACTGCCATTTTGGCACGGCTGCCCGGCTCCCGGACTGCCCCCTTAATTTCAACGATCCCTTCAGCAATTTCAGGAACTTCCGAGGTGAAAAGCGAAATCAACAACCCGGGATGAGTGCGGGAGAGAATAATCTGTGGGCCTTTAGCAGAAATTTTAACTTCTGAAATATAAGCGCGAACGCGGTCAGACTGACGATAGTTTTCACGCGGAACCTGCTCCCTGCTCGGCAGCAAAGCCTCAGCACGGCCGAGATCGACAATCAGATCACCACGCTCATAACGGCGCACAATACCATTGACGACCTCACCAACACGATCCTTGAATTCGTTGTAGATACCTTCCCGCTCAGCTTCACGAACCTTCTGTATGATCACCTGTTTTGCCGTCTGTGCAGCTATCCGGCTGAAAGAACCGGCATCAAGCATCATTCCGAGTGAATCACCGACTTCAACATCCGGGTCGACCTCACGGGCTTCATCAATATCTATTTCCTTGTATGAATCGACAACTTCGTTAACGACAGTCACAAATTCAAAAACCTCAACTTCGCCAATCTCCGGATTGAAATGTGCCTCAAGATCGCGAGTGTTTCTGAATTTTTTGTTAGCAGCAGACAGGACTGCAGACTCAAGGGCATCTATCAGTATGTCACGATCAATGCCTTTGTCTTTAACAACCTGGTCGATGATGTGATTAAGATTACCCACCATCTTTGAATACCCCTTTTTAGTTGGTGCTGGTGTCATTCACCAACAGTAGTTTAAAATTCAGGCACCAGATGTGCCGTGTCGATATTTGACAAGGGAATACGAACCTCAATTGCCTGTCGCTCGTGAATAGTCAGCAGAATATCATCATGGTCGAGCCCGACCAAGGTGCCGGTAAAGGTTTTTCTCGCTTTATCAAGAGCCCCTGTGACAACCGGATCTATTGTTTTTACTTTGATCTGCTGACCGGAAAAGCGGTCGAAATCAGTCCTTTTTTTAAGAGGACGTGCAAGTCCCGGAGAAGAAACCTCCAGATGATAAGCCGTAGGAATAATGTCTTCCACATCCAGCAATGAACTGATCTGCCGGCTGGCCATGGCACAATCATCAAGGGTGATACCACCCTTTTTGTCGAGGAAAAAACGCAGTACCCATCCTTGTGGTTCACGCCGATACTCTATGTCAACCAATTCAAAACCCAGATCTTCAAGCAGCGGCGATATTAATGCTTCAATCTTTGCGACCAGGTCCACAATTCATCCTTTGTTCTGCACATAAAAAAAAGCGAGCCGCGAAGCTCACTTTTCAAATCAACCTAAACTCTTTTCTGTTTACCACTGTCATTGAGTTATTGCAAGCAAAAAAACAAAAAAACAAGTTATGGCACCGGAGACACAGTCGGTTGCGCTCTGTATCAGCCGTGTCTTCCGGTTTTTTTCCCGGTGACGATATCGATCTGGTTGAACAAACCGCGCATAATCCTGACTTCGCGGTCATTGAGACCGGCGCGACCAAAAATACGCCGGTAACTGCGCATGATATGATCAGGATTCTGGGGGTTGAGATAGTCTATATGCAACAGCGATTCCGTCATATGGCGGTAAAGATCTTCGAGTTTTTGGTTGTCGGCCAGTTTTTTGCGTCCATGGATCTGACCGCTCAAAGTTCCAGCCTTTTTATGTACTTCATAAAGACAGACCAGAACCGCCTGAGAAAGATTCATAGACGGCAAACGGGCGTCAGTGGGGATTGTGACGAAATGTTGGCACAAGTCAAGCTCACTGGTAAAAAGTCCCTTGTCTTCACGGCCGAATACCAGTGCCGCGTTCATCTGCAAGTCGAGGTTCAAGACCAGTTCTGCTGCTTCGTCCGGATGAAGCAGTCCTTCGCGATAGCGGCCAAAACGACGGGTTGTACCAATGCTCAGTGAACAATCAGCCAAGGCATCGTTCAAACTGCAGAATACCTTCGCACTGTCAAGCAGATCAGCCGCCTTTACCGCCATCTTGCGTGCTTCCAAACCAAGATGGTTAACCTGTGGATTCACCAGGCGTAAATCAGTTGCGCCGTAGTTGAGCATGGCACGGCAGACGGAACCGATATTTCCTGCCCCTTGCGGCTCGACCAGCACAACAGCCGGCCTTTTCAGACCGGCCTCTTTTTCGGCAACTGTCATCATCAATTTTCAGCAGCTACGGCGTTTGATTCCATCTGTGGATCTAGGCCGCGCAGACGATACTGTCGAAATCGCTCCCGCGACTGGTCAGCCAACAACTCATTATAGGTTTCAGCAAAATCATAAACAAGCTCAAAGGTATCAATAAAAGCCAGTGAACAGGGTGAGCCGCAGATCAGAACATCAGCTTTAATGGGATTTATCTCGGTAGTAGTGATAACAATTGGGTCCTCGCCGGAATGAGCATCTGAAACAACAACACCATGAGGTAAGAAGGAATCTTTTTTCCAGCTCCAGAGATAATGATCGAGGGAGTACGCCTGTTCATCATTAGCCACCCTGACAAGGATACGCTGTGAACAGAGAAACGATTGCTCAATCAGACGGGCAATATGCAGGGCCTTTTCCTGGCGTTCCAGCAGAACAAAATAAACCCGCGGCCTGGTCATATCTTCTGTCGTTCCAACAGCAGGCTCATCAACTGATGCCCCGCCATCTTCACATTAGTCTGGCATGCTTCTTTTTCCGAATATGCCGTCGCTGAAGAGGCAAAATCACAGCGGGTATCATAAAGCGCAAAAGGAACAGGATCGCTGGTGTGGGTGCGTTTGGCGACGGGAGTCGGATGATCCGGCGTTACCAGAATACGACAATCGCCGATAGCGTCAAGATGGTCCATTATCGTACCGACAACCAGCCGGTCGAAATTTTCTATCGCTTCAATCTTTTCTTTCAGCATGCCTCCGTGAGCAGCTTCATCCGGAGCCTCTACATGGAGGTAGACAAAGTCACGGCTTTTCAGTGCATCAACAGCATATTCAGCTTTACCACGATAATTGGTATCAATGTAGCCGGTCGCCCCGGGCACATTGATAATATCAAGACCGGCGTTGACACCGATGCCCTTGATCAGGTCAACAGCAGAGATAACTGCACCAGTCAACCCATAGCGTTGCTGATAGGTTTCCATCAGTGGCCGCCGGCCATGGCCCCACAGCCAGATTGAATTAGCCGGGAGCTGCTTCATGGCAACCCGGCGGTTATTTACCGGATGATCAACCAGAAGCATCTGGGCCGAATTCATCAATTCATGAAGAATTGCCGCCCCCTCCCCTTGCGGCAGATGATCCTCGATACTCTGGGCTGAAATATCATGTGGAGGAGTAAATTTCAGATGATCGCTGCCATTTTTCCAGACCATCAGATGGCGGTACGAAACGCCCGGATAAAAGTGGAAATCATTGCCGCCAAGCTCCTGATGCAGACACTGAATCAATTCAGCGCCTTCATCCGTACTGATATGGCCGGCAGAAAAATCACCCATATAGATCTTGCCGAAATGTGCTTCAAGCCAGACAAGGTTAAGACGAAAAGCCACATCTTCAGGGGCCAGATCAACTCCCATGCTGGCCGCTTCAAGCGGAGAACGGCCGCTGTAGCAATCGGCAGGGTTATAACCGAACACGGACAAGTTGGCGACGTCACTGCCAGGTGGATAGCCTTCGGGAACTGTCGCTGCGAGTCCGACCAGACCGTGGCGGGACAGATGGTCCATGTGTGGCGTATGGGCGGCTTCAAGGGGTGTCTTGCCGTCAAGTTCGCTCATCGGTTCATCGGACATGCCGTCACCGAGAAGAATAATGTATTTCATCTGTTATCCTGTCATTTGTTCATCCGCGCGGATGATACTGCTGGTGTGCCTGTTTCAGGCGTTCCTGGATGATATGAGTATAAATCTGGGTTGTTGAAACATCTGCATGGCCAAGCATTGATTGTACTGAACGCAAATCCGCTCCATTTTCAAGAAGATGAGTAGCAAAAGAATGGCGCAATAAATGTGGATATACAGTTTTGTTTATCCCGGCGCACCGGGCATAAATTTTGAGTTTTTTCCAGAAGCCCTGGCGACTCATTTTACCGCCGCGAACATTCAGAAAAACTTCCTGACCGGTTCCGGCCCGACACATGGCAGGCCTGACATTCTGCAAATAATCATCAAGAAATTCAAGGGCAACTTCACCCAGAGGGATCAATCTCTGCTTTGATCCTTTGCCCATAACATTTAAACAGCCGATATCGAGTTTAAGATCAGCAAGACGCAGACTGACAAGTTCCGACACGCGCATTCCGGTGGCATAGAGAACCTCCAGCATGGCCCGGTCACGACGGGCAGCATTGGTGTCACCTCCAGGGGCTTCGAGCAAATGCTCAACGTCGGCAGCCGAGAGCAGGCTCGGCAATTTTGGCCGGGTTCGTGGGGCATCTATCCGGCTTGTCGGATCGTCAGAGAGATATCCCTCACGGACCAGAAAACGATGAAAATGGCGGATAGTACTCAACGATCGAGCACGACTGCGGGCTGATAAACCCTGATCGCGCAGGCAGGTCAGAAAGCGCACAACAGCCAGTGAATCAATATTGTTGAGATCGCTGACCTTCTCATCGATTTTCAGAAAATCCAGATAGCTGGCAAGGTCCCGCGCATAAGCTGTAACAGTATTGGCAGCAAGGCCTTTTTCAATGCTGATAAAGTTCAGAAAATGATCAACATAAGCATCCATTGAGCAATGTCCGTTTTTTAATCAAGGCGTTCCAGCATCGTCTTGCGGATTTCATCAATTTTGACCGATTCAATGATTTTTTGCCCGAAAATATCATGAACATAAAAAACGTCAGCGGCCTGATCAACCTTGGTAGCAATCTTGGAAACGGCAATATATAAACCAAGCTCCTTTAGAGTTCGGGTAATCTCATAGAGCAGACCAACCTTGTCATTGGCATAGATATCGATAACGGTATAGGAATCGGACACCTCATTGTCGAATTCGATACGGTTGGGGCGTTGGGTCTGTCTTGGCGTTCTTGACATGAATCTGGGCTCTTCTATGTTGGCGACCAGATCTTCAACCATGATCCGTCCTTCCAGCACTGCGGTCAGGTCTTCCTCCACGTTGCGCCATTTTTTCGGTTTGTTGACAATTTCACCAACCGGGCTGTTGACCTGCAACACGTCAAGAACATCACCGTTTTTGCGGGTGTGTATCTGTGCGCCCAGAATATTGATGGAATGAGCGGCCATGACGCCGGCAATTTGTGAAAACAATCCGGGAGAGTCGATTGTCGCTATGGTCACCTCGGTAAATTTTGCATCCTCAATATGTTCTACCTGCATCGCCAGAGCCCTGCGTCCCCGGTTAAGAGCCAGACGCATATGAGGGATGATTTCCTTTGATCGATAGCTGAGCAGATACCTGTTGTTCAGACTGTTGAGTGTTTTGATGATACGTCCTTCCGAAAACTCTCCCCGCAGTGCCAGTCGGACCTTGCGTTTTCGATTGCGCGCTTTCTCTGTCCGCTGTTCCTGATAGAAATCTTTCTTTTCAAGAACATCGTAGGTTTTTTCAAATAACTCCTGCAGCAGTGTCCCCTTCCATTCCGACCAGACATCGGGGCCGACCGCTTTGATATCCGCAAAAGTCAGCAGATAAAGCATACGCAGATTTTCACTGGTCTGCATCAGTTCGGCAAACTGTGCAATCATCTTCATGTCTTGCAGGTCACGGCGCTGAGAAATATGAGCCATCTTCAGGTGTTGACCGACGAGAAACTCCAGACGCCTGGTATCTTCACGCCTCAAACGTAATCGTCGGGCGATGCGAGGGACCATTTCCGCGCCGCGAATACTGTGGTCTTTACCACTGCCTTTGCCGATATCATGGAACAGAAGGGCTAACAGCAGCAGTTCCGGCTTTTCAATATTGTGGATAATCTGACTTAACAGGGGCTGAGTATCGCGATATTCGCCGCTGGAAAGTTTTTCAACTTCTTCAATGGCAAACAGCGTATGAATATCGACTGTATAGATATGGTAAAGATCGAACTGAACCTTGCAGTAAATACGCTTGAATTCTGGGATAAAGGCATTAAGAAACTGTAGATGGTGCATTTTGTGCAACGTTTTGGCGACACCGTTGAAATCACGCAGAATCCTCATAAAAGATTCATTGATACGTTTCGAGCGCCTGACCTTGTCGGTTATCAGATGCAGGTTATCGCGAATCAACTGTTTCAATTCCAGACACAGTTCAACCTGGTGTTTCTGTGACAGTTCAAAAGCGACCATCATCAGTTCAGGATTCTGCAACAGGGTCAGATGTTTGGATGCCCGTAACTCATCACGCAGCAGATAAAACCCGTCTTCTAGATGACGGCGTACCAGAAAGCTGAACATTCCTTTAGGCGCAGTGCGAGATTGAGTCGCATCAAGAATCATCCGGGAGGCCAGGTATTCATTCTGGTTCGCGTGGGCGTAGTAATCCTGCATGAACTGTTCAACAGCAGAACCCCGTATTTTATTTACATAGCCCAGATGATTGGCTATCTGCTGCTGAACATCAAAAGTCAATTGTTCAGTTTTTCTTTGTCCGTTAAAATGGAGAAAATTTCTTATGGTCCACAGATAATCCTGAGCAAGGACATAGGATTCCACAATGTCTTCAGTGACGATGCCACGGATAAGCAATTCATGAAGGCTGTCAGCCTTATACTTGATGCGCGCTATCCATAAAGCATCCTGTAATTCGCGCAGCCCTCCTTCACCCTCCTTGAGATTGGGTTCAAGCAGGTACACAGAAGAACCGTACTTCTTTTTACGTGTTTCACGTTCAGAAAGCTTCTGCTTGATGAATGACCGTGGATCACGGTTTTTTAAAGGAATAGCAACGTCTTCAACAAAGTCATGAGAAATACGCTGTTCACCTGCTACCAGACGGACATCAAGAAGTGATGTGCGCACCGTAGGATCGTCAGCCTGTTCAAGACAATCAGCGGCGCAGCGGATACTGTAACCCACGTCCAGATTCAGGTCCCAGAGCAGATAGAGGATTCTGTCCGCGATAACACGGATAGCTTCTTTGCCTTCCGGGCGGTAATAAAACATTATATCAAGATCAGAACGGGGGCTCATTTCTTCGCGGCCATAACCGCCGACGGCAAGCAGTGCACAGTCGGAAGAAGAGGCAGGATCGAAGCCTCTCGATGCTATGGCAAAAATATGCCGATTCAGCTGATCGAACATACGGCTGAGCTGTTTGACGATCAGCCTGCTGGCCCCCCCATTCATACAGTCCTGTTGCAATTTCGAATAGTTGGCTTGAAGAAAACGGCGCGCTTCCGCTACCAGTGAAGCACGTACAGATTCAAAATTTGCGGTGGTTTCCGGTGGGTTGAACGGGACAAGGTCCTCTTCAAATCCAGTCATCTGCTGTTTCATTTCCACGCCACCTGACCCATGGCGGTAGCATAGTTTTTGACTCCTGAAAGAATAGCATTGGCAACCTGGAGCTGGTAATCAGCAGATGTAAGTCGTTTCTCTTCCCTGGGATGGGAGATGAAAGCTGCTTCGATAAGAGCCGACGGCATAGTCGCACCAAGCAACACATGAAAAGGCCCCTGTTTGACACCCAGATCACGTATATTGCTGAAGCGAGATGACAAACCGGTCACCATCGCCTGTTGCATTTCCGCAGCAAGGCGACTGGACTCATTGATTTTTGCATTAGCCATCAGATCAAATAAGATGGCTTCCAGGCTGCTGATATCCTGCAGGCTCATATTGTTTTCACGTGCCGCAACCTCGGCGGCATCTTCCGTTTTGGAAAGATTAAGAAAATAGGTTTCAACCCCGTAGGCTTTTCTGCTCGGGCTGGCATTGGCGTGCAGGGAGATAAACAGGTCGGCACCAACACGGTTGGCGTATTCAGTACGATCACGCAAACTCAGGTAGCGATCATCCTCACGCGTCATCAGCACCTTGACACCCAGTTGTTGTCGCAGTACCCGTGCTACCACGCGGGCCAATGCCAGGTTGACATCTTTTTCCATGACACCGTTAGGACCGATAGCGCCCGGATCTCTGCCGCCGTGCCCGGGATCAACGACAATCAGGCGGATTCCATCGCCATTGGAATTTTGCCGGATACGCATAGCAGGTTGTTGATCAACCGCGGAGTTGAGAATACCGGCGATGGAATCATCTGCAAAAGATGTTTCAGATGATGGTCGTGTTATCTGCGCCGGCGGAGTTCGGCTGGGAACTCCCAGAATATCAACAACAAGCCGGTGGGGATTGTCCAGTGTCGTTATTCGATATTCAAGTTCGCGCTGCAAGTCAATAACGACACGGGAGCGCTGAGTATTGAAACGACTTGAGCGTACTCGCTGGATCAAGCCGTTATCAATCACGATCTCGTCGGGCAAGTCAGGTGCCAGATCGGTATAAACCAGATCAAAATATAGTCGCGGGTTATCCCCTGTTAAAATCTTTGGATTGGCGACCACAGGAGCGGACAGATCGAGAACAACCCGGGTATATTCCGGCCCGCTCCAATAACGTATCGAATCGAGTGTGGGTGATGTGGCTATCGAATGATGGCTGTGTTTTGTTGCTTCCGCTCCCGCCGGTTCGTCTGGCATCGAAGCAGACAGGGCAACAATGCGTTTTCGCGCGTCCGGTACCATATCTCCGTCAGGCATTTCATTGATCACACGACGGTAATAATTTACGGCGCTGGTGTGATCGTCAAGACGGCTTTCTGCTATTTCCCCGGCGTGAAAAAGAGCATCATCAGCAAAACGGCTGTGGGGAAAAAGTCGCGCCATATTGAGATAATAGCTGATGGCTTTTTCAGCATCTGCCGTTCGACCGGAAGCACGAGACAGGCCATCCCAGGTCCGGGCCCTGAGAAATCGGGCATTTGCAATAGACACATCACCCGGTCGCTGGTCTATAAAGCGGTCGAAACGGTTGATAAGTCTTTCCCAGTTTGCTCGCTGGCGCTGTAACTGGGCCGAAGTTACCAGCTGCTGGTAATCCTGCCGCAAGACGGAGTAAGGTTCCGACTGGGCAAGACTCAAACTGGCGCCTGGAAACACCAGAACAAGACAAAATAAAGTAAACAACAAGTATGTTTTCATTCCACTAACTTTTTCAGATCAGCAAGCTGGTTCAACGCTTCCAGAGGGGTTAAGTGACTGATATCAAGAGCCTCCAGGCGCTCACGAAGCTGGTTTTGACAACGATCCTCAAACAAGGAAAGCTGACTGTTTATAGTGTCTTTTTCCCCGCCCGCAGAAGAGTGATGGTCACGCACACCCGTCTCAAGGTCCTTCAAAATACTTTTTGCCCGGCGGATAACCGGCTCAGGCAGTCCGGCTAATCGTCCGACCTGGATGCCGTATGAACGACTGGCACCACCAGCAACAATCTTTCGCAGAAAAATGATCTGGTCGTTCCATTCTTTTACCGCTACATTATAATTTTTGACCCTGGGGCAACTTGTCGCCAGGTCAGTTAACTCATGATAATGGGTTGCAAAAAGTGTTTTTGCTGCAACCCCAGGGTTGTCGTGCAGATACTCCGCTACTGCCCAGGCAATACTGACGCCGTCGTACGTTGAGGTTCCCCGCCCGATCTCATCCAGAATGATCAAGCTGCGTGCTGTAGCATGGCGCAGAATATTAGCTGTTTCATTCATCTCTACCATGAACGTCGACTCACCTTTTGCCAGATTATCACTTGCTCCAACACGAGTAAAGATGCGGTCAACCACACCGACCTGGGCCAGATCAGCTGGGACATGACTACCGATCTGCGTCATCAGGGTGATCAGTGCCACCTGACGCATAAAGGTGGATTTGCCGGCCATATTGGGACCGGTAATAATCAGCAGTTGGTTTTCGTCGTTGTCGAGAGCAACATCATTGGGAACAAATGCCTCTTTGAGTGGCATCCCTTCAATGACCGGATGACGACCAGCCATAATCCGGATTGTGCCTGAGTCATCCACCTGGGGACAGACATAGCGGCGTTCATGTGCCAGATCGGCAAGGGCAACAAGCACATCGATCACCGCCAGCGCCTCGGCGCTAAACTGGATGCGATTTCCCTGTACAGCACTGTGTCGACGAATTTCCTGAAAAAGATCATACTCCAGATCTGCCATGCGCTCTTCTGCGCCGAGAACTTTGGCCTCAATATCTTTCAACTCTGCAGTGACATAACGTTCTGCATTGACCAGGGTCTGCTTCCTCTGGTAATCATCAGGAACACGCTCAAGATGACGATGAGTGACCTCAATAAAATACCCGAAGACTCGATTATATTTGATTTTTAACGACGAAATCCCGGTACGTTCCCGTTCTTTTACCTCCATCGCAGCGATCCAGCCCTTGCCCTCACGGCTGATCAGGCGTAATTCATCCAGATCTTTATTGTATCCGTCCCTGATCAGACCTCCGTCACGCAGGACAAAGGGAGGGTCATCAACAAGGGCAGCGTCAAGCAATGTTCGAAGGTCTGGCAGCGGATCAATGTGCCGATGCAATTCGGCAAGATAAGGATCATCAAACGCGGTCAGCAGATCAGTGACTGCCGGTATCCGTGCCAGTGAGTCACGCAATGACACCAGGTCACGGGCATTGGCCCCGGCCATAGCAATCTTGCCGTTCAGGCGCTCAAGGTCATAGATCCCATCCAGAGCCTCACGCAGGTCCAGGCGCGCCAGACTGCTGTCAACCAACTGGGTAACGGCACCCTGACGGCGCTGGATCCGCTCAAGATCAATCAATGGATAATGAATCCAGTGGCGCAGCGTCCTTCCTCCCATAGCGGTCACGGTCCGGTCAAGCACGCCGAGGAGTGACCCTTTTTTTTTGCCGTCCTGCAATGTCGCGGTCAGCTCAAGATTACGCCGGGTAGCGTCATCAAGCAGCATATAATCCATTACCCGATATGTTTTTAGTGTTTGCAGATGCTGAAGGTGGTCCTTGCGCGTTTGCTGAAGATAATGAAGAATCGCTGCCGCGGCATGTTGAGCCGCCGGCAGATCTTCGCATCCGAACGAAGCAAGACTTGCAACACCGTAGAATGAACAGATTTGTTCGTTGGCATAATCAGTAGTAAAAACCCATTCGGGCAGCCTGTTGCACATCAGGGAATCAACCTGTTGTAGCAGATCCTGCCATAACCGTTCGCCGGCGTTATCTTCACAAAGAATCACCTCGCGGGGACGGATTGAGCTGACTTCGCTTTCTACCTGGGCAAAAGATTCAACCTGGGTCACACGAAAAGAGCCGGTTGTAATATCTACATGAGCGATACCGAAAACATTGTCGGCTACCGCAAGAGACAGCAGGTAATTGTTTTCCTTGGGTTCGAGGCTGTCCGTATCGGTAATCAGGCCGGGCGTAACAACCTTCACGACCTCGCGTTTAACAATCCCCTTGGTTGTTTTTGGATCTTCTACCTGCTCACAAATGGCAACCTTGTGCCCGGCGGCGACAAGCTTGGCAATGTATCCCTGGCTGCTATGATAAGGCACACCGCACAATGGTACGGCATCTGCCTCGCCCTTGTTGCGGGAAGTCAGCGTAATACCAAGAATTTTTGCTGCAATAACAGCATCATCCATGAACATTTCATAAAAATCACCAAGCCGAAAAAAAAGTATGGCGTCCTGATAATCAGACTTGATGTCCAGATATTGCCGCATCAAAGGGGTGGTTGTTGACATTTTAATGTCCAAATGCAGAATGATACAAAAGTAAAATAAAATCCGCCGATAGTATCAAAGGAGGCTGATGGTGTAAATCAGCGAATGCCGGATCTTAACCGCTACCTGATCCAGCTGAGGACGCCGGGTAATCTCTCCCCTTGACCGACCCTGGTCAAGAGGATAAAAATGCGTACAGACAACCAACCGATAACCACCAGAAAGGCTTTAATGTTGCCGACCGAGATGATCGATTTCAAAGCGCTTGACTTTACAATAGCAGACCTGCAAGACGAAATCAGGGTTGACAGGTTCTGTCAGCAGTTGGTCAGTTACTTTCATCGTCATTTACTCGACACCGGCGAGGCTGCCCGGCTTGAAGCGGGATCTCTGGCCAGAGGAGCAGACTACTTTTTACGCGATTTTGTTATTGACAGTTTACGCTGTAATATTTTTGAAATATCCGCATCACAACTGCGCGGGTTCGCCGGCAACTGGTATATACAGCACACCCTCGAACCAAATATGAAGGAGCTTAAGACGATATTGCGGGGCGTGACGCTCTTCTATCGATTCTGTGCAGCCAAAGGCTGGATGAACAGATCTGTCAGTAATGAAATCGAGTCAATCTGTACGGAGTCAGATTACTTCCGCTACCGGATAGCCAGTTACCACGATCTTTCCGGAGATGACTACCCGGCCTGGTGCCGGGCATGTCCCCTGACATAGGTGTTACTCTTCCAATTCCCTGATAGCGTTCTCATCGACGGACTTATCTGTGGCGATAGCAAGGCGCTTGATACCATTGCGGCGAGCAATCTCCATCACGGCAATAACGCCACCATGACGTGCCGCTTTGTCGGCCATCAGCAAGAAAGTCATGTCTTTAGTAGTATCCCTGTCAAGACTTTCGAAATAGGTATTCAATGCTGACAAGGTAACCGGCTCACGCTGCAGATAAATTTCACCTTCTTCAGTAAGATATACCTGAATCTCTTTTTTTTCGGCGGTAAGCTGCTGTGCTCCTCCTTCTGGGAGGTTAATAGACACTCCCGGGCGCTCAATAAATGTTGTTGATATCATGAAAAAAATCAGCAGTAGAAAGACAACATCAATCATTGGTGTCAAGTCAATACGAGGCGAGTCACTGACCTTACGACGAAATCCCATTTCAGCCCTCAACCTGATCCACAATGTTCATTGTCGCCTCTTCCAGTTCAAGGGTCAAACGATCGGCACGGGCTGACAGGTAGCGATGAACAAGCAACATCGGAACAGCAACACTCAGACCGGCTGCAGTAGTAATCAATGCTTCAGAAATCCCTCCGCCGAGGGTTGCCGGGGTACCAACTCCTTCAGCGGCAATCACGTTAAAAGCATTGATCATTCCCAGAACTGTTCCCAGCAAACCCAGCAATGGTGACACATTGGCAATGGTCGCCAGCAGGCCAAGATAGCGCTGCAGAGAAACCGCCTCGCGCTCACCCACCTCCTCTGCCAGTGATTTGAGGTGTGAACGAGAAGCACCCCGGTTTTTAAGGACGACCTGAAGAATCCTGGCCAGTGGCGTTTTTCCCCGAGAGCAGAGGTCAAGTGCAGCATCACTGTTATTTGTGGTTAACAGGTCAGCAACCCGAGCGCGCAGCTGTACCAAATCACGTCTGGTCTGAAAATAGGCAAAAAATCTTTCCATAAAGATGGCCCAACCGATAACCGAACAGAAAAGTATCGGATACATAAGCGGACCACCGCGCATAAAGATATCAAGCATTGGTTAAAATCCCTTTTGCCAGTCATAATAAAAAACAACAACAGACAATATACTGTTGTCTGAAAACCTGGATACCTCTACATCCGGATGACTTTTTCAGTATGGATGGTGCTTCATGTGCTAGTATCCCGACAGTAGCAGGATCTCCGTCAACTCTTAAACATTTCCTTGTATCCCCGCGCTGAACGACGGGGTTTTACGGAATAAAATGATAAAAGGCTGCTGCCTAGAGAAAACAATACCATTTCTGAGAAAGGCCCAGCCAGTAATTTTTCGCGCCTTGAGTTCGCTGAACAATGGGACATTGCAAAGAACGTCGCTACGGATCATTACCTCTGCAGATAACTGCGTGCATGTGGCGAAAAAAAGCCTTTTAAAACGAAAAACGGCTAAGACACCATTTTATTAATTACCACAAGTCGCACAAAAAAGTATAACCAGCTAAGATTATTGTTATTTATTGATCAAATGAAATTTGGCACCAGCATTGCGTATAACTGTAAATGGTTTATATTCATCGTTATGCACCTTTCAACTTGACAGAAATTTAGTATAACTATAATTTTTTATTTTAAATAAGATCAGACAATATGCCTTTTTCTATTTTCTGCATCATCATCACCTGAACCCCACCCATTCTCTTACAGGAGGAAAGACTTTTATGTCAATGCGCCAAGATGCACTTGATTACCACAGTAGCGGTCGTAAAGGAAAAATTGAAGTCATCACCACCAAGCCCTGTGCCACCAGTCGGGATCTGTCCCTTGCTTACAGTCCCGGGGTTGCAGAACCCTGTCTGGAAATTGAAAAAAACCCTGAGGAAGCCTATAAGTATACAGCCAAAGGCAATCTGGTTGCGGTTGTCTCTAACGGCACCGCGGTGCTGGGCCTTGGCGATATCGGCGCTCTGGCCGGCAAACCGGTCATGGAGGGCAAAGGGGTTCTTTTCAAGAGTTTTGCCGATATTGATGTTTTCGATATTGAAATCGACACCAAGGACCCCGATGAACTGATCCGAACGGTCAAACTTCTCGAACCTACCTTCGGTGGCATCAACCTGGAGGACATCAAAGGACCGGAATGTTTTTACATTGAAGAAAAACTAGCCGAAATCATGGATATTCCGGTTTTCCATGATGACCAGCATGGTACCGCCATTATTGCGGCCGCCGGCATGCTCAATGCTCTCGAAATTGTCGGGAAGGAACTCAAAGATGTAAAAATGGTAGTCAACGGAGCGGGAGCTTCCGGAATTGCCTGTGCCAATCTGGCAATTGTCATGGGTATCGATAAAGATAACGTTATTCTCTGTGATACCAAGGGCGTTATTTACAAAGGGCGAACGCAAGGAATGAACGAATACAAAGAGCGCCTTGCAGCTGATACCAGTGACCGCACCCTGGAGGATGCGGTAAAGAATGCTGATATTTTCTTCGGATTGTCCGCCAAGGGAGCCCTTTCACCCGAAATGCTGAAAACAATGGCACCTAATCCCGTTGTCTTCGCCATGGCTAACCCTGATCCGGAAATTACTCCGCCAGAAGCAAAGGCCGTCCGTGATGATATCATTATTGGAACCGGTCGTTCTGATTATGCCAACCAGGTCAATAACGTTCTGTGCTTTCCGTTTCTGTTTCGCGGAGCCCTCGATGTCCATGCCAGCGCCATCAATGCCGAAATGAAGCTTGCTGCCGTGAAAGCCCTTGCTAATCTGGCTAAACTTGATGTTCCTGATTCGGTCAGAAAAGCCTACGCCGGTGAAAGTATCACCTTTGGACGTGAATACATTATTCCCAAACCCTTCGATCCCCGTGTTCTGCTGCATGTCGCCCCTGCAGTTGCCCAGGCTGCCATGGATACCGGTGTTGCTCGTCGACCAATCAAGGACATGCAGAAATATTGTGAATCCCTCGAAGCCATGCAGGGACGTTCCAAAGAGATCATGCGGACCCTGATCAATAAAGCCAAGGCTGCGCCAAAACGCATCGTCTTCCCCGAAGGTGAAGACGACAAAATACTGCGGGCAGCTCATATCCTTGTTGAGGAAAAGATCGCTACACCGATTCTGCTTGGCAATAAAGAAGCTATCGCCACAAAAGCTGAGAAATTGCATGTCGATATGAAGGGAATAACTGTTATTGACCCCACCACCAGTGACAAACGCGACGAATACGTTGATAAAATGTTTGAACTGCGCCAGCGGAAGGGCGTCACTAAAAACGGTGCTTTGAGTCAGATCAAAGGAAATTACAATTATTTCGGAGCACTGATGGTTCAGCAGGGAGATGCCGACACCATGTTGTCAGGGATCAACCACCACTATCCTGAAACCATCCGCCCCTCTCTTGAGGTTCTTGGTAAACAGTCCCATCTGTCTAAAGTTCACGGCATGTATATGCTGGTCTTTAAAAAAGAGGTTGTTTTTATAGCTGATGCCACTGTAGCCATCGATCCCACCCCGGAAGAACTCGCAGAAACAGCTATTCTGGTTGCGGAGAAGGTTCGTCAGTTTGACATTGTTCCCAAAGTGGCCATGCTGTCCTTTTCCAACTTCGGCAGCAACACGGAACCTCAGGCCCTGAAAGTCAAAAAGGCAACTGCACTGGTCAAGCAGCTCGATCCCGAGCTCACTGTTGATGGTGAAATTCAAGCCAACGTTGCCCTTGATGCCGATTTGACAGAAAATCAGTATCCGTTTTCCATGCTCAAAGGAGATGCCAACGTCTTCATCTTCCCGGATCTGCAGTCTGGTAATATCAGCTATAAGCTGCTCAACAAACTCGGTGGTGCTGAGGCCATCGGCCCCATTCTCATGGGCATGAAAAAACCGGTTCACGTACTGCAGCGTGGCGATGACGTCAACGATATCATCAACATGGCTGCCGTAGCCGTGGTTGACGCTAAAGAAGCTGAACAGAACTGAGGCGACAAATCAACCTGATACCAAGCGCAAGACCTGATGTTGGTCTTGCGCTTTTTTTTGTGCTGATGACTTTTATTCCCGATAAATAATCAGTACTATACGATCACTTGGCAGTTTTAGGTAGCATCGTTACCCTGCACAGCCAAAGAAATCTTCAATTGACTTTAACATAAAGGTCCTAATCATATGAAATATTGCAGTACACGTGGCAAAGTTCGTGATCTATCTTTCCGCGAAGCCGTCATGATGGGGCTGGCATCAGATGGTGGGTTACTCCTCCCGGAGAAGATCCCTCAACTTTCTGCAAAGCAACTCAAAGCGTTAAGCACGCTGAGCTATGTTGACCTGGCACAGGAAATCATTTCACTTTACGCTACCGACATGCCCCTTGCGGATCTGCAGCAACTGGTACAGAAATCTTACGCAGTATTTGACCATCCCGAAATCACTCCGGTTGTCCGGCAGGATGGTATCTACATCCTGGAGCTCTTCCATGGTCCGACCCTGGCATTCAAGGATGTGGCGTTGCAGTTTCTTGGCAACCTGTTTGAATACTACCTTGATAAAGAATCAAAAAAACTGAATATTATCGGGGCCACCAGCGGTGACACCGGAAGCGCTGCAATTGCCGGTGTCCGGGGAAAAAAGAATATCAATATTTTCATTCTCTATCCTCATGGCCGCGTTTCCGCTGTTCAGGAAATGCAGATGACAACCGTTGCCGAGGATAATGTCTTTAATATTGCCATTGACGGAACGTTCGATGACGCCCAGGCCATCGTGAAGGAAATTTTCGGCGATTCTCAATTCAAGCAGAAACATGCCCTGGGCGCTATCAATTCCATTAACTGGGTTCGGGTTCTGGCGCAGATTGTCTATTATTTTTATGCATATTTCCGGGTCCAGGAGAATACTGGTTGTGAGTCGGTACAGTTCAGTGTCCCTACCGGGAACTTTGGCGATATCTTTGCCGGCTACATGGCCAGGCAGATGGGCCTGCCTGCGGCTCCGCTTATTCTGGCAACCAACGCCAATAATATCCTCAGTCGTTTTGTCAATCAGGGGGACTATTCCATCGCCACAGTCTACCACTCATTATCACCATCCATGGATATCCAGGTAGCGAGTAATTTTGAACGCTATCTATATTTTCTCTATGAAGGCGACACGACTAAACTGCTTGCTGCCATGAACCGGTTCAAGTCAGATGGAAACATCCAGTTTTCTGCAGATTCTCTTGACCGTATCCAGCAGGATTTTCTTTCCGCCGCCATCGACGATGAGCAAACCCTTGAACAGATTTCATCCTTTTACCACACCACGGGATATGTTCTTGATCCCCATACAGCGGTTGGTGTCGCTGCGGGCAACCGCGTTGGCACCCCCCTGCCGCTGGTATGCCTGGCCACCGCTCATCCGGCTAAATTCCCTGAAGCTATTGCCAGAGCCATTGATAATGCCGATTTAAAAACTGATAAGATTGAACATTTGCGCGCCCTCCAACAACATCGTCAGCGTATGCCTGCTGATGTTGAAAAAATCAAAAATTTTATTGCAGAAAAATCCGTGTAATTTCTTCTACTGCAGGGTCATATCGTGTTGAAACGATCTACAGTCTTTATTCTCTGGTCTGCACTGCAACCCTTACTTAAATGAAGGAGACTTTATGAACGATGTTTCCCCGGACCTGTTTTCAGGACTGATTCAGACCTACGCCGTTCCTCTGTTCTGGGCAATTATTATCCTTGTTGTCGGGCGGGTGATATCACGGACCATCTCCGACGCTGCCGTCAAAGCCATGGCCAAAGCTCGGGTGGAAGAAACACTGATCAAATTTACCAAAAACGTGCTTTACACCGCGTTAATGGTGTTTGTGGCCATCGCCGCTATCGGTCAGATGGGGATAGAAACGACATCTTTCGCTGCGGTCCTTGCTGCCGCCGGTCTGGCGGTGGGTTTGTCGCTACAAGGAACTTTGAGCAATTTTGCTGCCGGTGTCCTGTTGATTCTATTTCGCCCCTTCAAGGTGGGAGATTTTGTTGATGCCGGCGGCACCGCCGGCATCGTCGAAGAGATTCAGATATTCAGTACCCAGATGCGTTCCGCAGACAATAAACAGATCATCGTCCCGAACAGCCAGATCATGGGCTCGACAATAACCAATTTTTCAACCAAACCGACTCGTCGCCTCGATCTTGTCATTGGGGTCAGCTACAGCGATGATCTGCAGAAAGTACGCTCAGTGTTAGAAGATATTCTGTCTAAAGAGCAACGGATACTGCCGGAGCCGGCCCCGACAATCGGAGTACTGGAACTCGGTGACAGCAGTGTTGATTTTGCTGTTCGACCGTGGGTTAACAGTGGTGATTATTGGCCTTTACTCTTTGAACTCCAGGAAGTCATCAAGGTACGTTTTGACCAGGAAGGTATCAGTATTCCCTTCCCGCAGCGTGACTTGCACATCGTCAGCAGCCAGGATAAAACGGCAGTAGTGTGAACAGAAAACAGATTCAAGAAAAAAAGCCCCCACCTGATTGGCGGGGGCTTTTTTTGCGGACTGCCGAAAATCAGCAATCGTAATAGAGATTGAATTCCTCAGGTACCGGACGCATACGAACCGGGTCAACTTCGGTAGTTCGTTTATAACTGACCCACATATCGATGACATCTTCAGTAAAAACATCACCTTTGAGCAGGAAGGCGTGATCCTTCTCAAGATTATCCAGAGCATCCTCCAGCGAGGTTGCAACAATCGGAATATCTTTCAACTCTTCCGGCGACAAGCCATAAATATCCTTGTCAAGAGGCTGGCCCGGATCGATCTTATTTTCGATGCCGTCAAGACCTGCCATCATCATTGCCGCAAAAGCCAGGTAGCCATTGGCTGACGGATCGGGGGTACGGTATTCGACACGCTTTGATTTTTCACTATCAGTTACCGGGATCCGCAGTGATGCCGAGCGATTGCGGTTTGAGTAGGCCAGGTTAACCGGAGCTTCATATCCCGGAACCAGACGCTTGTAGGAATTGGTGGTCGGGTTGGTAAAAGCACAGAGGGCTTTTGCATGTTTCATGATACCGCCAATGTAATACATGGCCATTTTGGAAAGGCCGCCATAACCGTCGCCTGCGAAAAGATTTTTACCATCTTTCCACAGAGACTGATGACAATGCATACCGGAACCATTATCGGCATAAATCGGCTTGGGCATGAAGGTCACTGTCTTTCCATTACGGAAAGCAACATTTTTCAGCACGTATTTAAACCATTGGAGATTATCTCCCATCTTCAACAGGGAATCAAAACGCATGTCAATTTCACACTGACCGCCCGTCGCCACTTCATGGTGACCACACTCTACAACCATCCCGACTTCCTGCAGCACCATCATCATCTCATTGCGCAGGTCAACCATGCTGTCGGTAGGAGCTACAGGAAAATATCCCCCCTTGTGTTTCGGTTTGTACCCGAGATTGGGAAATTCTTCACGTCCGGTATTCCAGATTCCTTCAATAGAATCGATAGCATAAAAAGATTCGTTGGCACTGGAAGCGTATCGCACATCATCAAAAACAAAACACTCAGGTTCCGGACCAAAAAAGGCGGTATCTGCAATACCCGTTGATTTGAGGTAGGCTTCAGCTTTCCGGGCAATAAAGCGTGGATCGCGGGTATAGCCTTCACGGGTCATTGGATCAACGATGTTGCAGATCAGGCTTAATGTGGTCATTTCGATGAAAGGATCAATTTTGGCCGTGGTGGCGTCTGGCACCAGCAACATGTCGGAGTTGTGAATAGGCTGCCAGCCACGAATTGAAGACCCATCGAATCCCAATCCCTCTTCGAAAACATCTTCGCCGAATTCACTGATTGGTGTTGAAAAGTGCTGCCAGATTCCGACAAAATCGAGAAATTTATAATCAACAAACTTTACATCGTTTTCCTTGGCAAATTTGACGACTTCACTTGGTGTCATTGTTTACTTCTCCTTTGAATGAAATGAAACTGTCCGGAAACAATCGTCCATCGAATTTCTGTTAAATAAATTATTAAAGGGCATCTTCTCCACGCTCACCCGTTCTGATTCTGATCACTTCATCTATCGGGGTCACAAAAATCTTGCCGTCACCAATCCGTCCGGTCTTCGCTGTATCTGCGATGGTGTCTACGACCTTGGCAACAAGATCATCTGCAACGATGATTTCCATTTTGATTTTAGGTATAAAATCAACAACATATTCAGCACCGCGATAAAGTTCCGTATGGCCTTTCTGGCGACCGAACCCTTTTACTTCACTGACGGTAATCCCCTGGATACCTATTTCATTCAAAGCCTCTTTCACTTCATCGAGCTTGAACGGTTTGATAATCGCTTCAACCTTGCGCATAATAACTGCCTCCTGTCACCAGATTAATGTTTCGACCGGGCATTGATCCCTATAATCACTACCCCTGTATCAGCAAAGACCTTGCCATCCTGAAAAACATTTTTTATAAATTTTATTTTCTCAACTATATTCATTAGTTAATGTCGATTCTTGGTGAACAGACAAACTGTAAAAACATTCCAGCTGAGAAACTGCACAAAAATTAACCAATCTGAAACGTTGCTGCCCATAAAAGTGTCAACATAAAAGCTAAATATTGTATGCCTGTTCAGCACCAGGCCGGTGATCCTGCGCCAGCAATAGATACTGTATTTTTTTGCAAGTAAGTAATGCTCTCACAGTGATAGGTTTGTGGAAACATATCTAGCGGCTGACTGGCAACAATACGATAGTCTGCATGAACCAGCAGCTGCAGATCACGAGCAAGTGTCTGCGGATCACAGGAGACGTAAAAAATATGTGGGATACCGACCCGCGCCAACCACTTTACCACAGAATAGGCACCAACACGGGGAGGATCGAGAATGACAACATCGTATTGACCTTCTTTGATCTGACATGACAGCACATTTTCTGCGGAAGCTGCAATGAATTCAAGATTGGTTATCCCGGTTGTCATGATGTTACGACGTGCCATAGCGATCGAAAGTTCAGATTCCTCAATCCCATGAAGATATCTGACCCGGCGCGCGATGGGAAACGACAGATTTCCCATTCCGCAATAAAGTTCCAGCACCCGATGGGTCTTATTCCAGGGGAAGATTGAAGTGAGAATATCGACCAGAGCCTTGTTCTGCTCCAGGTTGATTTGTGCGAAGGAGCCAACGCGATAATTTAGGGATAGTTGCGGGATATCGACCCTGATCGCCAGGATGCCATCGCCGCTGACGGATTGTAGACTTTTTTTTGTTCCGAACTGAACCAGAATATCGGCATCAATCCCGGCATCTGATAACCGTTCTATCAGTCTTTTTCGCTTTGGTCCCAGATAGTGAATAACTGCTGCCGATTTGCCGTTATCATCTATGGAGAGATCAATCTGGGGGATTTGATCGGCAAAAACTGATCCATTAAAAAAACTTTTTAATTCGGCCAGCAGGTTGTTCAGCCGGTGATCCATAATCGGGCAGGAATCGATGTTGACAACATAGCGGCTGCGGGAACGGTAGTATCCTGTGACAAATCCCTCTGCACAGTTATAACATTTGATCTGAACGCGGCTGCGATAGTACCATTCGTTGCTGGATGGAATAATCGGTTTGAACGCGCACCTATCGCTGAGTAATTGATGGCTGAGCGTCTCTGTGAACAGTTTTTCTTTCCAGGCCAGCTGTTCGTTATAGGAAAGATGTTGCCACTGGCACCCGCCACACTCACCGGCAACTGGGCATGGGGGAACGCGCCGCCCGGGTCCGGGCTGAAGAACCTCGACCAACTGCGCTTCCAGATATTTTTTTTTACGGCGTACCACGCCGGCACGGACCAGATCACCCGCCGCCGTATGCGGGACAAAAACAACGCAACCCTCGTATCGGGCTAAACCGGAGCCGCCATTGACAAGGGTTTCCACTGTCAATGGCGGCAGTATCTGCTGTTCCGGTAGTGTGCTTTCGGGCGTCATCGGCAATGATCAGGCCTGATCTGGCTTAAAATGATTTTCTGTATACTTCAAGGTAGCAAAATAATCATCAAGAGTCTCTGCCCGGCGGATCAGTTCAACAGATCCATCTGCTCTTAACAGCAATTCCTGTGGACGTAATCTGGCATTATATTGAAAACCCATGGAGTGGCCGTGGGCGCCAGTATCGTGAATAGCCAGGATATCTCCTTCTTCAATTGCCGGCAAAGAGCGCTGCACTGCAAACTTGTCATTATTCTCACATAAGGAACCGACAATATCGTAAGTGTTGTCGGCGCTGCGCCCTTCTTTACCGACAACATCAATATGATGGTACGCATCATACATGCCCGGACGCATCAGTGCTGACATGCAGGCGTCAACACCAATGTATTTGCGGTAGATATTCTTGTGATTGATAGCCGTTGTCAGCAGACAGCCATGAGGGCCAGTCATATAGCGACCGCTTTCCATATACATCTTCGGAGCATAGCCGTGTCTGGTGTTGAACCTGGCGAACACATCAATAATTTCTGCAGACATCGCCTGCAGATCAAGGGCTTTCTGGTCAGGACGATAGGGGATACCGAAACCGCCACCAATATTGACAAACTCAAATTCAATACCAAGTTCCTTGCTGACCAGTTCAACTACCTCCAGGACCATTCGAGCTGTTTCAACCATATAAGTATAGTCGAGTTCGTTGGATGCTACCATTGTATGCAGTCCAAAGCGCCGCGCTCCACGCTTTTGGGCCTGACGATAGGCATCGACAATCTGGTCATGACTGACGCCGTACTTGGCTTCAACCGGGTTACCGATAATAACGTTTCCGGATCGTTTAGGACCCGGGTTATAGCGGAAACAGATCAATTCGGGAAAGGTCTTAACTTTATCAATCAGGGAGATATCATCCAGGTTCAAAATACACCCCCCATCTCCCAGAGCTGTCTCGAACTCTATCGGACTGGTATTGTTGGAGGTAAACATGATGTCTTCACCGCGGGCACCGACCTGGCGACTTAATACCAACTCTGCAATGGAACTGCAATCAAAGCCAAAACCCATATCCGTCATCAATTCCAGGATCCGGGGATTGGGCAAGGCCTTGACCGCATAATATTCACGAAATCCATAGAGGGCGGAAAAAGCCCGCTTGAGTTCTTCACCAGTCTGACGGATACCGATCTCATCATAAATATGAAACGGGGTACCGTAGTGTTCTACCAGTTGGGCGGCAATGGGATATAAACGGGATTTAAAATCTGCAGTAATAGGCATTTTCGCTCCTTAAAAGTTTTAGTCAATTGGCGTTAAAGTTATTTTTCGTGTCTCTTTGATGGTTTCCAGAACAATATGCGTCCTGGTATGATGAACTCCCTCGATACGACCAATCTCTGTGGCCAGAATTCGGCCGAGTTCGGCATTATCGGCCGCCCTTACCTTCAGCAGATAGCCGTCATCACCGGCAATCTGGTGGACATCCTGAACACCGGTCACGGCAGCAAGAGCGTCCGTCATAAAAGAGCTGCATGCCGGTTGGATGCTCACATGAATAAAGGCCAGCAACCCCTGCTGAAAAACGTCGGGGTTGAGCCGAACCTCATAGCCGTCGATAATGCCACGTTCTTCAAGTTTGCGAATCCGCTCCAGCACTGCCGAAGGTGCCATGGCAATCTGCCGGGCAATCTCTGCATTGGGAACTCGCGCCTTTTCTTGAAGAATAGACAGAATTCTTAGGTCAATGTCGTCGATCCTTCTCTGATTAATCATTTAAGAAGAATATCATTCACTCCCGGGGGGCTGTCAAGAGGGTGCTGGTATTTCTCAACAGGTTTCTGCGGCATATATTTACAGATAGCCGAAAGCTTGCAGGGCAAGGAGGAGCATGTAAGCGAGGTAAACCAGTAAAAAACTAACACCGAACAAACGCGATATCCGATATCTGCCACCCAGTGCCGGGATAAACAGGGCAAGCGTCAGTACCGTCATCACCAGGCAGTCACGGTAGAGGACCTCGGCACCTATGTCGAGTGGGTGAATAATGCCGGCAATGCCAACCACGGCCAGGGTGTTAAAGATATTGGATCCGATGACGTTACCCAACACCAGTTCAGGGACACGTTTACGGGCTGCCGCCACAGCAGAAGCAAGCTCCGGCAAGGAGGTGCCGATAGCAACAATAGTCAAGCCAATAACAAGATCACTGATCCCCATGGCCGATGCTATTTCGACAGCACCCCATACCAGCAGGCGTGAGCTCAAGACCAGCAGGACCAGACCGGTCATCAGCCACACAACAGCTGTTTTCAATGACATCAAAGACGAGTGCTGCTGCTCCGAAGCTTCCAGTAGTTTTTCAGTGCCCTGCTGGCGCAAACCGGCGACAATCCACCAGACCATGACGGCAGCAAATAGCAGCAACAGCAGGATAGCATCAAAGCGACTGATGGAAAAATTTATCAGCAGTACAACAGTCGCTATTGTAATACTCATCAGAACGGGCAATTCCGTACGCAGTATTTTTTTTGAGACCGGAACAGGACTGATGAGCGCCGCGATACCGAGTATCAAGGCAATATTGGAAATATTTGAACCAAAGGCATTCCCAAGTGCCAAACCGGGATTTCCCTGGGTGGATGCAATCGCTGAAATCAGCAACTCAGGGGCGGAAGTGCCAAAACCGACCACCACCATTCCCACCAGCAGCAACGGCATCCCGGCATGGCGAGCCGTCGCTGCAGCACCATCAACAAAGCGGTCCGCACTCCAGATCAGCAGGGCAAAACCACAGACTAAAGCAATAAAAGGCAGGAACAGGGGCATCTGTCTTCCATAGAGCGAAACGATAAAAGTAATGGTTCAACTGTCGTCTTCGGCACATAAGGCCCGGCCCGGTACTGCACAGATAGAATAAAACAGCGGGACCTCTGTCAGTTATCGGTTGCCGAACAGAGATACGATCGCCATTTTTTCGGACAATGGATTCTTATCATCGGGTTTGTTCTCCCGGCAACAGCGCCAGGACACATCCGATAACAGCGCCAAACAAGGCCCCTGACCAGGGGCTGACGAATGCGCCTCAGGTACTGCCGGCACACTGTCCAAGATAACCGATAAAGGCCCCGGACAAGGTACCGACAGATAAAAATAGGACTAATTTTAACACAACAGACTTCATGGTCGAATCACTGATATCCTTTTTTGGCATTCGGTCCCAGAGGCAACATAGCGACAATTAAGATAGCAAAAGGGCCAATCAGCAGAGCGATAGCAAACCAGAGACGAGAATTACGCCCTCGACTTTTGGCCACAGCATAAGCGCCGCAAGCCATGACGATCCATAATATTAGCAGGGATAAAGAGTCCACAATCAAAACCTTTCTCTTCTTATTGATGAACAGCAAAACAAGCTGAATTTTACCTGCAGACGAAAGGTACCGTGAACTACCACGCCGCAAGCAACGTGGCTTCCTGGTTCGACGAGCGGCCTGACAGCGCCGGCTCTCCCCAGGCGTAACTTTCCGCAGTTCCTGCGGTA
>JAWLDI010000014.1:0-30956 GCA_041686715.1 Pelovirga sp.
GTTATTCTACCAGCGCTATGCCGCCCTGTTGCGGGAAGGGCATGACCAGGCAAAACTCTAAACCATTTATCTCTACCTTACCGCAGGATCGGGGGGGGGCTGTGACAAGGGTGGCTGTCGCCATGGACAACGAAAAGCATCCTTTGGCATAACCGGATCCCCGCTCCGGTGCTGACAAAACACCGATCACAACAGAAAAGGGATAAATCTTTTCGAACGACGCATATACTGCCGATAAGTTTCACCGAAATAGGCAAGATTTTCCCTCTCCTCAATCAGTGCGGCAACAACACACATCAGCGTGCCAATCAGGGCCACCAGCAACAGTGCGGGTTCGACATTTCTGAGGAGTACTCCCCACAACAGGCACAGCAGCGATGTGTACATGGGATGACGGATATAGCGAAAAATACCGACTGTCACCAGGGTAGTAGTTTTTTCAAAGCTCAAAAGAGTATCATCTTCACGATGACGACTGACACGTCCCTCCCGCCGCATCGCCATAAACGCCCAGACCACCAGCACAGCGGAAAGCACCATCAATACTGAAGAAATCAGTAACTGAGAGTTGAACTGCTCAACCCGGAGATACTGATAATTTTGTACAGCGATCCACAAAATCGCTTCCCAGGCGATAAAACGGTACAATCCGTGCCTGTCGGGACTGAACAGTGAGCGCCAGGAAAGGAAAACCAGGGGTAATGATAAAAACACAAAAACGACAATCTTCAACATCAGCAACGAACTCCGGAAAAATTGATCATTATCACAAGTTAATGCTATTATCGAAAGATAAACAGATTAACAAGCTAACCCTTATCCTCCGTTAACAAGGATTGGAATCAGGAATCGTGACGTGCTGAACAGATACTTGCTTTTTCGAATTTACAAAAAACTCCTTAGCCATTAATCTGACCCGCACTGTCATCATATCGCTTAACGAAGCAAAAAGGTCATACCATGTCCGTTTTCATCACCGATATCGCCATTTTTCTGCCCAACACTGCAGTCAGCAACGAGCAGATGGAAGAAATGCTGGGGATGATCAATCAGGTGCCGTCACGCACCCGGCGCATCATCCTGCGCAATAACAAGATTACCCAGCGCTACTACGCTATCGATCCGACCACCGGAGCCACTACCCACACCAATGCCCAGCTAACGGCAGAGGCGATTCGCGGGCTACGCCCCTACCCCGACTTCTGTCCCGCACAGATCGAATGCTTGAGTTGTGGCACCTCGTCTCCCGACCAGTTGATGCCGGGGCACGCCTCCATGGTACATGGTGAACTGGGTGGCGCACCCCTGGAGGCGGTGAGTACCATTGGTGTCTGTCTGGCCGGCATTTCCGCTCTCAAGTATGCCTGGATGAGCGTTACCAGTGGTCAGAGTCGTAACGCTGTCGCCACTGGTTCAGAACTGGCCTCGACCTTCATGCGCGCCGCCCAGATGAAAAAAATTCCGGCGGAAAAGTTCGCGGAACTGGAAAAAAACCTGTCCCTCACCTTTGAGGAAGACTTTCTGCGCTGGATGCTCTCTGACGGAGCCGGTGCCGCCTATCTGCAGGGCCGGCCGGCAACGGAGGGTTTATCACTGCGCATTGACTGGATCGACATCCATTCTTTCGCCCATGAACTTGAAGCATGCATGTACGCCGGAGCCAACAAGCGTGATGATGCTTCCCTCAAAGGCTGGCGTGAGTATGACAATCATTGCGCTGTCGCCGAAGGGGTGTTCAACATCAAACAGGATGTCAAACTCCTCAACGCTGAAATCATCAACACCTCGTCCCAGCGCACCATCCCCCGCGTTGTTGCCCGGCGCAATCTGCGTGCCGATCAGGTCGACTGGTTTTTACCCCACTACTCTTCGGACTACTTCCGTCAACCCCTGATGGAGGGGTTGCGCGATGCCGGCATGGACATCCCGGAAGAGCGCTGGTTTACCAACCTGACCACCAAAGGGAATACCGGCGCGGCATCCTTCTATATCATGCTCGAAGAACTGTTCAGATCAGATCGGCTGAAAAAAGGAGATCGTATTCTCGCCTACATTCCCGAAAGCGGTCGTTTTTCCATCGGCTATCTGCACCTGACCGTGGTCTGAAAACGAGACGGCAACAAAAATTTGTCATCCCTGATCCGTCCGTTCCCGGCGGACAAAATCCGCCAGGGCGGTCAGACTTGCCAGGGCCTCGCGGCTCGATTCATCGGTACCGATACGGGCACCGTACGCCTTCTGTACAGCAACAACAATTTCTACCGCATCAAGGGAATCCAGACCAAAGGGGGAATCGGGGCCAATCAAGGGCATATCGCGTGGCACATCCTGTGCTGAGGTCTCTTCCACGTTACAGAAATCGATAATCAGCTTGGCCAGTTCAACTTCCAGCTCGGCACTCATTGCTATCTCCCATCTGTATCCATCATGCACCCTGCCGCCAGCGCCGAAAAACCAGCGCCGCAATCAGCATGCATAACAAAAAAAATCCACTGAGTGTCAGTACCTGCGGCAGCACAGACAACAGATCGCCGCCACGTACAAAGATATCTAAAAAAGCCTCCAACCCCCACCCTAAAGGTGAGATGATACTGATACTCTGCATCACCTGCGGCATCATGTAAACCGGCACCATCACTCCACCCAGGGCAGCGGCAATAACCACTGAAACCGAACCGAAAATTGCCGCCTGATCGAAACTGCGTGCCATCACCCCCACCAGCATCCCATAGCCACAGGCCGCCAATGCCGAGGTGACCGCTATCAGCACCAGCGCCGCCGGTGATGTCCCCATATCAAGCTGCGGCGTTCCCAGCAGGGGCAGGAAAACGCGGCCAACCAGCAGCATCAGCATAAACTGCAACAGGCAGATGAGCAGATAAGCAACAACTTTACCCCCCAGCAGGCCGGCAATACTTACCGGCATGGTCAGCAATCGCGTCAGGGTGCTGTCCTGACGTTCACGGATCATGGTTCCCGCCAGGGGAATAACAATAAAAAACATCCCAAACAAGGTCCAGGCCGGAACATTCTGCTGCACTGAAGTCGGCATGGTGGGAAACTTCCGGGGCGCGGCCGATTCTTCCGCCAGCTCAATCAGGGGCGGCGTCATCCAGTCTTCTGCCAGCTCGGGCAGCTCAACGTTCACCATTCCGGTGGCACCGTAGGGCTTCAGTTGCTCATCTATATTGTCCTGCAGATCCCGGGACAACAGCCGCATCAACGCCTCGCTGCGGCTGGCCATGGCCACCCCCAGGAGACCACGCTGCACCGAGGAGGAGACCGCCGTGCGGTAAACACCCCGCACAGCGGGATCGAAATAGATCGTCAGCACCCCGGGGTCAAAACCCACTTCATCACCCCGCAAGGCCGAGCGCGCCGCTGCCTCGGCAGCGGCAGCAACGACCGTGCTGAAATCGGCGGGGACAATAATAGCAAACTGATAATCCCCCCTGAAAATCAATTGACGAGCAACTTCCTGCTCGATCATGTCACCGGAAAAATCCTCAACCAGGTCCAGAACGCCGGTGGACTGAAGTCCCTGCTTGAGATCTTCTCCCTGCGAACCTTCATCGAGATTGATAAACAGGGCGCGGGTCGCTGTTTCACCGGTCGCCCGAAAAACATTATCCTGCACCAGGGTGAGCACCAGCACCAGCAGCACCGGCATGACGAACAGCACCAGCAAGCCGGCGCGATCGCGGCTTAACAGCAGCAGTTCCTTTCTGATATGAGTCAGCAGATGCATGTGTGTTTACTCTACTCGCGCAACGCTTTACCGGTCAGGGCCAGAAACAGGTCTTCAAGATTTTCACAGGCAGGATTGGCCCCAATCAATTGCCGCGGGGCTCCTTGCACAACAACACGGCCACTATCAATGACAGCGATCTCATCGCACAAGTCTTCCGCCTCACGCATGTAATGGGTGGTATAGAGCAGGGTCATCCCCTGGCGATTGAGCTCACGCAATTGTTCGAGAATCAGATTACGCGACTGGGCGTCTATCCCCACCGTGGGCTCATCAAGCAGCAGTATCTGTGGTTCATGAAGAATACCGACAGCGAGATTGGCGCGGCGCTTCATCCCGCCGGAGCAGCGGTCAACCCGGCGATCAGCCAAATCCGCAAGCCCTGTCAGGTCGAGACACGCGCCCACTCGCGCCGACAGCCGCTTTTTTTCAACGCCCAGCACACGGGCAAAATAGCAGAGGTTCTCCCTGATGGTCAGGGTCGGATAAAGGGCGATCTCCTGGGGGACCAGGCCAATGGATCGGCGAATCATCCCGGCCTTGCTGAGGACCTCCTGTCCTAATACCTCGACCCGTCCGGTATCAGGACGTAACAAGGTGCATACAATGGAAATGGTTGTGGTTTTGCCGGCACCATTAGGACCGAGCAGGCCGAAAATCAGCCCGCCCGTTACCTCCAGGTTGAGACGATCCACCGCCGGGTGACGGCTGCCCGGATAGGTTTTAGTCAGTCCGGCAACCCGGATGACCGGATCCGATTGTGTCGCAATCATCGAATCATCCCTTTCTGTCCGGATCGACTGATAACCTGCTGGAGGTCGCGAAACAGCGATTCCTCCGCTGCCGCAGACTGTTCAAGTCGCTGTGCCAGATCCTTGATGGTCGCACCCAGGTCAGCCCGACCTTTGCAAACCCTGGCGGCGAGCAGGGCAAATTCACGCCAGTCATCACCACTGGCGGTACAGCGTTCCGATAGCGGCAACAAACCCTCATTATCGATCAGCGCGGCGGCCTCCTGCAAAAATGCCGCGTAGATAAAACGGAAACCGCCCCCCCCGGTACCGATCTCCTCCTGCATCCGGACAATATGCCCGAGATGCTGCAGCGTTTTCTTTTCACCCAGACGCGTCGGCCAGCCTGCCAACCGCCGTGCCAGAAAACGGATCCCCCGTACTCCCGCCATCGGTACCGGTGTTGACAACATGACCCGGCACACATCCTTGATTGCAGCAACAATCGCCCGCTGCAGATCGCTGTGGGCGGGCATCGATTCAATGTAATAGATACGCCCTTTGGGTGCCAGTGCTCCCCTGGCAAAGCGTGCCTGGCGCAGATCAGTTGCTGCACAGCGTACCGGCTGTTCAAAAATGGGATCGCTGATCAGGTACTCATCCCCCTCTTTACCGGTAACCACCAGATTGTGTCCATTGAAATGAAATCGATACGCGGGAGGAAAATAGGGCAACCAGAAGACACCGGTCTGGGCACCAACCGGGCAACCTGCCGCCAACAGCTGATCAAGTCTCTGTTCCGCCGTCACCGGGTTACTGAAGCGCTGTTGCCGCACCTTGATCCCCAGTCTCTTGGTTGCCTTTTTAAAAATGCTGCCGGGAGCCGTGCGGAAGGTTGTCAGGGGCAGAAAATTGAGCCTGACGAAAGGAACATAGGCAAAAAACAGACCACTGCCGATCCCGAACGCCAGCGCTTCTGAGCAGTTGCAACCGTAATGCTGCAACAGGTTGGCAGTGACTCCGCTTTCGCAGTGGGCAGACTGGCGATGGTGAAAATCGATGGTCACAGTGACGCTCCCGAGGTGTCCATATCCTCGATACGCAGGTCCGGCTGATCCGGTACCTGCTGTAACTCGCTCATGCTGATCCGGAACAGTTCAGCGTAGACCGCCAGCACCCGTGGCTTTAATCGTTTGAACACCTGTGGTTGCAGATGGCGCTTGACCCGCCAGCGGGCAAAACCTGAATACTGCCCCAGCAGCTGAACATCCATCTGGTTTTTGACCATATGATAAGCCAGTGGGCTTTTCTGCCCGGCCCGGACCTCGGCAATAACCAGGTGCAACTGTTCAACGATCGCTTCCCAGGCGAGACGCAACGTGGCATTTTTTGCTTCCCAGCCGACACTGAGCTCAAGACTGTAGCGCCCGTCTTCATCGACAGCATAATTGATTTCACGGCAGCCAGCCGTCAGGCCGCCGTGCTGTGGTACCTGCTCTTTCTTCATGGCTAGAAACGCACCCCGGCCATCATCAGAAGACTGTTGACCCCCCGGTTATCATGGTGCAAATCGGCATTTGATAAATGATGTAACCGTAGGCCAAACCTCAGTGTCATGCCGTCAGCAACCCCATAGTCTACTCCGGCGCCGATCTGTGGATTAAAGTTAAAACGCAACCCCTGCCCCTTGACCTTGAAGTCGGTATAGACAATACCAACCCCCCCTTCGAGGTATGGCTTCCAGGTTGCTGAAGAAAAGCTGTCAATATATTTTACGGCCATCATATTGACGGCCACCAGGGCCCGATCGCGGCCATCAGTGGTCAAACCAAGGTTGAGCTCCCCTTGAAAAAAAAGACTGTCGGGAGCCTCATGCCAGAATACCTGTTCATAGGGCAACTGCACATTCCCCTGCAGCATCACCAGGCCGAAACGTTCCGGATCATAGGCCTGACCGGCCAACAGCGACACGCCGTAGCGAGAGACAGACTCGCGGGCCGCAGCCTGTCCGGTCACACCTGCAAGGAGGATCCCCACCATCACCATCTGACACAAAAGCCTTATCGGGACAGACATATCAACCCGTAATCGCCGCCAGCCCCGAATTTGAGGCTGGCCATTGTAACTTTGGTGTCCGGTGCCGATTCATGGAGATTGGCACAAGCCTCCTGTGGTCCGGCATACACACGCCCATCCTTGAGCATCAGCGCCGCCGCCGCCAGATCAAATCCGGCCGCCGCCGGAAAGCTGCCGTAATAGGGAGAACAGGCGACAACCGGTCGGTCCTTGAGCGCCTGTTCATACCAGCGGCTGCACTGCCGATGGCCGTCTGCTCCGGCCACCAGCAATGCCGCCCGCGGCAGCTCAACAGGAGCACTGGGGTGATGACCCAGAACCACAGCATCAATAGCAGCATAAGCCGTTGCTTCTGCTTCGCGCGTGAGAACCATAAAAACCGCCCCTTCACCTACCTGGGCAGTCTGCGCGGCGAAATCCAGGGGGCGCATGGGACCCTGTTCACCGGCACCGAAAAAATGTCGCCGGCAATAGCGCAGGACCTCGCAATATTCATCGACAGCGCCGAACAGCACCCGGTCCACCCGCCCCTCTGCCAGCCATTGGCGGGCACTTAACAGCGCCGATGCCACGGACATCTCGAACAGGGTCACGGTCAGACTGGGAGCCGTCAGCTTCAACTGCATCGACACATGGGCAGCGGCAGCGTTATGAACGGAGTTGGAAAAGTGGGTTGGAGAGCTGCACGAATAACCAAAATCGAGATAGGAATCGAGAAAATTGAAGGTTGTTTTAAGTGGCCCGTAACCCGTCGCCACCACCACGCCAATACGGGACAGGTCAGCATCAAGCAGACCGGCATCCTCGAGGGCAAGATGTGCCGCATAGAGCGACATCTTGGAAAAGTGGTCGATCCGTCGCAGTTCGCGTTTAGGCACAAAACGATCGAGCCCTTCGGTCGTTGCCCGACAGACCGGAAAGGTGTCAGATACCCCGTCATGGTGCTCAACCATGAGGTCCTGATAGCTCAAGGTTCCGGTCTGCAGGGCTGAGCGCAGCGCTGCGACCCCGGCGCCAAAGCCTCCTGTCACGCCGATTCCCTGTATCGCCAGGCGCATATCAAACTCCTCCTGCTGAGAGAATCAATACGGCATTGTTCCCACCAAAAGCCAGGGATTGGGATAGAGCAACCCTGCCGGCCAGAGGGGTGTTTTCTATTACCGGTATGAGGGCAATCTCGGGATCCGGCTCACTGAAACCGATACTGGCCGGGATTTCACCGCGCTCAAGACAGGCCAGACTATAAACGGCCTCGATGGCCCCTGCCGCCCCCAGGGTGTGCCCGGTATAACCTTTGGTCGACAAAAAGGGGACCTGCGGCAACAGCTCGCGTAACACCCGCCCCTCGATACGATCATTATCCGGCGTGCCGGTACCATGGGCGTTGACAAAAGAAATCTGCTGCGGTGTCACCCCAGCGGTCTGCAATGCCTCGTTCAGAGCAGTCTTGAGTCCGGCACCATCCGGCCGCGGCGCGGTCAAATGATGCGCATCACAAGCGGAACCATAACCACGAATCAGCCCACGAACCCGTTTTTTTTCGGTCGCGTCAGCAGGCTCAAGAATCATGATCGCCGCCCCTTCTCCCAGATTCAGTCCCTTGCGACTGACATCAAAGGGGCTGCAGGGACCGGTATCGGTAATCATCAGGGAACTGAAGCCGGCATAAGTCACTCTGGATAATTCGTCGGCACCACCACTGATCACCAGGTCACAGGCCCCGGAACGCAACCAGGACGCCCCCAGACCGATAGCATCGGTTCCTGAAGAGCAGGCGTTAACCACTGTCTGAACCGGACCGTTCAATTTAAGCTGACGGGCAATAACCGCTGCCGGGTTACTGCGCAGATAACGCTCGATAATGGCCATACCGGGATTACTGCCATCCTTGTAATCACGATAAAAATCATCACAGTTCAAGGCACAACCGACGGTGGTACCGACACAGACACCGACCCGCTTGCCCTGCAGTGACTCATCGTCGTAGCCGGCATCGTTCAGGGCTTCGCGGGCTGCCGCCAGGGCCAGTTGACCGGTACGGGCATAGACCAGCTGCTCCTCATCGAGGGGCAATTTAAACTCGTCACGCAGTTCCAGTACGGGATAGGCGACCGGATGATCGGTGGAAAAACGGATTGGCGGCCCCGGATAGCGGCGTCCGGCAAACAGGGTTACCAGGTTCTCATCCAGATTCATGCCGGCACCGGACAAACAGCCGAGACCGGTCACGGCAATCGGCACGGAACAGGTCATTGCCCCTGCTTCTCCTCGATAAATTGCGCCAGGGTGCTGATCGACTGCAGGGCAGGACGCCCTTCATCCATATCCTTGATTTCCACGCCAAAATGCTTCTGAACCACCACCACCAGTTCCACCGCATCGAGGGAATCCAGACCCAGTCCGTCACCGAATAGCGCCATGTCATCATCGATCATATCGGGAGTAAGGTCTTCCAGATTGAGATCTTCAATAAGTACCTTTTTGAGCTTTTCCTTGACACTCATAATCATGAGCTCCTTACGTATGATTTTTTTCACGTCGGGGTACGCCGCGCCACCCTGCCTGAGATAACAAAAGTGACACGGAAATTCATCTTTTTTTATTCGTACCACATGTTAAAGAAATTGAAAAATTGAAACGGATGTTCCCATGAGAATTCTTCCAGGGTCGCGGCAAACTCCTGAACATAAGGGACAAAGGCCTGCTGATCACGGCCCAGCCCCGGCGCCACCCTGATAGTGCGATAGAGCTTCAGATCATAACGGTCCGGCCCGGTCTTGAAGGAAAACAGGGCGACAATCGGTGCTCCCGTTGCCGCCGCCAGCTTGTAGGCACTGAAAGGCATGGTCACCTTGCCGCCGAGAAATTCGACTGAAACCCCGTTCTGATCATCCCCGAGCATACGGTCACCCATGACCGACAGCACTTCGCCGCGCTTGAGAACCTCCATCATTTCCAGAGCCCCGCCCAGAAATCCGCGCGGATCGATTATGTGGTAAGGGCACTCTACACCGGCATGCTCAAAATAGTGGCGATCAATATCGCCCTCTTCACGCTGCATCAACAGATTAACCGGTGTTTCCATAAAACTTAAGGACGACATGGCGACCTGCCAGCAGCCGACATGGGCATTGACCAGAATCACCCCCTTGCCTTCGCCAAGCAGGTTCAGCAGTTCGTCCTTGCCGTGCAACTGAACCTTGATGCACTCAGCGCCAAGAATGCCGACCATGGCCCGGTCGATCAACACCTGGCCGAAGGTCAGAATCAAGCGATAGCGCAGCCAGAAACGCTGCCACGCTCCGGCATCCGGAAAACGCCGTGCCAGATAGTGACTGGCACGCTCTTTGGCAACCGCACTGAAGCGTGCATACCAGGCCACCACCACATAGAGACAAAGATAGGCCAGACGTCGACCGCCCAGTTTGATCGCCAGATAAAAGAAGCGATGCTGCCAATCGCGACCGATGCTGCGACTCGTCCAGTTACTCATGGGTGGCCACCCCCGCAATCCCCTGGCGTTTGATCAGTAATGCCAGCAGCAGGGTCAGGCCACCAACCAGCAGGGCCAGCAGCGGGGCCAGTACTAAAGAGCCCAGCAGCCACTCATAGAGTCGCTGCAGGGCCTGATAGCCCAGCGTCTCCAGAGTAAACTCTGTCAGCCATTCGCCGTGACGCAGAAAATAGCCGACCTGGATACACAGCGCCGGAACGATCGGGGGCATGCACAGCTGGCTGCTGCTCACTGCTACCACCTTGTTCAAACCGAAAAAACTGCAGGCAAAGAGAATGGCCAGGGTATGACTGAACAGCAGCGGCAAGGTGCCAAGAAATACCCCCAGGGATGCTGCCAGAGCGAGGCCACGGGGGGTTGCGTTATGCACCAACAGCAGCCGCAGTGATTTCAAGGGGCGCAATACCGAAACGGTCTCTTCGGCGCAACCGCTCTTTTCAGCTGTTATTATCTTGCGGTGCGGCCAGGGGACAATCGAACGCAGGGTCAAATGGGTATTGAGCAGGGTCAGACGCCAGTTGTCCATGAACTTACGGAAATGGGACACTCGTTCATCCGCCGGCGGGTAGTAAACCGCAATATCCAGGTCTTTCAGGGGCAGTCCGGCCCAAGCCGTGCGTACCAGCACCTCAACCTCGAAATTGTAACGACGGGTCAGGAATTTCAGATGGCGGAAAATTACCAGCGGGTAAGCACGAAACCCGCTCTGGGAATCCTTGATGCGGGTGCCGGTCTGCAGACGCAGCCAGAAATTGGAGAATTGACGACCGAAACGGGAAGCACCGGGAATGCCCTGCTGGTCAAAATCGCGGCAACCGACAAAAAGCGCTTGCGGTTCTTCGATGATAGCGGCAAAAAAACCGGGAAGATCATCCGGATTGTGCTGACCATCGGCATCCAGAGAAACCATATGGGTATAACCATGATCCAGCCCCCAATCGGCAGCCGTCAGCAGTGCCGCCCCTTTGCCCTGATTACGCTCATGGCTCACCAGTTCCACCGGCAAGCCGGTCAGCAGATCGGCAACCGGCGTGCTGCTGCCGTCATCAACCACCAGCACCGGTTGCTGATAACGCAGACATTTCTCTACCACCTCGCGCAGGGTTGCGGCGTGGTTATAGACGGGGATGGTAATGAAATAGTGACGGGAGACAGGGATCATGGCTGCCTCTACTTCCCATAACGCTTGTTACTGAACGCAAAACGCAGGAACTGGCCACTGTTGGCGACAAACCGCAGCCAGCTGTCCGGCGATTTCCACAGCATGGCAACATAGCCGGCAAGGATGCGTGGGCGCTTGAAGTGCTGTTTGTAAAACTCGATGAAGAGTTTTTCGAGGGTATCTTTGTCCATACCCTGGGGAACAAATTGAAAATGCATGCAATCCATCTTCGGCCAGTCTTCGTCAAAAGTGCCATGCTGATGAATGTCAGCGTACAGGGGTGATCCGGGAAAGGGGGTGAATTTGGCCAGATTCATATCATCGATGGGCAGAGCAAGAAAATAGTCCATGCTCCGGCGAATCGACTGTTCGGTCTCCCCCGGCAGCCCCATCATCATCAGCCCCTTGACACGGATACCACAGCCCTTGATGGTACGGATGGTTTCACCCAGATGATCAAGATCTACATTCTGACGATGCTGCGCCAGCAACTCCGCGTCACCGCTTTCAATACCGAGACTGACCATCCAGCAGCCGGCCGCCTTCATTTGCGCCAGTAACGAACGATCAACATGATTGGCCCGCACGGCACAATTGAAGGTCATCCCCAAAGGCTTGTCCACCATCAGGCGACAGAACTCCTCAACCCGGTCACGATGAAAGGTAAACTGGTCATCGTAGAAATTGATGTGACGGATACCGAAACGTTCTTTCAGATACGCCAGGTGCCGATAGAGATAATCTGCCGAGTTGAAGCGAAAGGTGCGACGAAAAACACTGCGATCACAATAACTGCACTGGTAGGGGCAGCCACGACTGGACAGACAACTGGTATTGGGCGTTTTCGGATAGTTGAAAATCGGCAGGCTGTAAGCATCAGGGTAACCCGCCAGCAGCTCGTAAGCCGGAAAGGGGAGGCTGTCGAGAACGATCTGTTGCGATCGATAACCGTTGTTGACCGGAGTACCATGGGCATCGCGCCAGACCAGTCCTGGTATCTTTTCCGGGGCATCGCCGCCGTTTTGTGCCAGTTCCAGCAGGGTCTGCTCCCCTTCACCGATCACCGCACAGTCGATCAGCGGTGAAAAATCGATGACCTTGTCCTGCAGAGCGGAAACATGGGGACCGCCAACCACTACCCGGATCTGTGCCAGTTCGCTTTTAGCGATCTGCGCCAGCCTCACGGCATCATGAAAAGCGGCCGTTGTGCAGCTGAAGCCCAGTAAAAAAGGACGAAAGTCACGCAACAGTTCCTGGAAACGGCTGTCGGCATCGGGATGAGCATAACAATCCAGTATCCGGCAGGCAAATCCCGCTTTTTCCAGATAGGAAGCCATACTCGCCAACCCCAGCGGGGGCATAATATTGGCACGACGCGAGATGTCCTGGCTGGCGACATCAGCCTGATAGCCCAACGGGTGGACCAGCAGGATATGTTTTTTATTTACCCCGAGCACAACAACACCTCAGGACACAGTGGCTGATTCTGACGGAAAACGCACCAGACGATCCCACATCATTCCGACAAACCCAAAATTCTTCATGGTCTGCATCCGCAACTGCCCTTCCGAAGGGGGAAAAATCCGGTTACGTTGTTTGGCGAAGGCTGCCGTTATCCGCTCTTCCATCATGGCTCGATCAATCTGCGGCGAAAAGTAATAAACCGGTTTAAGCAACGGCGTTGTCTCAGCAATGACACCCTCGCTCAGGGCACGCTGATACAAGGGGGCGTCGGGAAGAATTCTGATACCGGAAAATCCGAACACTACAGATTCACCCAGGGCTTTTATGTTCTCAAGCCCTTCAGCCAGGGTCGCTGCGGTTTCGCCGGGGCCACCAAAAATGATGAAATGAGCTGCCGGCAACCGCTCTTCGATACAGGCGGTATTGACCTTGAGCACCTCAGCAAAAGTCAGCCCTTTGATCATGCCGGCCAGGGTTGTGTCGCTGGCAGCATCTGTTCCCAGCTCCAGCGCAAACAGGCCGGCACGCTTCATCAGCGCCAGTTCCTTGCGGCCAATTCCCTGCGGCCGAAAAAAGGCGGACCATTTTAGGTCGAGGTTTGCTCGTAACAACTCCTCGACCAGGGTTAAATACTCCCCTTTGGGGTCATTAAATACGGAATCGGTAAAAAAAACATGATCAGTATCATGGTCGGCTTTGAGCCGCTGCAGCTCATCAACCACCTGGCGTGGATCGCGGATGCGAAACTGTCCGCCCTCAAGATGGGGATAGGAACAGTAACTGCAGCGATAGGGGCAACCACGCTTGGTTTGTAAATTCAGCATGCCGCTGTGCTGCTGATAGAACCGGACCAGCTCGGCATCGTAAAGCGGACAGCCAAACTCATGCCCCGTCACCGGTTGACCGCGCTGAATCACCTGTGGCAGAGCCTCGCCACCTTCCAGCGCTGTCAGCAGTTCCGGAAAGCTGCGCTCCGCCTCACCAACGATGGCATGATCGACCTGCAGATAGGCGGCGATCTCTTCCGGCATGATCGTCAGGGCCGGGCCACCGACAACAATCGGCACGGAACTGATCTGCCGTAAGGACGCGACCAGCTCTCTGGCCTGATGGAGATACCAGCCGTCATCTCCGGAAAATGAGTCGACATTGTCGATATTACGCAAAGACAGAGCAATGAGATCGGGGGAAAAACAGCGGATCTTTTCCTGCAGGAGGCGCGGGTCACTTCCCTGGGCAAGGCAGTCGTGCTGCATCACCTGATGACCGGCACTTGTTAATATTCCGGCAACCACTGCCATTCCCAGAGGATAAACCGGGTAAGGATCTACCGTCGTATTGCTTGACAGGATAAAAATCCGGCTCATTGCTTAAGCCCTTTGAAAAATTCGCCGCTTGCGCGGGTTGTAGCGATGATAGGTCCCATCATCCATCTCTCGACGAATCACCTGCTTGAACAGCTCACCCATCTTGAGCTGATGTCCGCCCTGAGCATAGAAGTGATCCCAGGCATAGTAATAAAGCTCCTGCAGTTTTTCCGCGGTCATCTGTTTGGGTTGAAAGACCACCTTATCGGCGGTATAGCGACTCCAGTCATTGGACAGAATCCGCCCTTCCTGCTCCAGCTGGCGGCGAATCGGAGAGTGCGGAAACGGAGTCATAATCGTGAATTCAGCGACATCCAGCTCGATCTCAAGGAGAAAATCAACCAGCCGTTTGATGTCGTCCTCAGACTGGTCGTCCGTTCCGAGAATAATGGTTCCTTCGACACCGATCCCATGATCCTTGAGCCGTCGGACCCGATTACGGATTGTTTCCGACGTATCAAAAACCGCCTGATAAACGTACCATGCCCCGGCCTTTGCCGCCCATTTGAGCACTTCATCATCATCCAGGATCGGATGAGACACCCATTTCTTTTTCAAAGGTTCCATCGCCTTGAACAGGTCCAGCAGCCAGTTTCGATCCTGGGCCAGCGAATTATCAACGATGAACAGGCGATTGTTCTGAATCGCCTCCATCTCTGCAATAACCTTGTCGACGGGGCGGGGGCGGAAGGCTTTGCCGCCGAGAAAGCCGGTACAGCAGGGGAAACAGTCAAACTTGCAACCGCGTGAAGCATGCACCAGATCGAGCATCTGGACCCCACGATAGTTATACAGCTCACGGTCGAGAATCTCGCGCCGCGCCGTGCCCACCAGCTCGATATCCGGGTGCTGGTGCATATAGTTGTAAACCGGCTTGAGCGCACCGCGGCGAAAATCGTCCAGGACTCCCTCGATACGCCCTTCTGCTTCGCCTAAAAACACCGAATCGGCATGCTGCTGCACTTCTTCGGCGTGCAGCATGGTGGAAATCCCGCCAAACAGAACTTTTTTGCCACGCCGACGAAACTCACGGGCAATCTCAAACGCCCGCGGCAGTTGTGAGGTCAACATCGTCGAAATGGCCACCAGATCACAGTCAACATCAAAATTGACGGGCTGCAGGTTATCGTCGACAAAGTTCAGTTCAACCTCATTCGGCAATGCCGCAGCAAAAACTACCGGTCCGTGGGGAGGCAAATGGAATTCCGTCTGCCGATCCAGTTTGGGCCAGCGCGGATAGATCAACTCCATCTTCATCAGTCAGGCTCCTTGTTCAACGCCGTCAGCAAACGGCGGTTTGTTCTCTTGTCGTTCTATACAGGTCATATTCAGCATGTCCCGGCTGCGCAGCAATTGGTCAGCGTCTCTTCAGACACTGCCCGACCAGGTCGGCAAAACCGGCAACGGATCGGTCATTAAACAGCAGTGTTTCATCATGCCGTTCCAGCTTACCATAAGACTTCAACACGGCGTCAGGGGTGTTCGCAAGGAGCAGAAAGAGACTGCCGTACCCCCCTTCAGGGCACGACAGTTCCGCAACCGGCACATCACAGAACCCGACCAGCATGGCCTCGCACGCACTCCAGGTCAATTCCTCCAGGGCACGACAGACAACATCGTGCTGGCGGCCGCCGGTCTGCTGAAGAATGACACTGTTGCCGGTCAGCCCGAAACGCAACGCCGCCTCTCCGAGAAAACAGTTGGGCAGAGTGTAAGCAAAGAGGTTGGGACTGGCGAGTTTTCCGCCATCCCCGACCATCGTTACCAGATAATCAAGATCGGTCTGTAAACAACCACCACTGCTGACGGCAATGGTACCGATAGACCGTTTCTGCTGCCATTCTTCGCGACCCGCATCACGCAGGCACATAGTGATTCCGGCGAGCCCGGTGCGCGAAAAGGCGTCGAGTCGACCAAAGCGCAGATCGGCCTGGTCAAAGAGGTCTTTTCGTGCGGGAATAGTCAGTGAGCCATTCCACACCGGCAGGCTTTCCGCCGTCCGGCCACGACCACAGCCCCGGGCTGCCACCCAACCGATGCCGTTGATCCATCCTGTCATGATACGATCCTCTGCAATATCAGGGCGCCATTGATACCGCCGAAGCCGGAGTTGCAACAAAGCAGGTAATCTCCGCTGATAGCCTGCGATTGCTCGCCGATCCGTCCAACGGCCGTCGCTTCCGGGTGCTGGCAGCCGACAGTCGGGGGCAGCAACTGCTCCTGCAGCGCCCGCGCGGCAATTGCCACCTCAATACCGCCGGCAGCACCGAGACAATGGCCGAGACTCCCTTTGAGACCGTGCAAAGGCGGCAGATTTCTGCCGAACAGAGCAGCAAAAGCCGTCAGCTCCATGGCATCGTTGTAAACCGTACCGGTGCCGTGAGCATTGATGGCACAAAGTTGCGCGGGTTTGATCTTTGCTCCGGCGATCGCCTGTTGACAGGCAAGAACCAGTCCACAACCGTCCCGTGCCGGAGCCGTGACATGGTGGGCATCGTTGGCCGCTCCCCAGCCGGCAATACGGGCCAGAACCGGTTCCTGTTCGCGCAGCGCCAGTTCTTCATCAAGGAGCAACAGAGCCACCCCGGCCTCCCCGAGATTAAGACCGTCACGCTGCTGGTCAAAGGGTCTGCAGAATTCCGGTGAGAGCGCCTGCAAAGCCGAAAATCCCGAAAAAACAAATTCACTGACGATGTCCGCCGCATAGACCAGCACTGCTGACACCTGACCGGCAGCAATCATGGCGGCCCCACGAGCCAGGGCAACCGTCGATGAGGCACAGGCCGCGTTGATATTTACAACGGGTGAAAGCAAACCGAAACGGCGTGCCACGCGTTCAAGAAAAGCAGCCGGTAAAGCCTCTGCGGTAACGGGCTTGCCGGCACGGCAACGTGCTTCGAGCCGATCAATCTCCCCCTTGGTGGTGGCCACCAGCAGCCGGCAATTTTCCGGCAGCCGCGCCAGTTTGCCTGCGACCTGATCCAGCAGAGGCACCATGAGTGACTCTCCGGACGCCGCAGTCAAGCCATCGATACAGGCTCCGTAGTGACTGATATAATGACGGCTGTCAAATCGTCTTATGGGTGCGATCCCGGTTCGCCCGGCGAGCAGTTGCTGCCACAGGCTATCGATCTCCTCACCAAGCGGTGTGACCGCGGCCACGCGACTTAACACCACCTGTTTCATACCAGTTCTCCGGCACGCCACCGCTGGCGGAATTCTTCATAAAAGGGAGGCGGCACCAGCAGCGTTTGCTGCTGCGGATCGGTCAACAACTGTACCGTATAGCCGGTCGTGACCACCTGATCAGCGCTGTTACGCAAAATAAACTCATGATTGAGCCTCGTCGCATCGCTCCAGTGCAACAGAGCTTCAATGCTGAATACCTCTTCAAAACGCAGGGGCAACTGATAGTCCAGATGCATCTGCTTGATCGGCGCCATAACACCGTGATGATAGAAATCCATATAACCAAGGCCATACTGTCGACCCAGGGCCACTCGCCCGTCCTCCAGATAGCCGGGATAACGGCCGTGCCAGACTATCCCCAGGGGGTCGATCTCCTCAAAACGCACCGTCCGTCTGACCAGGGTCCGCAGCGGCAACGGGGCCCCTTCACAGGGACGAAAGTAAGGCTTTCTCATGCTACCGATCCTTCTTCAAGAAGCAGAACAAATTGCGCCGCGGTCTCTTCATCGACACGCAGAACAACCTGGCAACGATGAAGCTCTTCCTGTTGGCGCCACTGCAGGTCGACATGAATCAGCTCACCGGGGCGTATCTGCCGACTGAACTTGGCCTGTTGCAAAACTTTCAGACGTAACTGCCGGCCGAGCAATTGTTCCGCCAGCATCTGGGCCAGCAAGGTTTGCAGTACCGCCGGCAACACCGGGTATCCCGGAAAGTGGCCGGAAAAACCAGGGAAATTTTCAGCAAACCGGAACTGCTGATGGCCGCTTGCAGCCCTCAACGACGGTTCCGACAGCGCCGATCGGTTAATGGCATCACGCATCAGGTTCATGGTTCTAAAGTGACCTCTCTTTGCCACAGTGTCAAGGTGACAGCATGGTGGAAATTGTTCATGATAACTTTTCCCGGTATTTCTCTGCCAGATACCCTCCGGTAATCTTGATAAACTACCTGCCAGCTCTCGTGATCAGTTGTCTGGCGGGTTTCGCGCAAATTCCCAGGACAATCAAAAACAAAGGCAAGATCGCCATCGGCAAGGGGGCGCCACAAACGCAGGCTGGTCTTCTCCATCCGCGGCTGATCCTGCGAGCGGGGCCGGGGGGACAGGTATATTCGTCGTAAACTGCCGGCTATCCCTGCCGTCAAGCCACGCTGTTGTTGCAATTGCGGCAGAGCCCGGATTAACTGCTCGTCGGTTGCCGTCACCACCAGTTCAAAAAATACCAGCCCCATCTCGTTCATGGCAACCAGGTGCAATCGCTGTCGACCCAGGTCAAGCATCATGAACCCCTCCAGCGGCACCTTTCTGCCGCGCAGTTCCAGCAGGGCGCTCTGACGCATGCGCCAGCTATCATCACGGTTGAGCCAATGCTGATCAATAACCTCATCGACAGAGAGCTCGCCTTCACAGGGTTCGTCTAACTCCGGCCCGGTCGGCAGCAAAGCGCAGCCCCCGAGAAGCAACGCAGCAAAGGTCAGAATGATCCACTTTGTCAACTTGACTGCCTCCTTAAAGCCGGAATCACCAGAATCGCCGTTGGCATGGCGGCACTGATACCAAGCAGCAGAGTTACGCCGATCGAAAAAAGCGCCGGATGTTGAGCCAGCGTCAGGGCCCCAAAACCGATCAGGGTTGACAGTCCGGAGACCAGCACGGCGCGCACTGAAGACAAATCTTCTTTGCTGTAGCCGTGACAAACCATGAAAATACCGTAATCGACTCCCAGACCGATAATCAGCAGAGACGCTATCAGGTTGAACAGGTTCAGTTCCAGCCCCAACAGAGCCATACCGCCAAGCAATACCAGCAGACCGGTAAGGGCCGGCAGCAGGGCAAATACCACATCCTTGACCCGACGGAAAAGAATTGCCAGCAACACAATCACCACCACCCCGGCAAGACTCATGAAACGATAGAAATCTGTTGCGATCTCCTCTGCCAGCTGGTCGGCGAACACACTCTGGGCAACCAGGATCGCCCCGTCCGGCAAGGCCTCATCCCGTAATAGCGCGGCAATCTCATCCGGCCGGTCCGGAAGCAGGGTGATCATTCGGTAACCGTCCTCATCTTCCTGCAACAAGGAGTCAACAAGTGTTGCCATCCCCCATTCCTTCAGCGTCCGCCGATCGATGGGTGGCGGTATGTGGTCCAGAGCGGCAAAAAAAGGGGTAAATGCACGGACGGAAAACCCATAGTCGGCACCGATATCATGGATGCGCTTTATGGTTGGTAATTGCCGCTGCCGCCAGAATTGGTGCCAGTGTTCAATCCGTTTTCTGCCGGTTCGCTCCGACATCAGTACCGGCGCCAGGCTGACCGCCTGCGACTGCAGGTGACGGTCACCAAGGGCCTGCCATACCTGTTCATTACGCCAGAGCAGTCGTTCCAGATCATCATCAGCAATAAAAATCATCGCCCTGCCGCGAACATCCCCCCAGACTCGACCCAACTCTGCTTCTGCCTGCTGCAGCTGGTCGGGCAGGTAGCCAAGTTGGCGCAGTTCACCGCTCAGGGAAAGCTGCGGCAGGGACATCAGACTGATAACGCAGACCAAGACCCACACCAGAATTACAACGTAGCGCAAGTGCTCAAAGCGCTCCAGCAGTGACCGCCTGCCGTTAAGGCGATTCCCGACCACAGCAGGGGCGCGAGGGATAAACTGCGGCAGAACCAGCAACGCCAGCAGCACCGCGGCAAGAATCCCCGCTGCAGCAAACAGCCCCAGCTGTCGCTGGCCAGGTAGATCGGACAATGCCAGAACACTGAATGCAGCCAGGGTTGTCAGCCCCCCGAAAAGAACCGGACGGGCGACCAGACGTAATATAGCGGCACGATCCCGGCTCCGCCGGGCAAGGGCAAAATAAACATGGAGAGCAAAATCGATGGTAATGCCGAGGACAACGGCGCCAAAACCGACCGTAATTCCCGATAGCTGATCGGTAAAAAGGGACACCACCAACAGCGCGGCTACCATACTGAAAAAAGGCAGAAGCAGCACCGGCACGGCACGCAGCCTGCCGATCATCAGCACAAAGAGCAGCAGCAGCCCGCCACCGGAAACGAGCAGCAGTCTCTGCATGTCGCCCTTGATGACATTGGCGTTGGCGAGAGTGTAAGCGTGACCGCTGATCAGGTCGGCAGTGATTGCTGGTGGCAGAAGACGGCGAGCCCGTTCAAAGGCGTCCAGCAGTTGCTCTGCTCCGGCGGCATCGGTAATGACTACGGGAGTATCAGCGAGAATCAGGCGGCTTAACCCGTCCGCACTGGCAAAATGGTTCCCGACGATACGGACATCGGGCAGCGGATTCACATGCTGAAGTTTTTCAAGGGCAACCAGATAGAGAGAAAAAGGGTCGCGACTGATCCGTTCCTTGACGAAAAATCCCTGGGGCTGCAGCAGCTCGGACAGATTCTCTTCGAGGGCGGCAGTTATCCCTTCTTCATCGAGCCGGCCCGCAAGCTGTTGCAGATCACCGGCATCCAACAACCGTGGCAGGACAGTGAGCAGATCGTCGAACAACTGCTGTTTATTCACCTGTGTCGGACCGCTGACCGGATTGATAAACCAGGGTTCAGGCAGACTCTCTCGAAGCTGTTCAACCGCACTATCTAATAATAGCGCCTGTTCCTCATTCTCAGCCCGCAGATGGATAACCACCTTGCGGGCAAAAGGTGCTTGCTGAAGAAGTTGAAAATCCCGTGCTACCCGGGACTCACCATCAGGAAGCATGGCGGAAATGTTATCGTCTATCTCTACCCGGGTCAGGCTCCAGAAGCTCAGCAGCAGCAATAGCAGCAGAAACAACACCAGCCAGCCGCGGCGTCCCTGCAACCGATGATAGCAACCTGAGAAAAAACGCATCAGAATTCCGGCGTGGTAAAAGCCTCTGCCGCCACCCTGTCGTTGATACGGACATCGTTAAAGCGCAGACGCGTACTGTCACCCGACTGTTCCATGATCAGCACATCGCTGACATGCCCCTGCTGCGGGGCAAAAGTCACCTCGATATAATCGATGAGATCGGCTTCGACCGTGTCAATGGGCGTCAGCCGCAGAACGATCGGTTCGCTGTTCATCACTTCCAGAAGATAGTTCTGACCCAGCCATTCCAGGTCCACCCGCGCCCAGGCCAGCAGCTGTTGGGTGACAACTCCCATCACCGGATCGGTATCACTGGAAAACCGCTCAACCTGCCCGCTGTCCGCATTCCAGCGCACCCCCTGTTTCCCCTGCAGGATGAATCCAGAAGCAACCGGTTGCAACAATTCCCAGCGTAAACGATCAGGCTCAGCATAAATCATTGTCCCAGCGGATAGCAGCTGCTGATCGAACATCTCCAGTTTCTTTTCCTGCACGAAAGAGCCCTGCAGGGTGTGTACCTCTGCAGCCGCCACCTTGAGCCGACCAAGAATGGTGTCAAGATCACTAGCGTCAGCGGCAAGTGGCATTGGCGCTGAAAAAACACCGATCAGCAGCACCGAAAAAATCCGTTTAATCCCGAGAAAAGCAGTCATATCAATGAATCCAGACCTTGATGTCGCCTTGCGCAATTACCTCATCGAGCCGCCGGATCTCCCCTTCTGCTACGGCAAAGTCGTCGATTTCGACAATGGTACGGATATGCACCTGCAGCAGCTCACCTGCCTGTACAGAGGCATGTCGGACAACCTTCTTGATGCCGACCAGAAATCCCTGGCGCACCGGTCGCCGGTCACGACGATCAAGATAACCCTTGAGAGTCGCATAGGACTGGGCCATAATTTCAATCAGGGCGACATCTTCGAGCCTGCCGCCGGCATCAACCAGCGGAGAATCACTGCCGACGCTGGCTGCAATGGTGCCGTTTTTACCGTCAACCGCGATCAGGCGGTCAACCAGGAGCATGGGATGCCGGTGGGGAACCAGCTCTTCGGCCGCAAGGGGCAGCGACAACTCGGCCATCACTTTCTCCAGTAAACCGCCAGATCGTCGAACAGCTGGCTGGAAAACAACAGCTTGCGAAAACGAACGAGATCTTCATGAAAAATATGATCGTTCTCGTAAACACGGAAGTCCTGTTGCAGCCGCTCATAGATACGCCCGGTTCCACGTCCCAGGCGATCGGCGTTGCGGAACGAAAGAGCCTGCATATCAGCCAGCACCTCAAGGGTCACCACGTGCTTGGCGTTACTTACCGACTTGAAAGCCTTGCGCGCAGCAACTGTCCCCATGCTGACAACATCCTGGTTGGAGGCGTTGCAACTGATCGTATTGGTACTGACCGGCCCGGCCAGTTGACGGTTTTCCGCAGTGGTTGAAGTCGACAGGTATTGCGCCCCCATAAAGCCCATGGTTAGCCCAAGGGTGCCGGGAATGAGGAACTCCGGCAAGCCTTCGTTAAGATGCTTGTCGAGGTACTTGTTGGTACGTCGCTCCGACAGGTTACACAGGGTGGCGATGGCAACACAGAGGGTATCCATGGCAAAGCCGATACTCTGGCCATGGAAATTGCCACCATGAATCACCTTCTTCTTTTCCGGAATAATGATCGGGTTGTCATTGGACGAATTGGCTTCCGTCTCGACCACCTGTTCAGCATAGCGGATCGCTTCGGCAACCGGCGCCAGAACCTGGGGGGTACAACGGACCGAGTAGACATCCTGTACGTTGATACTGGTTTCAAATACCGGACCGTCGAGTTTCTGTTGACGGATCAGGTCATGCATCTGTGAGCGCAGGGTAATATTTCCCGAGCCCTGATACAGATTCCGGATGGTATCGGCAATCTCCACTTGTCCGGGGTGGGGTTTGACCCGATGCAGATCTTCATCAAAAGCATCATCAATACCACCAAATATTTCGATAGCAAAGGCCCCGGTGACACAGCTGATATTGAGCAGTTTGCGTGCTCCGAACAGGGCGAAAGCAGCCAGAGCCGTCATCGCGCTGGTACCGTTCATCAGCGCGATCCCCTCTTTAAAGGAGAGGCGTATGGGGGAACAGCCCAGCTCGGCGTAAACATCTGCAGCTGGTCGTAACACCCCCTGGTAGTATAATTCCCCCTCGCCGATAATCGCCAGGCTCAGGTGGGCCAGATGAATCAGGTCGCCGGAAGCACCGACACTGCCGGATTCAGGAATGTAGGCGGCGATGCGCTCGTTGATCATCCACTGCATATGCTCAAGCAGATCAATCCGCACCCCGCTGTAACCCTTGACCAGGGTGTTCAGACGCACTGCCATTACCGCAATCGCAATATAATCCTTCAGGGGGTCCCCCAGACCGGCGGCATGACTACGGATCAGATTGACCTGCAATGCCTCGATTTCATGATCGTCGATGATTTTGTTGCACATGGGACCAAAAGAGGTATTAACACCGTAAATAATCCGGCGGGCGGCAACTTCCTGCTCCAGAAAGGCACGACTGGCATGGCATCGCTCAAGGGCGACCGGATCCAGGGCGACTTTCTTGTCACCGACGCCGATGGCGACAATGTCGGCGATACTTAAACTGCTGCCATCAAGGGCAATAATTGGTTTTTCGCTCATCTCTTCTATTCTTTCGGTTGTTGGTTAGACTTGCGATAATCAAAAAAGATAACTGGTTTACGACGGTCGCGGCGCAAGGTTGTGCGTGCCACCTCTGCGGGCGAACGAACGTCCACCTCGAGCCTGACGCGGGTCAGGGCGGCGATGCGGGCACTGATGTGCTCTGCCGTCAGTGCCGCATCCGTGCAACCGACAACAACCCTGACCTCATCAGCGAGATCGTGCTGACGATATACTTCAAGGTAATGCCCCTGTACCGCCGGCAGACTGTAAAGAGCATTGGCGATGGTTGCCGGATACAGAGTCGTTCCGCGACATTTCAGCATCTGTTCACGCCGCCCCTGAATTGGTCCAAGGCGCGGGGTCTGACGCCCACAAGGACAGGAGTCCTCATGCAACACTGCCATATCGCCGGTACGATAGCGCAACAGCGGGGTTCCTTGAATTCCCAGCGGCGTCACCACAACTTCACCAGCCTGTCCGCCCGTAACCGCTGTTCCGTCTTCGTCCAGAATTTCAATCACGGCCAGTTCCGACAGCAGATGGCCGCCGCAGCCCTGCTCACAGTCGGCAAAAGCGGTTGCTATCTCGGTGCCGGCATAGGTTCCCAGCACCTGGGCGGACCAGTGTTCTGCGAGTGTTTCACCCAGTGGCGAGAGGGTCAGATCAGGTTGACGAATCGGCTCGCCGATACAGATCAGTTTTTCAACCCCCAGAGTGCGGCACTCAACCCCCTGCTGTTCAAGGTGCCTGGCCAGAGTAAGAAACAGGCTGGGAACACCTACCATTACCTGGGGACGTTGACGGCGCGTGGTTTCGGCTAGATAGTCAAGGGAACTTGAGCCGGCCCGTATGATCGTCGCGCCGATTTCGCGCAGCCCCAGAAAGTAAGCCAGTCCGGCCATAAAACCACGATCGAGGGCGGCGGCGATCAGCACCCGATGATGACGGCTGACTCCGGCAGCAAGAAACGCCCGCTTTTCATTTTCAGCCAGGCGCTGTAAATCGCTTTCGGTCTGCCAGATCGTTACCGGCTCGCCGGTAGTACCGGAGGTGACACAGATATCCCTAACCTGCTCCTCGGCAACCGCCAGAAAATCATGGTTATATTGCGCCAGTTCCGCTTTCCCGGTCAACGGCAGGTGCGCCAGTTGCTCCAATTGCGTCAGCTGGTCCGACGAAAAGCCGATAGTCCCGAACAGCCGACGATAATAAGGTGAGCAACGCTCCAGATACCCCAGATGCTGCTGCAGCAGGGTCAATTGACGCCGACGGATGTCCGCCCTGGCGGCCCGGTCGTCAAGCTGCTGCTCAAGCCTCATCACTTCTGTCCTTTCCGCATGATGGCAAGCTCTCTGGTCATCTGCTCCTTGACCCGTTTACGCAGGCGGATATGGCCGTTCTCCTGTTGATACTTAGTCGTACTGACAGGGTCCAGGACACGAAGAGTGACGCGACAGGGATGAAAGAGCCTGCGCCCCGGTGGCAGCAATTTGTCGGTACCATCAATACACAACGGAACCACATCAACCCCGGAATGGATCGCCACCTTGAAGCCGCCGGAATAAAACCGCTGGATTTCACTGTTGCGGCTCCGGTGCCCTTCCGGAAAAAACAGTACCGTCCCTCCGCCGGCAAAAACACTCTGACTGTTACTCAAGGTTTCCTGCCAACTGCTCCCCTCAACGTCAAGATAGCGGGCAAGACGCATGAAGGCACTGTACCAGAATAACCGAAAGGGCCAGGAACGTACCGCAAAAACGATATCGTACTGAGGCAGCAAGGCCATGCAATAGGTATCAAAAAAGGAAAAATGGTTGACGACAAACACGCAGGGGCGATCACGTGGGATCCGCTCTATCTCCTCACGACGAAAGCTTACAAAAGGACTCATCAGCAGCAGCCAGCCGCGACCATAAACCCAGATGAACCATCGTGCCAGACGGTCTGCCGGCTGGCGCAGGCACAACAGTCCCAGGGCAAACAGCAAGGGAAAAACCAGGATTCCAAAGAGCGTCCACAATAACAGTGCCGGATAAACCCAGAGGTTCATCAGGACAACCTGTACCAAAAAAACGACCGAGCGCAGTGCTGATCTGTTGTGACTCCCGGTCATTACCACCTATCTCTTTGCGAATCAGGTCTGCTGGTCTATTTTGCTCAGCACAAAACGATGGATATCACCAAGGGTGCGGATCCCCCGAACCGCTTCCTCCTCACGAATCTTGAACTTGAACGCCCCTTCAAGAACAATCACCATATCGACGGTATCCAGGCTGTCAAGCCCGAGATCTTCGTAGATATTTGCCGCCGGCGTCATCGCCTCACGATCCAGTTCAAACTCTTCGGCCAGACTGGAATCGATCAGCTCAATCACTTCCTGCTCAGTCACGTGCATGGCTCCTTATGATAATGGTACAGTTGATCCCGCCCATGGCGAAATTGTTTTTCAGAATGGTTTTTACCGGTCTTTGCTGATTCTGTTGCAGATGTTGAATGCCGGAACAACGCTCGTCTATCTGTTGCAGGTTGCGGGTCGCTATCAACTGCTGCCGCTCAAGCATAGCGACACTGCCGGCCAGCTCAATCGCCCCGCTGGCCGCCATGGTATGGCCCAGATGCCCTTTCAGACTGCTGACCGGCACCGCATCGGAAAAAACGGCCCGGATGGCTTCTGCTTCGGCAATATCTCCCTGGCCGGTACCGGTTGCATGGGCATTGATATAATCGATATCGGCTGCTGTCAAGTCTGCATCGGCCAACGCCAGACGCATGCACCGCTCCATCTCCCCGACATCGGGGTTGGCGATACTGGACGTGTCGGAACTGGTTGCAAAACCGACCACTTCAGCCAGCACCGTCGCTCCGCGGCGGCGTGCACTGGCAGATGATTCGAGGAGCAGAATACCGCTTCCCTCACCACAGATGACCCCATCACGGCGCCGGTCAAAGGGCCCCGGGGCTGCAGCGGGACAATCGTTCCAGGCTGTCGATGCGGCATGAAGAACATCAAATGTAGCCACCGTCAACGGGTGCAGTTCATCAGCACCGCCACAGAGCATAGCCTGTTGTTTACCGAAAGCAATCTGTTCATACGCATAGCCGATTGCCTGGCAGCTGGTCGCACAGGCCGCCGAAGGGGCCATGACCCGCCCGGTAACCCCCAGAGACTGAGCGACATTGGCAGCGCAGGAGTGGCCCATCAATTGAAAAAAAAGTCCCGATTTCATCCGTTCCAGGCTGTAGTCCTTGAAATAGTCCTGAAAAAAGCCCTCGCTGGTGGCGGTGCTGCCCAGGGTTGAGCCGATCATAACCCCCAGCTGACCCGATGAAATTTCTGCCTGTGGAAACTCCGCCATCGCCAGGGCCTGCAGGCTCGCAAGATAGGCATACACTGACATATCCGACATGGAGCGACGATATTTTCGCGGTATCTGCCTGGCATCAACACCCTTGACCGTCGCCGCCAGTCGTGACCGCAGCCCTCCCACGCGGGCCAGGGCCGGCAGTTCGGCAATACCTGCATAGCCATCCTGCAGCCGGTCAGCCAGAGCATGAAAGCTGTTTCCCAATGGCGAAATAACCCCGATTCCGGTAACAGCAACAGAGTTTAACGACATGCGCGCAATTCTCCCCGCAAAGAGTCATGATCCATCATCGTACCACAGGTATAATAACCGGCGACAACCGTTCCTAACAAGCCGGGACCACCGATGGCCTGGCCGGACAGGTAAAGTCCGGGCAACCGGGTTTGCGGCTGCGGATTATATTGGCCCAGAAATCTACCGACACCATAGATAGCACCCTGCGGTGCCTGTGAGTAATCCTGCAGAGTGAGGGGTGTAGCCAGTTCGACAGGGTCTAAATCACCCAGATCAGCACAGCTTGATTTGATGTGTCGCACCAGCCGTTCCGTCATTCTCTGTTTCCACCTTCGATAGTCACTACCATGTCGCCTGGCGCGGTTATTCCAGGTCGATACCTCGTCGCAGGAGGTGGGCACGATGGCAATGATTCCGCCGGCACCAGCAGAACCATAAACCGCCCCTGACAGATACATAGGCCGCTCCTCAAGCGGTCTGTCCAGATCAACTGAGATGGTTCCTGAGCGTGGCAGAACAAAAAGATTTCTGCGATACAACAGGTTCGTCGGCACCGGACAGCGGGCAAATAAAATCAGTGCCGAAGGCGTCTGGCGTAAGTTTTCCAGCCGTTTAAGATAAGCTGGTCGCAAAACCCCGGAGGGCAGCAAGTTCGGCACCAGGGTCGGATTACAGGTAGCAACCACCTCCGCGGCGCTCACGGTCTCACCATCGTTCAACTGAACTCCGGCAACCTTACCGTCGGCAACAATGATCCGCCTCACTGCAGCTCGACAACGCAGCTTCACTCCTGCTGCTGCAAGCTGCTCAAGATAGGCATCGACCAGCCTGCGGCCCCCTCCGACAACGCCATGCACCGAATGAAAGTAGGACCCCGCCACCTGGGCATTGAGGGTGACAGAGGCCTCCTGGGGAGTCACGCCATAAAGCAGCGAGTGCATGGAAAACAGAGTCTGCAGTGCGGGTGACGTTGAAAAAACCTCCAGCCGTTGTGCCAATGACTGTTCATGAACCGAACTGAGATTTTTGCCACTGGATTGCTGGTCCAGATCAAGATAGGGAAAATCGCGCCAGCGCCGGGCTATATCATCAAGAAAATCTTCGATCGGTTTTTTTAACGCGGGGAATTTTTCGGTCAGATCCTGTTTGATTTTCGCCGGCCCGACAGAAAGACGAATATCATCGGCCTCGGTGCGGATCCGCAGACAGTCGAAGCCCTCCTCTGCAAAGGGGAACAATTCCAGCTTATCCGTCAAACCCAGACAGGTCATCAGGGGCCTGAGCGGCCCCCCTTCTCCCATTCCCCCGACATAATGAAAACCACTGTCAAAATAGCAACCCTGGCGGGAAAAACCCCTTACTACCGGTGCCGGTTCGGCATGCTGCTCGACTATCAGCACCTTGCGCCCGCTTTTTGCCAGCAGCAGTCCACAGGTCAAACCTGACAGGCCCGCCCCGAGAATGATCGTATCGTAGTTCATTGACTAATCGTAACTGATCACGAGTGCGGCATTGGTACCGCCAAACCCGGCAGAATTGCACAGGGCCTTTTTCGGACCGTAAGGAAGAGTTTCACGGATGATATTAAGCCCGCGAGTCTGCTCGCAAGGATTGTAAAAATTCCGGTTGGGTGCGATAAAGTCCTGTTGCGCCATGATCGTTGTATAAACAACCTGCGACGCCCCCGACATCCATAATTCGTGACCGGTCATCGACTTCAGGGCAGAGACGGGAGGGGTTCTGGTGCCGAACAGCCGCCGGATATTCTCAGCCTCGGCCGCGTCTCCCGCCGGTGTCGAGGTGGCGTGGGCACAGAGATAATCAATTTCTGCGGCCGCCAGTCCACTTTCATCCAGAGCCATACGCATGGCACGCGACAGCCCCTCTGGGGAGGGTATCGATAATTGTTCCCCATCAGAAGAAAAACCATAACCGAGGATCTCCCCCAGAATAGTGGCGCCGCGCTGCTGTGCCAGATCGTAGCGCTCAAGGATAACGGTAGCGGCACCGCCGCCGGGAACCAGGCCATCGCGCTGAACATCAAAAGGGCGGCTGGCAGCGGCGGGATCCTCGACCCGGACAGAAAAAGCACCAAGACCGTCAAAGCTGCACATCGATTGCCAGTTTATCTCCTGGGCACCACCGCAAAGCATCCGCTCCTGCCGCCCCAGACGAATCAGATCGGCCGCCTGACCAATCGCATGGCCACCACTGGAGCAGGCCGAACTCAGACTCCAGCAGGCGCCTCGGGTTCCCAGCAGCGTATTCAGATTCATAGTGACGTTAGAGGTCATGGAACGAAAGATCTGACCACTACCGATCCCCTTGGTTTCGCCAGCAGCGGCAAGGGCCTCAACCTGTTCAACCGCAGCAATACAGCTTGAATCACAACCGAACAACAGACCGGTCTGATCATTGCGGATATGCTCTTCGTTCAGCTTGGCCATCTGTAGTGCAGACGCAGTAGCGGCATAGGCCCAGACGGCAAAATCAGGCATACTCTTACGTTGTTTGCGACTCAAAATCGAATAGTCAAAATCGCCGATGGTAGCTGTCAAAGGGCTGCGAAAACCGCGTCTGATCCGCTCCGGATCGACCAGTACACCAGACGTTCCAGCCTTCAGAGCAGTACCAACATTATCAATATCCTGTCCAAGACAGGAGATGATGCCGATTCCAGTAATGGCAACTCGATACACGTTTGTTTCCTCTTGCTTAAATATGCACGCCGCCATTGACGGCAAACACCTGGCCGGTGATGTAACCGGCTTTATCGGAGCAAAGAAAGCTTACCAATCCGGCCACCTCTTCCGGCGTGCCGAAGCGCCCCAGTGGAATGCCGGGCAGAATCTGCTCCCTGGGCAGATCACTGACCATATCCGTTTCAATAAAACCGGGGGACACCGCATTGACCAGTATCTTGCGACGAGCAACTTCCGCTGCCAGCGACCGCGTCGCCCCGATCACTCCCGCTTTAGCGGCCGAATAGTTGACCTGTCCGGCGACACCGGTCTCGCCCGCGGTCGAGACAATATTGATAATCCGCCCGCAACGCTTCTTCAGCATCCGTGCGACAACCGGCCGGGTCACATTGAAAAACCCTCCCAGGTGGACGGCCAAAACATCATTCCAGTCCTGCTCCGGCATCATCGCCATAATCCCGTCACGGGCAAACCCGGCATTGTTAACCAGGACGTAGGGAACCCGATCAGCAAGCAGGGGGTCAAGAGCCCGGCCAACGTCGGCACTGTCGGCGACATCAAAACACAGCAGAGTACAATCACCACCTTCAGCGTGAATGTTATCCGCCACCTTGTTTGCCCCGGCCTGATCAGAGCGATAGTTGAGCCAGATATGAAAACCCTCCCGGGCCAGGTCAACCGCGACAGCCGCACCGATCCCCTTGCTCGCTCCGGTAACCAGAGCAATGGGTTTATTATCCATCAGTCTTCAACCTCACTGGTGAAAAAAAGGTTCATTCGTAAAAAAGTTGAAACGCTATAATAGGCAGCATTCTGCCTGATAAATAAGTGCACCGGGCTTAACCATTCTGGTAAGGTTTTGTTTCCCG
>JAWLDI010000015.1:0-30007 GCA_041686715.1 Pelovirga sp.
CGGGCACAACTGGACGAGATTCAAGTGGCCGGCAAAACGGGAACATCGCAGGTTATTCGACGTTTGAGTGATGAAGAAGAGGAACTGCTGACCGGTGATGAAAATATTCCTTATCGCCATCGTTCGCACGGCTTGTTTATCGCCTATGCTCCGGCGGAAGATCCCCAGATCGCTGTTGCTGTCGTTGTTGAACACGGTCAGTCAGGGGGCGGGGTCGCTGCTCCGGTGGCCCGGGAAATTCTGCGTCATTACTTCGAGGCGAACAATGAACAGGGGATTGACTGATGTTTGATCGTCGTCTGGTCTACCATTTTGAGTGGGTGCTGTTGCTGACCGTACTGCTGCTTGCCGGCGTCGGTATTATTAATCTTTACAGTGCCACAGCAAACTGGAATTTCGCTGCCACACCGGTGTATCTGAAGCAGCTTGTCTGGCTGGGCAGCGGCCTATGTATTGCACTGCTGGTTTGTTCCTTCGATTATCGGCACCTGCAGTATCTTGCTGTTCACAGCTATCTGGTCGGCGTCGGCCTGCTGTTGGCGGTGGCATTCGTCGGGCGTTCCAGTATGGGAGCAACACGCTGGATCGACCTGGGATTGATCAATGTGCAGCCGAGCGAGGTTATCAAGATCGCAATCATTCTGCTGTTCGCGCGCCTTTTGTCCAAAACGGTCGGGCCGCAGGGTTTTGCGATGAGGGATTTATGGCGCCCGGCCCTGTGGCTGCTGATTCCGACCCTGTTGATTCTTAAACAACCCGATCTTGGAACAACGGTAATGGTCGTGCTCATCGCCTTAACCATGCTGATGTTTGCCGGATTGCAGCGCACGACGACAATCTGGCTTGCCCTGATTGCCCTGGGAACCCTGGTGGCGGGCTGGTTTGGCCTGCACGATTACCAGCGTGCCCGGGTGAGAACTTTTCTCAACCCCGAGGCTGATCCATTAGGGAGCGGCTATCATATTATCCAGTCAAAAATCGCCGTCGGCAGTGGCGGTCTGTTCGGCAAGGGATTTCTTGAGGGTACCCAGTCACAACTGTCTTTCCTGCCTGAACGACACACCGATTTTGCCTTTTCTGTGTTTGCCGAAGAGTGGGGGTTTGTCGGCTGCCTGCTGCTTCTGATGCTCTATCTTTTTCTGGTTGCCTGGGGGCTTTACATCGCCAGGCGGGCGAGTGATCAATTCGGACTCTTTCTTGCTGTCGGCGTCACGGCCATGTTCTTCTGGCACACGGTTGTCAACCTTGCCATGGTCATCGGATTACTCCCGGTGGTCGGGGTGCCGTTGCCGTTTTTTTCCTATGGCGGCACCAGTATCGTCACTATGATGATCGGGGTGGGGTTGCTGATGAATGTAAGTATGCGCCGTTTTATGTTCTAGCTGTCGGCCTGCAGCGTTTCCGGATGCCTATATACTAGCTCTTGTGGCGCAGTTGACGCAGATACGCCAGACGTTCACCAATCATTTTTTCATAGCCTCGTTCCGTGGGCTGATAATAACACTCATCATACAGATGTTCCGGCAAGTGCCGCTGCTCGCTCGCAGCCTGGACATAGTCATGGGCGTACTGGTAGTTTTTTCCATAGTCAAGGGATTTCATCAGTGAGGTTGGTGCATTACGCAGGTGCTTCGGTACCGGTAGTGCACCGGATTTGCGCACTTCTGCCAACGCCTTGCCGATGGCTACATAGCTGGCGTTGCTTTTCGGCGCGGTTGCCAGGTAAGTAACGGCCTGTGCCAGGGTAATCCGGGCCTCGGGCATGCCGACAAAATGAACCGCTTGCTGTGCTGCCATCGCCAGTTGCAGTGCTCGTGGGTCGGCGTTGCCAATATCCTCAGAGGCGAAAACCACCATGCGCCTGATGATAAAGAGAGGGTCTTCTCCACCTTCCAGCATCCGTGCCAGCCAGTAGATGGCGGCGTCCGGGTCAGAGCCGCGCAGACTTTTGATGAAGGCGGAGATGACATTATAATGTTCATCGCCACCTTTATCATAGCTCACGGCCCGGGACTGCAATGCCTCCTCAACCGTGGCCAGATCGATAACCGTTGGAGTGTCAGCGAGGGCGGCATGTTCCAGTGCTCCCAAGGCAATACGCGCATCTCCAGCCGCTTTTTCGGCAAGAAACTCTCGCGCCTCGGGGGTTATTGACAGCTTGCTGGCGGCCAGTCCGTCGCTGCTGTTAAGTGCTCTGTCGATGATTGTCCTGATAGCGGCGGGGGACAAAGCTTCAAGAACGAAAACCCGTGAGCGCGACAGCAGGGCAGAAATGATTTCAAAACTGGGATTTTCGGTAGTTGCGCCAATAAGGATGATGTCGCCGTTTTCAACAGCAGGGAGAAAGGCATCCTGTTGCGCCTTGTTGAAGCGATGGATTTCGTCAACGAACAATAATGTTTTACGCTGATGGTAGGCACGTTGCGAGCGCGCTTCTGACATGATATCGCGGACCTGTTTCAAATTACCCATGACCGCTGAGAAAAAAATAAACCGGCTTTGCGTGCGCCGTGCAATGAGGTGGCCCAGGGTTGTCTTGCCGGTTCCCGGTGGTCCCCAGAAAATTGCTGAAGTCAACTGGTCAGTTTCGATCAGCTGTCGCAGGAGCTTGCCGGGAGCAAGGAGATGCTCCTGGCCGACAAAATTGTCAAGCGTTTGCGGGCGGAGCCGTTCCGCCAGGGGGGTGAAACGATCATTGTGCGTACTTTGGTCAAACAGATCCATAGGGCCTCGTGTGCCGGTTAAGGCCCACACTTTAGCATGCTGTCGGGGGATTAACAACAATCGCGGCGCTGAATTGGGATAGACATTAAACCGGACTTTATGTTAGTTGTCCAAGGTTGATCGTTGCCGGCTTTTGATGTGAAATCAATTGCTTTATTGCCAACAGTAACTATTGAGGTATGGGTTCTGATGCTCAAGAAAATCGGTATTTACGCTAAAAAAAGCCACCCCGAAGTTGAGCAGATCGCCATGTTTGTCGCTCAAAAGTTTACCATTGCGGGCATTGATGTTCTTATCGAAGACGGTCTGGCCGAACAGATCGGTCAGGTGAATGGTTACGCCGGTGAGGAGATTCCGTCTCAGGTGGACATGATCGTCGTTCTTGGCGGCGATGGCACCCTGATTTCGGTAGCCAGGCAGGTCGGCGAGCGCGAGGTTCCCATTGTCGGTGTCAATCTTGGCCAGCTTGGTTTTTTAACGGAAATTACCCATGAAGAGTTGCCGGAGATGCTCGACAGACTGATCGCCGGAGATTACAAGGTGTCGGAGCGCATGATGATTGATGCCTTTATTCATCGTGAAGACAAGGTGATCGGAAAATACACGGTCCTCAATGATGCGGTGATTAACAAGGGCGCCCTGGCACGTATTATCGATATGGAAACCTATGTCGACGGGCGCCATCTAAGCACCTACAAGGCAGATGGCCTGATCATTTCCACTCCAACCGGATCGACGGGATACAGCCTTGCTGCCGGTGGCCCCATTATTTATCCGGAGATCAACAGTCTGCTGATTACTCCGATCTGCCCCCATATGTTGACCAATCGTCCGATCATCGTCTGGAGTCGTTCTGTTATTGAGATTGAGGTCAAGTTCCAGGATGACGTGGTTTTTTTCACTGCTGACGGCCAGGTGGGCCACAAGCTGCTTCGAGGTGACCGGGTAGAGTTGCGCCGCTCCGAAACAAGAACCCGTCTGGTCAGCAGTCCTTCCCGTGAATATTTCCAGATTCTGCGCACCAAATTGAGTTGGGGAGAGCGTTAATCAATGCTGTTGCGGGAGCCCTTTGCCAGATGATGACTGATCTGATCATCAGAAATTTTGCCATTATTGAACAGCTGCATGTGACCTTTGCGGGCGGCTTCACCGTGCTGACTGGTGAAACCGGCGCCGGCAAATCGATTATCATTGATGCGGTCAATCTCCTGCTGGGCGGGCGCGCTCGCGGTGAGGTGATCCGTACCGGTGCCGAGAACGCGTCCGTTGAGGCGGTGTTCAATCTGCCGGACAACGCTCCAGTGCGACAACGACTGTTGACTGCCGGGTTGCCGGTTGATGACGACCTGATTCTGCGAAGAACACTTTCCCGGGCCGGAAAAAACCGGGCTTTTATCAATGGATCGATTGTTCCGGCAAGTCAATTGCGGGAACTGATTGGCGACCTGGTCAACATTTACGGTCAGCACGAACACCAGACATTGCAACGGCCGGAGATGCATCTTGCCCTGCTGGATGAGTTTGCCGGCCTGTCTGACGAGCTGGCCGCTTATCACCGCCTATTTACCGAATATCGTGCGTTACAGGATGAATTGACGCGTTTCGAAACAGCCCTGCGCGAACGTCAACAGCGTATCGATTACCTTTCCTTTGTTCAGCGGGAACTCCAGGAAGCTCAATTACAGTCCGGGGAGGATGCCGCGCTGGAACAGGAGCGCAGACTGCTGCAGCACGCGGAAAAATTAACCCTGGCCAGTGCCGGCGGCTATGAAGTCCTTTATGGCGGGGAGCGGGCCGTCTGTGAATTGGTCGGGGGGCTTGCCGACCAGCTTGCCGATCTGCGTACGATTGATTCAGCTCTGGGTGATCTGTCCGACCGTTTGCGCGAGAGTTTGTACAATCTTGAAGATGTCGCCGGCCAGTTGCATGATTATGCTGACAGGCTGGATTTTGAACCACAGCGTCAGGAATTGGTGGAAGATCGTCTTGCCCTGATTGAACGACTGAAACGCAAATATGCCCCGACATTGGAAGAGCTTATGGCTTTTCTTGATCAGACCGGACGGGAACTCGAGGACCTGACGGCCGGTGAGTCGCGGCGTGAGGACCTGATACGGGCCCGCAGTGAAAAACAGGAGGCGTTACAATCCCTGGCTGCAACCCTTACCGCGCAACGGCAGCAGGCCGCGCAACGGTTGGCAACAGCGGTTGAACGGCAACTGGCTGAGCTTGCCATGCCCGGTGCGCGCTTTCAACTGCGTCTGACTGCTCTTGAACAACCGGGACCCGACGGCATGGAGCGAGGTGAATTTTATCTCGCGGCTAATCCGGGGGAGCCGTTGCAACCATTATCGAAAATTGCTTCCGGCGGCGAATTATCGCGGATTATGCTGGCTCTGCGACGTTGTGCGCCGGCAGGTGATGACCTGATCAGCCTGATTTTTGATGAGGTCGATGCCGGCATCGGTGGCGCAGCGGCTACCGCGGTCGGAGAAAAGATACGCTCAACCGGTAGGGAGTTGCAGGTGCTCTGCGTTACCCATCTGCCCCAGGTCGCAGCATGTGCTGACCAGCATTACCGGGTCAGTAAAGCTACTTCTGACAAGCGCACCACGACCACGGTTGAATGCCTTGACCCTGTTGAGCGTGTGCAGGAAATAGCTCGGATGCTGGGCGGATCGCACGTCGGCGAGCAGGCACTGGTGCATGCGCGTGAATTGATCGGTCTGTCGCAACATCCTGTCGATGTATCTAGCTGACTGTTATTGGAGACATAAATGATCCGTCGTGCCAGAATCCCCGATGCCCGTATTATTCATCAGTTGCTGCTCACATATGCCCGTGACGGCCAGCTTCTCGGCCGTTCACTGGCAGGCATTTATGATTCGATCCGGGACTTCTATGTTTATGAAGAAGATGGCGTTATTCTCGGAATAGGTGCCCTGGCAATCTGCTGGGAAGATCTGGCTGAAGTACGTTCACTGGCGGTGGCCCCGGGGCATCATGGTAAGGGTGTCGGTAAAAAAATTGTTGAGAAGTGTCTTGTTGAAGCTGAAGACCTCGGTTTAAAACGGGTCTTTGCCCTGACTTACCAACCTGAATTTTTTAAAAAACTGGGATTCAGTGACATTGACAAGGCAGAATTACCGCAAAAAGTTTGGGGCGATTGTATAAATTGTGTTAAGTTTCCAGATTGCGATGAATTTGCTCTGGCAATAAATCTCTTGTCGTGACGTCTGTTATTTGTTATTAGTGTGTTGTAATTTTTTGCAGGTTTGTCGGTATTGTCCAGGAACGACGCAGCAACAGGGGTGCAGATGGCAAAATATGTAAAATTGATTCTGGTTCCGGAATCGGGCAACAAGGTAAAACCGCTGCGAATCAGCCGGTTTTTCCTCTGCATCAGCCTGTGTTCATTGTTGTTGGGAATCGGCCTCTTCACTTTTTTTGCCTGGAGTTACGTTTCTTACCAGATTGATTACCAGGAGCTGCAGCGTCTGCGTGTTGAAAGCAGCAATCAGCGCCAGGATTTACACCGACTGGTAGTGGATGTGGAACGGTTGCAGCAGGAGCTGGGCGCGCTTGCGCTGGCTGAAGCGCGGATCCGACAACTGGCCGAACTTGGCGAGGACGGGCGACTGCTCCCAATCGCCATGGGTGGCCAGCCAGATCCCGGCAGTCATTCCCTTGATGAAATCCAGCAGCAGATCAACGCGCTGCAGATCGAAATAGAGCTGCGGCGTCAGAGTCAGCAGAATGTCCGTAATCTCCTCAACGATGAAATATCCATCAGCCGTTCGACCCCCAAGGGGTGGCCAACCCATGGCTGGCTGTCTTCTTATTTCGGCACACGTAAATCTCCTTTTACCGGTCGAACGGTGATGCATGAAGGGCTCGACATTGCCGCCAACACCGGCACTGCAGTTAATGTCACCGCCGATGGTATCGTCGCTCGTGTCGAATATTCACCAACTTACGGCAATACCGTTGTTATTGACCACGGCTATGGCTACCAGACTCTGTACGCCCACAATTCCAGAAATCTGGTGAAGGTCGGCCAGCGGGTCAAGCGTGGTGAGCGTATTGCTCAGGTTGGCAACACCGGCCAGTCCACCGGTCCTCACCTGCATTACGAGGTGCAGCTCAACGGGATTCCCATCAATCCTCGTACTTTCTTGTAGTCCCCTATAGCACTCTGATATTTTTCACTTTTTTTGTTTTTCCGGGTGTCTGTACAGATCTCATTAATGCTTGTGAGCCTGTCTTTTCCTGTGCTACTATGCGTGCGTTCGCAAGCGACAACCTTTCACTTTTTTCGTATATTGATTAAACCGTCTCTTTTCTGCACCATGATCTCTTCTGGTGCTTTTTTGGAGTGTTTTCCTCACATGATTCGTCATCTTTTTGTCAAAGTCGTCGGTAGCAGAAATGATCGCGTTCTGAAAAAACTGCAACCGATGGTTGAAAAAATCAATGCCCTGGAACCTGAGTTCGAACAATTAACTGATACGCAACTGCAGGGGAAAACAGCCGAATTTCGTCAACGTCTGGAACAGGGGGAAGAACATCAGCAGTTAATGCCTGAGGCTTTTGCCGTGGTTCGTGAAGCCAGTAAACGGGTTCTGGGGCTGCGCCATTTTGATGTCCAGTTGATCGGCGGTATGGTCCTCAATGACGGCAAGATAGCCGAAATGAAAACCGGTGAGGGCAAGACGCTGATGGCGACCCTGCCGATTTATCTTAACGCGCTGGTCGGAAAAGGTGTTCATGTGGTTACGGTTAATGACTATCTGGCCCGGCGCGATGCGGAATGGATGGGAACCATCTATCGTTTTCTCGGTCTGAGTGTGGACTGTATTGTCCACGGGCTCAGCGATGCCGAGCGCAAATCGGCTTACGCTGCTGATATCACTTACGGAACCAATAACGAGTTTGGCTTCGATTATCTGCGCGACAATATGAAGTTCGATCTGGAGGACTATGTCCAGCGCGATCTGCATTATGCGATTGTCGATGAGGTTGACTCCATCCTTATTGACGAGGCGCGGACACCGCTGATCATTTCCGGACCCAGCGAGTCATCAAGCGATCTGTATTACAATGTCAACCGGATTATTCCCCGACTGGAAAAGGGGGAGGTGATCGAGGAGCGTGACAGCAAGATCGGCCAGACAATCAAGCGCCATACGGGCGATTTTACTGTTGACGAAAAGGCCAAATCAGCAGCATTGACCGAGCAGGGTGTTGCCAAGGTTGAAAAGCTGTTGAATGTCGAAAATCTCTATGAACCGGGGAATATCGAGCTGGTTCATCACGTCAATCAGGCGTTGAAGGCCCATGCCTTGTTTGAGCGTGATGTTGACTACGTGGTCAAGGAGGGCGAGGTCCAGATTGTCGATGAGTTTACCGGCCGCCTGATGCCTGGCCGCCGCTGGAGCGATGGCCTGCACCAGGCGGTTGAAGCCAAGGAGGGAGTCAAGATCGCCAATGAAAACCAGACTCTGGCGACCATCACCTTCCAGAACTATTTCCGTATGTACAATAAACTTGCCGGGATGACCGGCACCGCTGATACCGAGGCCGCAGAATTTCAGGAAATCTACAAACTTGAAGTGGTGGTGATTCCAACCAACCGGCCGATGGTCCGGATCGATAAGTCTGACGTTATTTACAAGACGGCAAAAGAAAAATTTCTGGCCACTATCGAAGATATTGCCGACTGTCATCAGCGCGGTCAACCGGTCCTGGTCGGAACCATATCGATAGAAAAGTCGGAACTGCTGTCGGAGCAGTTGAAGAAACGCGGCGTGTCTCATCATGTTCTAAATGCCAAAAAACACGAGCGTGAGGCCTTCATTGTTGCTCAGGCCGGGCGCAAGGGAGCGGTCACCATTGCTACCAACATGGCAGGCCGGGGCACCGATATTGTCCTGGGGGGGAACCCTGAGATGCTGGCGCGCAATGAAGCTATCGGTGCCGACGATCCGGAAAAGCGCTATGAGAAGCTCCTGCCTGGTTTGGTTGAGCGCTGTCACGCTGAGCGTGAAGAGGTTCTGGCCGCCGGCGGCCTTTATATTCTCGGCACAGAGCGTCATGAATCGCGCCGTATCGATAATCAGTTGCGTGGTCGTGCCGGGCGTCAGGGCGACCCTGGTATGAGTCGTTTTTATCTGAGTCTTGAAGATGATCTGCTCAGGATTTTTGGCTCCCAGCGGGTCGCCTTTGTCATGGACAAGCTGAAAATCCCCGAAGGTGAACCGATCGAGCACGGCATGATCAGTAAAGCGATCGAAAATGCGCAGCGTAAGGTTGAAGCGCATAACTTTGATATCCGCAAGCATCTGATCGAATACGACGACGTCATGAACAAGCAGCGCGAAGTAGTTTATACCCAGCGTCGTGAAGTGCTTGCCGGAGAACAGCTCAAAGATACCTATCTCGGTATTGTTGACGAGACCGTCGAGGACATGATTGCCTCTTTCTGCCCGGACAAAACCCCTGCCGCCGAGTGGGACTGGGACCGCCTGATCGAAGATTTTTACAATCAGTTCTATTTCATGCCGGACCTCGAGTCCATTGATCGCCAGACCGTCAACCGACAGACCCTGGAAGATCACCTCAAAACCCTCGCCCATCAGCGTTTTGACGAAAAATCCGAAGAATTCACCTTGGAAGTGACTCAGCAACTGTTACGTGTTTTGTTGCTGCAGGCCCTTGATTCCCAATGGAAAGATCATCTGTTGTCGATCGATCACCTCAAACAGGGAATCGGACTGCGCGGTTACGGGCAGAAAAATCCCAAACAGGAATACAAGCGTGAAGCCTACGCTCTTTTTATGGATATGATGGATCGAGTCCGCCATGAAGTTGTGCAGAAGTTTTACCGTATTCAGCTGGCCCGACAGCAGGATGTTGAACAGATAGAAGCGCAGCAGCGGCGCCAGAAAATTGTGATGAATCGGTCAGACAACGAAGAACAGGCCCGAACCCCGGTGACCCGCGACGAGGACAAGGTCGGTCGTAACGATCCTTGTCCGTGTGGCAGTGGCCGGAAATACAAAAAATGTTGCGGCAGGTAATCTCCTTTTACAGGTGTTCCCTTGATGATGACAACTGACAAAGAACAGCAGGAAAACACAGGTCTTCCGGCAATTCTGCTGATCAGTAGTGCTGCGCAAATTGTTGAAATGCTTGAGGGTATTCTGTTAGACTTGGGATATCCGCTGTTGCATCTCGAGACCGGATCCGAGATTGCCGGCGTTCTTGATGACCAGGATGTAGCCCTGGTGTTCTGTGATTTGTCGTTGCCTGATGTTGGCGGGATTGATGTGTTACGAATGATCCGTCAGCATAGCCCGGCCGTTCAGGTGGTGATGGTTTCTGAGTCGCAGGACTTCAACACTTTGCGTCAGGTCATGCGCGAACGCGCCCTTGATTATCTGACGGAACCCTTCTCGGTGGATGAGGTTCTTGCTATTGCCAGGCAGGGAATCAGTTCCTATTACCATTTTCTTCATCAGGATCAGGCCCGCCGAGAAGCCCAGCGACGTATGGCCGATCTGGTGCTGCTCAAAAAAGTCGGTGAAACCGCCAGCACCGGTGGTGATCTTCAGCATCTGTTTGACCAGATTCTTGATTCTATTGTTCAATCTGCCGGAGTTGAGCTGGCCTCTCTGATGTTGATTGAAGATGACGGCATGTTGCATATCGCTTCTGCCCGCGGCCTGGACGCGGATATTGCCAACAGTGTGCGGGTGGCCTCTGGCGAGGGTATTTCAGGTCACGTTGTTGCTACCGGGGAACCGGTGCTGATCGCCAATATTGAAAAGGATCATCGTTTTACCGGTTTGAGTGACGGGCAAAAGTATAAGAACCAGTCACTGCTGTCGGTGCCGATATTTATTCGGGAAACCCTGGTCGGGGTTATCAACGTCAATAATAAGGTTTCAGGTCAACCCTTTGATCTCGAAGACCAGAATCTGCTGGTGACCATCGCCAGTCAGGTTGCCCTGGCGATGGAAAACTTTGACCTGGTTCACCACCTGCGGCAGCAGACGACAATCCTGGAGCGAACCAATGAGGACCTGGTCAAATTCAATCGTGCCCGCACCCGTCTGGTGTGTAACCTTTCCCATGAGTTGAAAACTCCACTGACCTCGATCATGGGTTATATTGATCTGTCACTGTCCTTTTTTGAAAAGCTCAGTGAAGCTGAACTGAAGGAAAATCTGCATCATGTGCGTGACGAAGGTCAGCGCCTTGAACGCCTTATCACCGGGATGTTGCGTCTCTTTTCAATTGAATCAGAGCGTGAAATCTGGCGCTGGAAGGCTTTTGGTGTTGCCTGGCCGATTGCCGATGCCTTTCAGTATTTCAGTTCCAAAATGACCGCTCAGGGGTTGCAGATCGAGATTGACATCGATGAGGATCTGCCGGATATCTACGCCGACCAGGAAAAATTCGGGATGGCCCTGAGCGCGATGGTTGACAACGCGGTCAAGTTCAATCGTCCCGGGGGGCGTTTGCAGGTCCGCGCACAGTTGCGGGAGCAGGACGGGCTCGATTATGTCTATGTCCAGATTTATAACGATGGCCGGAAGGTGCCTGTCGAGGCACTGGATACCATCTTCAGCTCCTATACCCAGCTGGGCAATATTGATACGGAAAAGCCGCATGGTGTTGGTATCGGTCTGGCCCTGACCAAGGTTGTTATTGATCGGATGCTCGGCGATATTTTCCTTGAAGATGTTGCTGATGAGGGTACCGGTTTCGGTATGATGCTGCCGACGGAGCAGAGCTATAATGTCCTGAAGGGGGATTTGTGACAGTGCACGCATTACCATCGGGGTTTCGTTATGCCGCCACCGCCAGTGGTATCAAAAAATCGAACAAGCTGGACCTGGCTCTGATCGTCTCGGAGCCCCCGGCCCATTGTGCCGGCGTCTTTACCCGTAACCAGGTGATTGCAGCTCCGCTGCAGGTCACCAGACCCCGTATTGCCGGCGGGCGTTGTCAGGCGATTCTGGTGAACAGTGGCAATGCCAATGCCTGCACCGGGACTGCTGGTGTCCATATAGCTGAACAAACCGGAGCGCTGGCAGCCTCAGCATTAGGTGTTGAGCAACATCTGATTGCCCTGGCTTCTACCGGGGTTATCGGTGTGCCCATGCCCCTATCGCCGTTTGAACACAGCATTCCGCAACTGGTAGCCGACTTGCAAAGTGACGGGATTGAGGCGGTTGCCCGCGCGATGATGACAACGGATGCTTTCAGCAAAATAGCCAGCGCAAAAGAACAGGGAGATGAATCCTACAGTCTGCTTGGACTCGCCAAAGGTGCAGGCATGATCCATCCTGATATGGCAACCATGCTCTGTTTTGTGATGACGGATGCCAACCTTCAGAGCGACCTGCTGCAGAAACTGCTGGAGCGTGCTGTAGCTGACAGCTTTAATTCAATAACTGTCGACGGTGACACCTCAACCAATGATACGGTCCTGCTGCTGGCCAATGGTGCCGCCGGTGGTTCTGTTATTGTTGAAGGAAGCCGGGCCGCCGCGGTGTTTGAACAGCACTTAAGGCGGATCATGCTGGATCTTGCTAAAATGATTGTACGTGATGGTGAAGGCGCTACAAAAGTGGTGCAGATCCGGGTTGTCGGTGCGAAAGATGTGATGGCGGCGCGTACTGCCGCACGTTCGGTAGCGACCTCAGCGCTGGTCAAGACAGCTTTTTTTGGTGAGGATGCCAACTGGGGGAGGATCATCGCGGCAGTTGGCTATTCCGGCATTGAACTGGATCAGGGGCGTATTGATATCAGTTTTGATGATATTCCAATCGTCGTCGGCGGATTGGCCCTGGGTCCCCAGAGCGAGGAGCGGGCCAGTGCCGTACTCAAAAAAGACAGTTTTAATGTAACCGTCAATTTGCACATGGGTAACGCAGAAGCCAGTTATTACACCTCGGATCTTAACTACGAGTACATTAAAATCAATGCCGACTACCGTACCTGATACCGCTTCTCCCGGGGCCCTGGCGGCACTCATCGACCACACTCTGCTGGCCCCGACCACAACCACAAAGCAGATCGTCGATTTGTGTGAAGAAGCTGTCGAGTACGGTTTTGCTTCCGTATGTGTTCCGCCGCTGCACGTGGCTCTTGCTGCCCGGCGTCTTTACGGGTCTGCCGTCCGCGTCGGTACCGTTGTCGGTTTTCCTTGCGGATACAGTACCTTGCGTCAGAAAGTTATGGAAACGGGTGATCTGGTAGCGGCTGGAGCTGAGGAGATCGACATGGTGATTTTCTTAAGTCATCTGCTTGAAAACCGCCTCGACCTGTTGGAGGAGGAAATTGCTCAGGTGGTGATGGCTGCGCAGCAAGCACCAGTCAAGGTGATCATCGAGTGCTGCTTTCTTCAGTCAGAGCAGAAGGTTGCCGCCACCAGGGTGGCCATCAAGGCCGGTGCCGCCTATGTTAAAACCTCGACAGGATTCGGTCGGTCGGGAGCGACGGTGGCTGACGTGCGCCTGCTGGCCGGGGTAGCCGACGGCAAAATAGGGGTCAAGGCCGCTGGCGGTATCCGGACTCTGGACGTTTTCCGGGAAATGGTTGCGGCCGGCGCAACCCGCGTCGGTACCAGTTCCGGGGTTCAGCTTCTTCATCAGTAATCTGATCCGGGAGATGAAAATTGAGGTACAAGCGAGCCGTGGTCATTGTTCTGGACGGGGTAGGTTGCGGTGCTTTGCCTGATGCCGCAGACTATGGCGATCAGCAGTCCGCCACGTTACAGCACGTGGCCGCTGCGGTCAACGGTCTGTGCCTGCCGCATCTGGAAAAACTCGGTCTTGGCTGCATTACGCCGATTGCCGGGGTTGCAGCAGTTGACCAGCCGCAGGCGTGCTGGGGAAAAATGGCGGAGCAAAGTGCCGGAAAAGATTCTGTTACCGGTCACTGGGAACTTGCCGGTGTTGTCCTCAAGGAACCCTTTGCTACCTACCCGGACGGTTTTCCGCCGCAGATCATCAGTGCTTTTACTGCCGTAGCCGGGGTAGCGCCGCTTGGCAATGTTGCTGCCAGTGGTACTGATATTCTGCGCCGCCTTGGTGAAGATCACTTGCGTAGCGGTCGTCCGATTGTCTACACCAGTACCGACTCGGTTTTTCAGATTGCCGTTCATGAGAAGATCATGCCACCGGCACAACTTTACGACCTTTGCCGGGAGACCTATCAGGTCCTGTTGTCGTTTAATATCTGCCGGGTGATTGCCCGTCCTTTTCTGGGTGACAGTGCGGCGACATTTTATCGTACCTCCGGCAGGCATGATTTCTCCCGCACCCCGCCTGGCGATACCCTGCTTGATCTACTGCAACAACAAGGCATTACAACCTGCGGTATAGGTAAAATCGGTGATCTTTTTGCCGGCACGAACCTGACGTACAATATCCCGACCACTGACAACCGAATGGGGATGGATGAAATTCTTCTGGCCCTGGACACGATTTCATCCGGTTTGATCATGGCCAATCTCGTTGATTTTGATATGATCTATGGACACCGTCTGGATGCCGAGGGATTTGCCGCGGCGCTGGCTGATTTTGATCGCTGGTTGCCAAGGTTGTTGGCGCGATTAACTCCTGACGATCTATTATTGATAACCGCTGACCATGGCTGTGATCCGACCACTCCCGGCACGGATCATACGCGCGAATATGTTCCGTTACTGGCGTATTCGCCGGCAATGACGGGTACTGCAAATATTGGCACCCGCCACAGTTTTGCTGATCTGAGCGCTACTCTGGCAGAAAATTTCACATTAAGATCTCCATCAGGAGAGAGTTTTTTATCATTCGTCGAGGGATAAATAAACATCAACCCAGATATATAAAAGTTCAGGGAGTCAGTGATGATCAGAAAATTCTTGTTGTTGATTGTTATCTGCAGTGTCGCAGTGTCGGTTCAGGCCAATGAGTTGCGCGTGGAAGACAGCACTATCACGACAGCAATAGAGAACCGGATGCCGGTGGACAGTATCGAAAGCTATCCGGCAGATTACGGAAAATTATTTTGCTTCACCCGAATTACCGGCGCCCAGGGGGAAACCTATATTACCCACGTCTGGCTCTACGAAGGTCAGGAAATGGCCAGAGTGTCGTTGCCGGTTCGGTCTTCTGACTGGCGCACCTATTCATCCAAGCGCTTTTTGCCGCAGTGGGTCGGAGAGTGGTCGGTAGTGATTGAGGATGCACAGGGACGGCCCCTGTCTGAGGTGTCGTTTCGTCTTGAGTAATTCAAAAAATCGTTGAGGGGATGATTGGCTTTTACCCCCTCAACGATTAATTCTGCGGTACGGTTTATTTGCTGCGGGCGGCGCGTGCCTTGGCCAGATTGTCGGCGAGACCCCGGTCAACAGCCATCTGGCGACGACTTTCTGAATAGTTTTTGGCTGCCAGAGATTGACTGCGGGGGATGTCGTAGGCTTTACGATACTCTCCGGCGGTCATGCCGTGGGCGGTTTTAAGATGGCGTGAGAGAGTTTTGAAGCCTTTGCCGCAGATCATGCAATAGATGGCGTCTTTGCCGAAAGCCTTTTTGCGGCTGACCACAGGAGTATTTTCATCTGTTTGTTCCGTTTCGACAGTCTCACCTTTTTCCAGTGTAACTAATGCGGCGTGAACCTCTGTGAGTTCAGCAATTAATTCTTCTTTGGTCATCGGGGTCGTTGATGCATGTGCAGCTATTATATCGGCTGCCATTTTCATGGTGGTAGACATATGCGCTGAATCCTCCTTTGTGCTGCTGGTTCAATGAATAATTTAACAGAAGAAAAACAGTTTCTGATGTTTTTATCAGTAACTATACTATCAACTCTTACTAGAACATTTTTTAAGCAAAAATCAAGAAGATTTCATCGCCCATGTGAAATACTTGTGTATTAAATTTGTAATATTCGACTGTCAATCTGTTTGTTCACTTAATGCTCCCGGGTACTCACGATTCAGCGAATAAATGTCGAGGTCTGTATGTCTATCCGCGAGACACAAGAAAAGAATGAGATTGATTACCTGGCAAAAAGGGCCTGTTGCAGTGTTCACAGCAAGGGACGTCTTCGCCCGGCTGAATCATGTTCAATACGGACTCTTTTTCAGCATGATCGTGATCGCATACTTCACAGTAAGGCCTTCCGCCGACTCAAATACAAAACCCAGGTGTTTCTTTCTCCGGAAGGAGATCATTACCGTACCCGGTTGTCCCACACTCTTGAAGTTTCACAGGTTGCCAGGACCGTCGCTCGGGCTCTACGTTTAAATGAAGACCTGACTGAGGCAATCGCCCTTGGGCATGATCTTGGCCACACACCTTTCGGTCATGCCGGTGAACGGGTTCTTGATGAGCTGGTGCCCGGCGGGTTTCATCATGTGCAGCAAAGTTTACGGGTTGTCGATGTTCTTGAAAAGGACGGTGCGGGGTTGAACCTGACCTTCGAGGTACGTGACGGGATACTGAGCCACTCCAAAGGGCAGAAGGGTATGCTGTCGGTGCAGTCAGAGGGGCGAGCGCAAACACTGGAAGGTCAGATTGTCCGATTGGCGGATATCATCGCTTATGTCAGCCATGACCTTGATGATGCCATCCGCGGTGGCATTATCCGGGCGGAAGATGTGCCTGCAGATATTGTTGCCGTTGTCGGCAGGCGACATTCAGAGCGTATCGACAGGATGGTAACCGATCTGATCCATCATTCCCTCGAGGATGCTGATTTTATTCAGTTGTCGGCACAGATGGAACAGGTTGTCTGTGCCCTGCGCAGTTGGCTGTTTGAGCATGTGTACCGGGCGCCGCGGGTTCAGGCTGAATTCGATAAGGCCGCCGCGCTGTTATCTCAACTTTTTCATTACTTTCACGAGAACAAGGAGGCTTTTTCAGCTTGTGGTGGTCATCGTTACAATGGTGACAGCCTTGCTGTTTCAATTGCAGATTTTCTTGCCGGAATGACCGATCGCTTTGCTCTGGCTCTTTACCGACAACTGTTTCTGCCGCAGCCCTGGCAGGTTTTATAGTCCGAGCAATATATTGTCGGTTAGTAACTTGACAGTTTCTAATCTTTGTGCTAGCGTCGACCAGGTTTCTATGAAAAATCAGCAGGTTCGAAGTGTCTGGAGGGTTATGGCTGGAACCATCGGGAGAGTGCTGGTCTTTTCGTTGGCTGAGATTCGCTTTGTCCTGGATCTGGATCACCTTGTTGAGGTGCTGGACCAACTTGAGCTCCGTCTTGATTCCAGTCGCAGTGATCTACGACAGGGTATCGTAGCCGCTCTGGATTTCCGTCACACGGCCATCCCAGCCGTCGATCCTACATTGAAGCTTGGTCTGGTCTCCGCAACTCGCTATGTCGACAGGGTTGCGCTGGTGTTACGCGGATCGGAAGGGAACTGGGCGGTGCTGGTCGATCAGATTGAAGGTCTGATGCCTGCTGACGCGCTGGTCCGGGCAACCCTTCCGGTGTTATTGAAAGCGACGCCTGAATATTCCGATGCGCAGGTTATGCTGGCGGACGGAGTGCCACTTGTGGTATTTGAACCGGAACGCTTTTATGGAATCAATCAGGGTGTCGCATGACCGGTTTTGGCCTGTTTCGCGCCGGTGATTTGAACTACGCGATTCCTCTGGTGCAGATCCGCCGCATTGTTCAGGAACAGGTGATTTATCCTTTGCCGGGGTTACCTGCCGGTATTGATTTTGTATTAATTTACGACGGCAACCTTGTGCCGGTGCTGTTTTCTGCTTTTGCTCCGGATAACTCCCGGAGCACGGACAATTCGTCCTGTTATGCTCTGGTTGATTCAGAGTATGGCCTTTTGGCTCTTGCGACAGAGTCCAGCAGTCGTATTGTTGCCGAACACAAGGGGGAGTTGTCTGTTGCATCGACAAGTAAACGGCCCTGGCAGACTGGAACATTCACTTACCAGGGACAAGATTTCGACATACTGGAAATAGATGTGTTAGCCACGGAAATAGCCCGGGGGAACGGCTTGAATGACCTGGCGTTGTCAGGTACGAGGAGGCTCAATGAAGAAGAAACTGCTGCTGGCCGATGACAGTATTACTATTCAAAAAGTCGTTGGCATTATTTTTACGCCGGAAAATTATGATCTGCTGATTGCCGGTGACGGTGACAGGGCTTATGAAATGGCCCTGGAGCATCAGCCTGACCTGGTTATTGCCGATGTGGCCATGCCTGGTAAAAACGGCTTTGAGCTCTGTCGAGAAATAAAGAGCCATCCCGCTCTAGCCCAGACTTCTGTGTTGTTGCTCCCCGGAGCCTTTGAGCAATTTGACGAGGCGCGGGCGGTTGAGGTTTGTGCTGACGGCTGGTTGACCAAGCCCTTTGAATCTCAGGCGTTGCTGGATAAGGTTGCCGCCCTTTCAGAAATGCCGCCGTTGCGTCTCGTGCCTGCGGAAGAACCAGTGCCTGAAGAACCAGTGCCTGAAGAACCAGTGCCTGAAGAACCAGTGCCGGGAGTCAATGCGGTAGCTAGTGAGGTATCCGAAGAAATTCATGACGAATTGTTGAGTGGTGATGAAGAAGAAGATACCCTCCCTCCTCGAGAAGATGTGATCGATCAGGCTGATGAGGTGTTATCCGAGACTGAGATTGCCGCCGCCGACGATAATGATGGCGGATTGTGGGGAGAGGTGTCGTTTGAGGAAGATGACCTCAAACCTCATGATCTGCTGGCGGCTGGGGATCAGGATGACGATAACGAGATCGTTGACGATGAGCCTGAACCGGACGAAACACCTGCCGATGAGTCTCGGGAGTTAACCCCGGAGCAACTTGCTCCCTATGCTACGGCCATGTCGCAAACAGAGACCCATAAAAAGATGGATGACCCGGGGTTCGAGCCGGTAACGGCTGAGGCAGAAGAGGAAGAAGAAAAGCAAGAGGAAACGCAAGATGACAGGCAATTCGGCTTCGTTACTGCTGAAGACCAGGAGCAGGAAGCCGGTCAACCGGAGGAAAACGAGTTTAGTGCTGCCACACAATCTGAGGAGCATTCTCCTCCCTTTGGGTTTGTCAGTGAAGATACTGACGATGCGACAATGCCAGCGGATGATACGGATGATGTTCTTGAGTTGATGGAAGACGATCTCGATCAGGAAGAAGCGCTGGTTGAAGATTCCGATACCTTCATCGACCTGACTGAAACGGATACGGATATCGCTGAAGAAGGATCTGTCGTCGGCACATCGGAGTCCCCGGAAGCAGCAGAGGCGATGGACAGTGAGGATGTTCTTGAGCTGACAGAGGGTGATGTTGTAGAACTGAGCGAGAGCGAAATTGCCGAAGAAGACCCTGCCGCCGCGGATACCTCTTTTGCGGCAGCACCGGAAGAGAGTGACGAAGATGACGAAGTCTTTGTCGCTGGGCCTGATGAAGATGATAGTGAAGAAAATAACATCATCGCCGAAGATGATGGTTTCGGTGAGGAGATTCCCCAACAACCGGTTACGGATGAGGTGCCGCTCGCGGAAGATGAGCAGTTTTTCACTGACGATGAGGATGAGCTCCCCGATCCTGAAGCTGAACAGCACGCGGAGCCGGAAACGGGCAGACGTGATGATGACCTTTTTGTCGATGAGGACGACGATGTCATTGACACGGAGGAAGAGGTCGGAGACGATTTCGCGACCACAATCGCCGAGCCGGTGACGGCACCGGACACCGTCAGTGCCGTGGCTGCGGTGGAAGAACAACTGCGCCAGTTGCCGGAAGAAGAGCTCAAGGAGATTATTGGAAAAGTTGCCGGCCCGATGATTGAGAAGATGGCCCGGGAGATGCTTGAGCAGACTGTCTGGGAGGTCGTCCCGGATCTTGCCGAAACCATGATCAGCGCGGAAATAGAAAAAATTAAGCGTGGTGAGCCTTAACAGCAGACAGCAATAAGCCATGATGTAGTACTAAGAGCGGGGGGGCAAAGGAAGTCTTGACATCTTTTGTCTTCCCGCTTTATTGTCCCCGGCGATAGAATCCCTCCTGAGACATTCAAATCACAGAATTGCAAGAAAAAGGACGTCCAGACAATGAGCATGCAATTGCCCAAGGCCTATGATCCCGCTCTGATAGAGCAGAAGTGGTTCGATATCTGGGAGCAACGTGGTGATTTCCGCGCCGATGAACATTCAGGCCGGCCTGCGTATTCGATTGTTATACCCCCACCCAATGTGACTGGTGTGCTTCATATGGGGCATGCCCTGAACAACAGCCTGCAGGATATTCTCTGTCGGTGGAAGCGGATGTCTGGTTATGAGGTGTTATGGATGCCGGGCACTGACCACGCCGGAATTGCCACGCAAAATGTTGTCGAAAAGCAGCTGCACGCAGAAAACCTTGACCGTCACGAGCTTGGTCGTGAGGGCTTTGTACAAAGGGTCTGGCAATGGCGGGAAGAATCCGGTGGACAGATTATCAACCAGCTTAAACGCCTCGGTGCTTCCTGTGACTGGGAGCGCGAGCGTTTTACGATGGACGACGGTCTGTCACGAGCGGTGCGCGAAGTCTTCGTGCGTCTCTACCAGGACGGGTTGATTTATCGGGACAATCGCCTGATCAACTGGTGTCCACGCTGTCACACCGCCCTGTCCGATCTGGAAGTGGAGCACGAAGATAAAAAAGGCAGTATCTGGCACCTGCGCTATCCGCTGGTCGGCAGCGACCGCTATCTGGTGGTAGCAACCACACGCCCGGAAACCATGCTGGGTGATTCAGCCGTCGCTGTTGCCCCGGATGATGAGCGTTATCGCGACCTGATTGGTGCAACCGTACTGCTGCCGTTGGTGAATCGTGAAATTCCTGTTATTGCCGACGAGTATGTCGATAGTGAGTTTGGCAGCGGTGCGGTTAAGATGACTCCTGCCCATGACTTCAATGATTTTGCCGTAGGTAAGCGTCATGATCTTGATTTTATCAACGTTCTTGATGAGTCCGGGCGCATCAATGAAAATGGTGGCAGTTATCAGGGGCTCTCGACTGTTGACGCCCGGTCACAGGTGGTTGCCGATCTTGATAAACTGGGATTGCTGGAAAAGGTGGAGGATCATGTCCATGCTGTAGGCGAATGTTATCGCTGCCACGCCGTGATCGAGCCCTATATGAGCAAACAGTGGTATGTCGCGGTCAAGCCGCTGGCTGAACAGGCCATTAATGCCGTTGAATCCGGCCAGACCGCGATTGTGCCCCGGCAATGGGAAAAAACCTACTTCGAGTGGATGAACAATATTCAGGACTGGTGTATCAGTCGCCAGATCTGGTGGGGGCATCGTATCCCTGCCTGGTTCTGCTCCGATTGCGACAAGATCAGTGTCTCACTGGAAGATATCACGTCATGTGAGCACTGCGGCAGTCAGACGGTAGAGCAGGAAAGTGATGTTCTCGACACCTGGTTTTCGTCGGCCCTGTGGCCATTCTCGACCATGGGCTGGCCAGATCGAACCCGGACCCTGGAAACGTTCTACCCAACCAGCTGCCTGGTGACCGGTTTCGATATTCTTTTTTTCTGGGTTGCTCGAATGATGATGATGGGCCTGCGCTTCATGGATGATGTGCCATTCAAAGAGGTCTACATCCATGCCCTGGTGCGTGACGCTCAGGGGCAGAAGATGAGCAAAAGCAAGGGTAACGTGATTGATCCACTGACAGTGATTGACGAGTACGGGGCCGACGCTTTTCGCTTTACCCTGTGTGCGTTCGCTGCCATGGGTCGTGATATCCGGCTTTCAACCGAGCGGATCGGCGGCTACCGTCACTTTGTCAACAAATTATGGAATGCCAGTCGCTTTGCCTTGCTTAACCTGGAGGATTTCGATCCGGTGAACATCGATTTTTCAAGCGTTGAACTGGCCCCGGCAGAACAATGGATTCTGCACCGCTATGATCAGACCGCAGTGCAGATGAACAGGGCCCTGGCAGATTATAAATTCAACGATGCCGCTGCCGTTCTCTATGCATTCACCTGGCATGAATTCTGTGACTGGTATATCGAGTTAAGTAAGCAACCTCTTTACGGCGATGATTCTGCAGCGCGGCACAGCGCCCAGATGGTTCTTTTTACTGTGCTGGAAGGATTACTGCGATTGGCGCATCCGATTCTACCCTTCGTTACCGAAGAAATCTGGCAGGCGCTGCCGGGGGGGCGACCGAACAAATCGATTATGATGGCCTCCTTCCCCGCCGGCAGTGGTATCACTACCGACCAGAAGGCGGTCGCCGATATGGAAATGCTGATGACCATTGTCACGGCTGTTCGTAACGTCCGCGGCGAGCTTGATCTTCCTCCCGGGCGAAAAATCAACGTGTTGCTCAACTGTAAAGACGATGCAACAGTAACGACCATTCGTGCACAGCAGGCGGCTATCTGCAGTCTGGCCCGGGTTGAAGAACTTGTCGCTGGGGTAGATATCGATCGACCGCAGGAAGTGGCCACCCAGGTGGCCGGAGATATTGATGTTCTAATTCCCCTTGCCGGTGTGATTGATCTGGTCGAAGAAGAAGCACGGTTGCAAAAGGAGATCGATAAGGTCCAAAAGGATGTCGATTTTTTTACCCGCAAGCTGGGCAACGAAAAGTTTGTCCAGAATGCTCCAAAGCAGGTGCTTGAAAAAGACCGCGCCAAATTAGCTGTTGCTCAGGACAAAAGCAAGACATTGCAACAGAGCCTGGAAAAGATTGTGGCATTACAGAGAGTCGCTGCAGAATCTTAAGTCAGCCAGGGCAAAGCAGGGCTGCCATCTTGATCTTAAAAAGTGATTTCCGGTCCTATTAGAATTCACCAAACTACGGTTTTTTTTGTTTAAATTTATAACGATGTTTAGTATACAGTATACTGTTTTCAGTCGCGCGCTCTCAGCTTCGGCTCAGGGCTCTTATATGTTTAAAGAGACACCGAAAGGATGTCAGCATGGACAGGAGGTCTTATTCCTGGCGTGGGCCGCCGGGGCATGGTAGCTGGGCCCGTTTTTATGAGGAGAAAAACCGGGCCTGGCTTGATTGATAGAGCTGGACAAGGCTGATTGATTTTGGGGTAAACCCTTCATTGGCAACCATTCACACTCTCGAGGGAAATTCATTATGAATCTGTTTACTAACACTGTGGGAAGAAAGATTCTGATGGCTGTGACCGGTCTGTTGTTGATCGCGTTTATCACAGTACATCTGATAGGCAATCTGACGGTTTTTGCAGGACCCGACAGCCTTAATGCCTACGCAAAAGCCCTGCACGACCTCGGTCCGCTGGTCTGGCTGTTCCGGCTGGGGATGCTGGTGCTCTTTGCCGTGCATATTACCTTCGGCATTCAGCTTTACCTGGAAAACAAGGCTGCCACACCGGATCCTTATGCTATTGAAAAGACGCTGGCTACCACCTTTTCTGCCAAGACCATGCTTTATACCGGTCTCATTATTCTGGCTTTTCTGTTGTATCACCTGCTGCATTTTACGATTCAGGTGACCAATCCGTCGATTTCGGCAGTCAACTTGCCTCTTGATGCCGCATCCCGCCTGGATGTTTATTCAATGGTAGTCATGAGTTTCCAGAAGGTATTTATCTCATTGATTTATATCGTTGCCATGGTTGCTCTGCTGCTTCATCTGTCCCACGCTATTTCCAGTTGGGTACAGACTCTTGGGTGGAGTACCGGCCCAAGTCAGGACAAGGTCATCTCCATCGGCAAAATACTGGCAATAGTGTACGGTCTGGCTTATATCGCCATTCCTTTGTTTATTCTCGCTCGCATTGTGAAATAGGGGGCTTATTGTGATATTAGACGGAAAAGCACCTAAGGGTCCGATTGAAACTTCCTGGGACAAGCACCGCTTCGATATGAAGCTGGTGAACCCTTCCAACAAACGTAAATTCAAGATTCTGGTCGTTGGTACCGGTCTTGCCGGGGGCGCTGCGGCGGCCTCTCTCGGCGAACTCGGCTATAACGTTGAAGCCTTCTGTTACCAGGACAGCCCGCGGCGGGCACACAGTATTGCTGCCCAGGGCGGTATTAACGCGGCCAAGAATTATCCCAACGACGGCGACAGCATCTATCGTTTGTTCTACGATACCGTCAAGGGTGGCGACTACCGTGCCCGAGAAGCGGATGTCTGGCGCCTGGCCCAGGTTTCCAACAATATTATCGATCAATGTGTGGCCCAGGGTGTCCCCTTTGCCCGTGATTATGCCGGCTACCTGGACAACCGCTCATTTGGTGGTGCCCAGGTCTCCAGAACCTTCTACGCTCGTGGTCAGACCGGTCAGCAGCTCCTTCTTGGTGCTTACTCGGCACTGTCACGGCAGGTCAAGAATGGTTCGGTGAAGATGCATGCGCGCCGTGAAATGCTCGACCTGGTTGTGGTTGATGGTGCCGCCAAAGGTATTACCTGCCGTAACCTGGTGACCGGTGAGATTGAATCTTACTGGGGAGATGCAGTGATTCTGGCTACCGGTGGTTTTGTTAATGTATTCTACCTGTCGACCAATGCCATGGGTTGCAGCGTGACTGCCAAATGGAGAGCAACCAAAAAAGGTGCTTTCATGGCCAACCCCTGCTACACCCAGATTCATCCGACCTGTATTCCGCAGCATGGCGACAAGCAGTCCAAGCTGACACTGATGTCTGAATCCCTGCGCAATGACGGTCGCGTCTGGGTGCCCAAAAAAGCTGAAGATTGCGATAAGTATCCCGGCGAGATTCCCGAAGAGGATCGTGATTATTTCCTCGAGAGAAAATACCCCTCTTACGGTAACCTGGCACCACGTGATATCGCGTCTCGTGCGGCCAAAGAGCAGTGTGATGATGGCCGCGGTGTTGGTGAAAGCAAACGGGGTGTGTACCTCGATTTCGAGGCCTCGATCAACCGCCTCGGGCAGTCGACCATCGAAGGGCGCTACGGCAACCTGTTTGACATGTACTACAAAATCACCGCTGAAGACGGCTACGAGCGTCCCATGCGCATCTATCCCGCACCGCATTATTCCATGGGCGGGCTCTGGGTTGATTATCAGTGCATGAGCAATATTCCCGGGCTCTTTGTATTGGGTGAGGCCAACTTCTCGGTTCATGGTGCCAACCGTCTTGGTGCTTCGGCGCTGATGCAGGGTCTGGCAGATGGTTATTTTGTTATTCCTTATACCATTGCCCCCTATCTTGCATCCCTGACTCCCGGCCAGGTCAAGACCGATCATCCGGAATTCAAGGAATCGGCTGAAAACGTCAAGGCAGAAATGAACAAGCTGCTGTCTATTAAAGGTAAAAAGACCGTTGGCGAGTTGCACCGGGCGCTTGGTAACGTGATGTGGGAAGATGTCGGTATGGCCAGAAGTGAAGCCAGCCTCAAGCATGCCCTCAAGCGGATACCGGAAATTCGTGACGAGTTCTGGAACAATGTCAATGTTACTGGCGGAGCCATGGAGCTTAACCAGCAACTTGAAAATGCCTGGCGTCTTGCAGATTTCCTTGAATTCGCTGAAATGATGACGACTGATGCATTGCATCGTGAGGAGTCCTGCGGTGGTCATTTCCGCGTAGAACATCAGACCGATGATGGTGAAGCCATGCGCAACGATAAGGACTTCAGCTATGTTGCCGCCTGGGAATTCAAAGGTGTAGATAAGGCTCCGGAGCTGCATAAAGAGCCCTTGGAATTTGAAAACGTCAAACTTGCCGTAAGGAGTTATAAATAATGGATCTTACATTGCATGTATGGCGCCAGAAGGGGCCAGAAGACAGTGGAAAACTGGAAACTTATCAAGCAAAAGATGTCAGCCCGGATCAGTCCTTCCTGGAGATGCTCGATGAGGTAAACGATGATCTGATTAAATCCGGTCAGGATCCGATCGCCTTTGACCACGATTGTCGCGAAGGTATTTGCGGCATGTGTTCACAAGTCATCAACGGGCGCCCTCACGGACAGCAGGAACTCACCACGGTTTGTCAGCTGCACATGCGGGAATTCAACGATGGTGATGAGATTTTCATCGAGCCGTGGCGGGCCAGGGCTTTCCCGATTCTGCGGGATCTGATTGTCGACCGGACCGCACTTGACATTGTGATGCAGGCTGGTGGCTATACCTCCTGTCATACCGGTGGGGTAGCCGATGGCAATGCGTTGCTCATAGCCAAACCGGTGGCTGACTATGCCATGGATGCTGCCGAATGTATCGGCTGCGGTGCCTGTGTCGCCGCCTGTCCCAACAGTTCGGCAATGTTGTTTACCAGTGCCAAGGTGGCCCAGTTGGCAGCGCTGCCCCAGGGTAAGCCGGAAGCCAGACGGCGGGTGAAAGCAATGACGGAAGCTAACCAGTCAGAGGGTTTTGGTAACTGTACTAATCATTATGAGTGTGAAGCGGCCTGTCCGAAAGGGATCAGTGTCAAGTTTATTGCCAAACTGAATCGTGAGTATTTAAAATCAATGATACCCAGTTCGCTGGAGTAGTAATCCGTCAGCAACAGTCTTAGCGTTGCCATTGCGGCGTTAATAATTTATGGGGCGGACCGGAAACGGTTCGCCCTGTTTTGTTCTTGCGCTCCATTTAGCCCTTGTCGTTACTGATAAGCAGACGTTAATATGACAGCTATGGATATTTTACTTTTCGTTTTTTTATTATTCCTGGAGCCATTCTACCCATGTGTCCAGATGTTATGAGTTTAATGGAACCGGAACGCTGATCATACGATGCGGGGAGCACAACCCTTTTACTGAAGTCTGCTACCGATGACTGGAGGATGGTTGCTTTTGTGATTATCATTGATTCTCTTGCCGATATACCCCCTCATTTTAACCCCAGCGTTGTTACCCTGGGCAATTTCGACGGAGTCCACCTTGGCCACCGAGCCCTGTTTCGGCGCCTGATTGATGCTGCCGGAAAAGAGCAGTTGCAGTCTGTTGTCTGTACCTTTTATCCGCACCCGTTAAAACTTCTCCATCCAGACAAGGCCCCTTTACTGCTGAATACCAGAGAAGAGCGACGGCGGCTGATTGCGGCTTCGCATGTTGACTGGTTGATTGAAATTCCTTTTGACACAACATTCGCCGAGCAGTCACCCGAAGCCTTTGTTGATAAGGTGCTTATTGATGCCTTGTCAGCACAAAAACTGGTGATCGGTTACGATTATGCCTTCGGCAAAGGGCGGCGTGGTACGGCGCAATTTCTGACAGAATTCGGTCACAGCCGTGGAATTGCCGTAGAGGTTTTGCAACCGGTCGGCGCTGATGGTGAGCCCTACAGTTCTACCCGTATCCGTCACTTGATTGCTGCCGGCAGGGTAGCTGAGGTAGTCCCCCTGCTGGGGCGCCACTATAATCTGTTGGGGCAGGTGGTTACAGGTTTCCAGCGGGGTCGTGAACTCGGTTTTCCGACGGCAAATCTGCAGACGGAAAAGGAACTGATCCCCGCACCCGGTGTCTATGTTGTCAAGGTTCGCCACGGTGACCTGGAATTCGGTGGTGTTGTCAACATCGGATTCCGCCCGACATTTGCCTGTGACGATATCACTATTGAGGTCCATCTGCTTGATTATACCGGTGATATTTATGGCGAAAAAATAAGGATCTACTTTATTGAACGGCTCAGAGAAGAAAAGACATTTACCAGCCTGCACGATCTATCTGAAGCCATAGCAGCAGATGTGCTGAAGGCGCGTCAAATTTTACAACGGGTACAGGTAATACAATATCAGCAATATCTGGATGCCAGAAATGTTGGTTGAGGGGCGGGTGATGAATCATTTAAACGGGCAAACAGCTGTTTACGGAATCTTTGGCGATCCGGTAGGGCATTCGCTGTCACCTGTCATGCAGAATGCAGCTTTCGCGCACTGCTGTATTGATGCCGTTTATGTGCCTTTCCATGTTCGCGCTGATCATCTCGATGCGGCGGTGTCATCGTTACGAGCTCTCGATATTCAAGGTATAAATGTTACGATTCCGCATAAGGAAAGCATTTTATCTCTGCTCGACGAAGTTGACCCCGATGCTGCCCGTATCGGTGCCGTCAACACAATTATCAATCACGGCGGGCATCTGGTAGGTTACAATACCGACAGCAGCGGTTTTTTGCGTTCGGCACGTGATGAGCTCGGATTAAGTGCGGAACATCAGCAGGTACTTATTCTTGGTGCCGGTGGAGCCGCGCGAGCAGCAGTACATGCCCTGTTGTCGACAGATATAGAGCAGGTGACCATAGCAAATCGCAGCTTCGAGCGGGCCCGGCAGTTGAGTGCCGACTTCTCCCGCGATGGTCAAAAAAACCGGCTGGCGCCGGTCACCTACGGGACGAACCAATTTTTACAAGCCCTTAAGGGTGCGGATCTGATTGTTAATACAACATCAGTCGGCCTGCGTGGAGAAAAATTGGATTTTCTTCTATTGGAGAATATTAAAGGTAGCGCATTAATATTTGATATGGTATATTCCAAAGCTGGCACACCCCTCACTGAAGCTGCCGCAGAGCGAGGTTTGACTTGGGTCGATGGTTTAAGTCTGCTGGCGGCGCAGGGGGAGGATGCCTTTTTTATCTGGACTGGACAGCGCTTAGCCGCCGGTACGATGCGTTGTTTTTTAAGCGAATATCTCCAATCCGGCAATGAAATGGGAAAGGGATAGTGGCATGAGTGTCAGCCGACTTGGTGAACTACTGGTCAGAAACCAGATGATTTCAGACGACCAGCTGGCAAAGGCAGTGACTGAGCAGAAGCGTGAGGGTATTCGCCTCGGCGCGGCCTTGATCAATCTCGGTTACGTGCAAGAACACGACCTGGCCTCATTCCTCTCGAAACACTATGGTGTGCCCTCCATCGATTTGAAAGAGTTCGATGTCGATCCTGCTGTGATTAAATTGATTCCCGCGGAAGTGGCACAAAAATATCAGCTTTTACCCATCAACCGGGCCGGTTCGACATTGATTATTGCGATGTCGGATCCTTCCAATATTTTTGCTATCGATGATATCAAATTTATGACCGGCTACAATGTCGAGGTCGTTGTTGCTTCAGAAGCCGCTATCAAGGAGGCCATCGACAGCTATTATGATCAGTCGGCCAGTATGGCGGATGCATTAAGTGAATTTGACGATATCGACCTGGAGTTGGTCGGTGAAGACGATCTTGAGAATATCAACGAACTGGAAAAGGCCAGTGAGGACGCCCCGGTAGTCAAGCTGGTCAACCTCATTCTGACCGATGCCATCAAGAAGAAAGCGTCAGATATTCATATTGAGCCCTATGAGCACATGTTTCGTGTTCGCTACCGTATTGACGGTGTGCTCTATGAGGTAATGAAACCGCCGCGCAAGCTGAAAAATGCCATCACATCCCGTCTTAAAATTATGGCGACCCTCGACATCGCGGAGCGCCGTCTGCCCCAGGACGGCCGGATCAAAATCAAAATGGGTCGCGGCCAGGAAATGGACTATCGGGTCAACTGTATGCCGACCCTGTTCGGAGAAAAAGTCGTTCTGCGTCTGCTCGATAAAAGCAGTTTGCAATTGGACATGACCAAACTTGGTTATGAAGAACAGGCGCTTAAATGGTTCAAACAGGAGATTCATAAGCCTTTCGGGATGGTTCTGGTCACCGGGCCTACCGGTAGTGGTAAAACGGTTTCGCTCTATTCGGCCCTGTCGGAACTTAACAAGGTCAGCGAAAATATTTCGACAGCGGAAGATCCGGTCGAGTTTAACTTTGCCGGAATCAATCAGGTCCAGATGCATGAGGAGATCGGTCTGAACTTTGCTGCTGCTCTGCGTGCCTTTTTACGGCAGGATCCCGACATCATCATGATCGGCGAAATACGTGACTTTGAAACGGCAGAAATCGGAGTAAAGGCTGCTCTGACCGGTCACCTGGTGCTGTCGACCCTGCATACTAATGATGCGCCCAGTACCGTTAACCGTTTGCTCAATATGGGAATAGAACCCTTTCTGGTGTCCTCTGCGGTAAACCTGATTTCTGCCCAGCGGCTCGGACGGCGGATATGCAGCAGTTGTAAGGAGCCGGTCGCACATCCGGCCGAAGCACTTGTTACAGCCGGTGTTCCGGAGAAAGAAGTAAGCAAGATAACCGTTTATAAAGGACGTGGTTGCGACGAATGTAACGATACCGGCTATCGCGGACGGGTCGGCTTTTACCAGGTCATGCCCATGTTTGAGCAGATTCGTGAAGCTATTCTGGCGGGGGCCAATACCGCTGAAATTAAAGAAGAAACAATGCGTCTCGGAGTCAAGACCATGCGCCAGTCGGC